>JAFGEY010000011.1 GCA_016931365.1 Anaerolineae bacterium
GACAAACGTAGCCTGGTGACCAATTCCCAACCTTTGCTCAAAGCGCGTTTGATCCACTTCCAACCGATTTTCAAATAGCTGCTGCCGAGAGATATAATCAAAGAGTCCACTGAAAAAACTCAACGCAGAGGCGCTGAGACGCTGGCGATGGGTACATCGAGGCGCAGAGCTTTGACACAGATTGAGAGAGCTTGATTCGGATCAAGCATTCACCGCCTCACCCATCCCCACACCAACCCGCGACGCGGGGCCAAGAGCAGGATTAGCACAAACAAAGCCGTGCAGACCAGCACGATCGCCGCGCCGGAGGCCACGCTGACGTAATAGGACAGGTACAGCCCCACCACGCCGGACAGTGCGCCGATCAGCGCCGACAGGGCCATCATCACCGGCAGCCGCCGCGTGAGCAAGTAGGCCGTTGCCGCCGGGGTGATCAACATCGCCACCATCAGCGCCACGCCGACCGTTTGCAGCGAGACGACAATCGCCAGGGCGATCAGCACCAGCAGCATATAGTGCAGCAGCCCCGACGGCAGGCGCAGCGTCACCGCCAGCACCGGATCGAAAGACATGACCAAAAACTCTTTGTAAAAGGCCAGCACCACCAGCACCACCAGCCCACCGAGCAGGCCGGTCAGCCACAGATCGCCCGCCGACACGCCGAGCACGTCGCCGAACATAAAATGCGCCAGATCGACGGCGTAACTGCGCACGGTCGAGATCAGCGCGATGCCCAGCGCAAACATTCCGGCAAAGAGGATGCCGATCGCCGTATCCTCTTTGACCCTGGCCCCCTTGCCGATCGCGCCGATGCCAATCGCCGTGAGCACCGCCGTGCCCAGGCCCCACCAAAAGGTCGGGCCGCGCGCGCCGCCGCTGACCAGATAACCGACGGCCACGCCGGGCAAAATAGCGTGCGCCAGCGCGTCACCGAAAAAGGCCATCCCGC
This sequence comes from Anaerolineae bacterium, assembly GCA_016931365.1. The sequence goes on from JAFGEY010000011.1 coordinate 950, forward strand.
GCAGCACGACATAGGTGCCCACCGTCGCGCAGACCACGCCGACCATCACCACGGCGAGCAGCCCGCGCTGCATAAAGGCGTAGCTTAACGGTTCAACGAGAAAATCAATGATCGTGCTCATGCTCGTGTCCTTCGCAACAGGTATCGCTCAACGCCATCGTGCCGTCCTCGGTCTGGATCAGCCGCAAGTTCCCGCCATAAGCCGACTGCAACCGCTCGGTGGTAAAGATGTCGTCGGGCTGGCCGATGCCCAGCAGCCGCCCGTTGAGCAGCAGCACGCGGTCGAATCGCTCTGCCGCCATGTTCAGATCGTGCGTGGCGACCATCACCGTGACCCCGCGCCGGTGCAATTCGTCCATAATCTGAAAAATGTGTTCCTGCGACGGCACGTCGAGGCCGGTGAGCGGCTCGTCCATCAGCACCAACGCTGCCTCCTGGGCCAGCGCGCGGGCGATGAACATGCGCTGCTGCTGCCCGCCGGACAGTTCGCCGATCTGCCGCCCCGCCAGGTCACTGAGGCCGACCAGATCGAGACACTGGTGCACCAGTTCGGCGTCCCGGCGTCCCGGCCGGCGGAACAGACCGACCTTGCCCGTGCGGCCCATCATCACCACATCGGCGACGGTGACGGGAAAGCTCCAATCGACCTGGCTGCGCTGCGGCACGTAGGCAATGCAGATGTGACTGCCGGGACAGTATCCGGCCACCGTCACCTGCCCCGACGTCGGCGCGAGTACGCCGGAAATCACCTTGAACAGCGTGCTTTTGCCCGCCCCATTTGGCCCGACGACGGCGACGCGCTCTCCTTCGATCAATGCAAAGGAGACATCTTGCAGAGCGTGGTGCCCATCATAGCGCACGCTGACCTTGTCAACCTGCAAGATCGGCGCGTCGTGGTCGTGGGCAGCGTGAGGCCTGAAAAGTGAAACTCTTGCTAGCGTCATTTGTTCCATCCATTTCCTATGCGTGGTAGAAACCACGCCTTATCTCAGCGCATCGACAATCGCAACGACATTATAGCGCATGTACGAAATATAGTCACTCGCCGGGCCAGCGGCATCGCTGAGCGATCCGGTGTACAAAAAGACCAGCCGCGCCCCTGTGTCCTGAACGACGCGCTCGGCCAAGTCGGGATTGACAGTCAGGCCGACAAACACCGCCTTGATCCCGGCCTCGCGGATCGCGTCTTCCAGTTGAGCCAGTTCTTGCGCCGACGGTTCCGACAGCGAGCTGTAGCCGGGAAACACCGCCCCCACTTGTTCCAGCCCATAGCGCGCGGCGAAATAGCCAAACGCAGTGTGATCGGTCACCAGCTTGTGGTTTGCCTCGGGAATCTCGGCGATTTGCGTCTCAATCCAGGCATCGAGGTCTTGCAGTCGCACAATGTACGCCTCGGCATTGGCCGCAAAGGCTTCCGCGTGGGCCGGATCGAGCGCCGACAGCGCACCGGCAATATTGTGAGTCCAGGTCATCACGTGGTTGGGATCGAGCCAGGTGTGCGGATCGACGCCCTCACGATGGTCGCCTTGATGTGCTTCCTCATGCTCGCCCTGGTGCGGCTCAATGCCATACGAGACGGGGATCACGGGCAAACTGCCGCCGACCCCCTTGAGCAGATTGGGCAGAAATTCTTCCAGGCCCAGGCCGTTGGCAAACAGAACGTGCGCGTCAGCGACGCCGGCCATATCCTGCGGCGTGGGCACAAAGGCGTGTGGATCGCTGCCCAGGGGCACCAGCATGGTCAACTCGATCAGATCGCCGCCGACGTTGCGCACCACATCGCCGACCATGCTGGTTGTTGCCACCACCTGGAGTTTCTTTCCTCCCAGATCGACCGCAGACAACTCGGGCATTTCGTCGTGATCGCCATCCTCGTGTTCGTCACTCACAGCCTGTTGCCGACACCCGCTCGCGGCTATCAACACCACTGCAGCGATCATAGCGATACCCCAAAACACTCCCAATTTGCGCATAATGCCTCCTGTATGAAAATATTTTTCAATTAGCCTCAAAAAAATTATAGCGACTGGCAGTTCGGGCACAGCCCACTCAATTCCAGCAGATGCGAATCGACGATGAAACCGGTGGTCTGCCGCACGTGGGCGATGAGCGCATCCAGCCCCTCACATGGAAATTCAACCACCCGTGCGCAGCCCCGGCAAACGAGATGATGGTGGTCTCCCGCGATGCGCGCATAGCCGTGACATCTGCCCGCCGTGTGGACGCGCTGCGCCAGCCCCAGCCGATCCAACAGTTCCAGCGTCCGATAAACCGTCACCAACCCCAGTGGCGCGTAAACGGCTTTACCCAGATGGTGCAGTTCTTCTGGACTGAGTTGCTCCTGATGTTCCAGCAACACCTGCAACACGGCCAAACGCGGCCTGGTCAATCGATATCCGGCCTGGCGCAATGCGGCGACCATCTCATCTTGAGACATCGTATTCTTCCTGACGGAAATATTTTTCAATAACGTTTGCCCATCATAGCCTATTCCGAATTCAAAGTCAAGGGAAAAGAGAGCCTGACTGTAATGCGACAGGGTGCATTGGGGGAAGTATCATGTACCCATGCGACACTCGTTTTTGACAAAAGCCCTTGATTGTGCTACTATAGCGCGCATTCAAAATCTATGCCTTTCTGGAACCTTATCCAGAGGGGGCGAGGGACCGGCCCGGTGACCCCCCGGCAACCAGGTCAATTCGGTTGATGCAACATTCAACCAATTGGCCCAGGTGCCAAATCCGGCAGATGTCGTTGGCGGTGCCAGCCTGTGCTGTGTCGACGGCGAACTGGGAGATGAGGGACTTTGGTCGACCTCTCCATGCGAGAGGCTTTTTTTTGTCGGATCGGTGCTCGAATTATTTGTGCAGCCGCGCACCAACATAACGCCACGTTTTGCGGGAATAGTTGGATCACCGACCCGAAGGAGAACGGGATGCGCACTGTTGAATGGGATAACGGCAGGGTCAAACTGATCGACCAGAGACTGCTGCCCGCCGAGTTTAAGGTCGTGACCTTTGACACAGTGGAGGGTGTGGCCCGTTCGATCAAAGAGATGGTCGTGCGTGGCGCACCGGCGATCGGCGCGACGGCGGCATTTGGGATGGCCCTGGCAGCACAGATCAGTGGTACAAAAACTAAAACTGCGCTGCTTGACGATCTAAACCGGGCCGCCGATGTGCTGCGCGCCACCCGTCCAACCGCGATCAACCTCTTTTGGGCCATTGAGCGAATGCTGTACACAGCGCGAAATCCCAATCTAGCCAGCGCCGATGCTGTCCGCGCGGCGTTGATGGTCGAAGCGCAGGCCATCGCCGACGAAGACGTGCAGGTCAACCGCGCGATGGGTTGTTTCGGGCAAGAGGTCATCCGCGACGGCGACAACATTCTCACCCACTGCAATGCCGGTGCGCTGGCGACGGTCGATTATGGCACCGTGCTCGGTGTGGTGCGCGCGGCGGTGGAGCACGGCAAGCGGATCCACGTCTGGGTCGACGAGACGCGGCCCCGCCTGCAAGGCGCGCGGCTGACCGCCTGGGAATTGATGCGCGACGGCATCCCCTGTACGCTGATCGCCGACAACGCTGCCGGGCAACTGATGCGCACCGGCCGGGTGAACGTGGTGCTGTACGGCGCGGACCGTGTCGCCGCCAACGGCGACGTCGCCAACAAGATCGGCTCGTACAAGCTGGCCGTGGTCGCCAGAGAGAACGGCATCCCCTGTTTCAGCGTCGTGCCCACCTCGACCATCGATATGAACCTGCCCAACGGCGACCTGATTCCCATCGAGGAGCGCGATCCCGAAGAAGTCACCGTGATCGACGGGCAGCGCATCGCGCCGGAAGGTGTGCCCGTCGCCAACATTGCCTTCGATGTGACCCCCCATCGTTATCTCACCGGCATCATCACCGAAAAGGGCATCGCCTACCCGCCTTTTGACCTCAGCCTGAAGCAGATTATGGAGTCATCATGCAGGCAGTGATTTTTTGCGGCGGCAAGGGCACGCGCATCAGCGGCGGCGACCAGGCGGTCAAAAAAGAGTTGGTCGAGGTCGGCGGGCAGCCGATCCTGTGGCACGTGATGAAAATCCTGGCCACATATGGCTACCAGGAATTTATCCTTCCCCTCGGCTACCGCGGCGAGATGATCCGCCGCTATTTTCTCGAATACAACTGGATGCATCGCAATGTCTCGTTTTGCCTGGGGCAGACCGATGATGCGTGTTTTCACGACAATCACGACGAGAGCAGTTGGCAAATTACCCTGGTCGATACAGGGCTGGAAACAAACAAAGGCGAGCGCATCCACCAGATTGCCAGGCACGTCACTTCGGAGCGGTTTTTTCTGCTCTACGGCGACGACGTGGCCGACGTGGACATCCCAGCGCTGGTCGATTTCCATCTGGGGCATGGCAAGCAGATCACCGTCACCGGCTATCAACCGGCATACCAGTATGGTGTCGTCGACGTGACGCCGGAAGGCCGGGTGACGGACTATTACCAATATCCCCGCCTCGACCATTGGATCAACGCCGGGTATATGATCCTCGAGCGAACAGCACTGGACGAACTCGATGCAGGGATGGACCTGGAAACCGAGTTCCTGGTCAAGATGGCGCGCCAGGGCGAGTTGATGCTCTACCGGCACGTTGGCTTTTGGCGCTCGATGAACACCTTTAAGGACGCGCAAGCGCTAAACGAGTTGTGGGACAGCGGCAATGCGCCGTGGAAGGTGTGGTGAGTGGGTTGTTAGGTGGTTGGGTGGTGCGAATGCGTAGCATTCGAGGTGGTTGGGTAGTTGGACAGTTAATGCTTGACGAAATTAAAGACAGAGGAGAATGATTTACAATGGGCAACAATGCAAAAATCGGCGGCGGTGGGTTTCATCATATCGCGATGCATGTGCGCGATCTGAATGCAACGCTCAAGTTTTATTGCGAAGGATTGGGGTTTGAGGCCCGGTTCCATTGGGGCACAGAGGCCAGGCGCACCGTGCTGCTCGATACCGGCGACGGCAACTATCTAGAGGTCTCACAGGGCGAGCCGGAGGGATTTAATCCCAATGGCGTGGTGCGCCATTTTGCGCTGCGCACCGACGATGCCAGCAAGGCGATCGAGGCGGCACGCGCAGCCGGCGCAGAGGTAACGGTCGAACCCAGAGATGTCAACCTGCCCAGCGATCCGCCGATGCCGATCCGCATCGCCTTTTGCAAGGGGCCGGACGGCGAGATCATCGAGTTCTTTCAAAACGAACTGACCTGATTGGGTAGTTTGGTGGTTCTAAACGGCGCATTTGAAAACGCATTTGGCGGGAAAACCGTCCTCGTCACCGGCCATACGGGGTTCAAAGGCTCCTGGTTGACCCTGTGGCTGCACGAGTTGGGCGCGCGAGTGATCGGTTACAGCCTGGAGCCGCCGACCGCACCTAGCCTTTTTGAACTGTGTCATTTGTCAGGGCACATCGTTGATGTTCGCGGCGACGTGCGCGACCTGGCGCACCTTGAACAAACGGTCGCCGAACACAAACCATCGGCGGTTTTTCACCTGGCCGCGCAGCCATTGGTACTGCCGTCGTACCAGCAGCCCCAGGAAACCTTTGACATCAACGCCGGCGGCACGGTGAACCTGCTCGAAGCGGTGCGGCGCACTGGCGCTAAAGCGCCGGTACGGCAGGCCGTGGTTTGCATCGCCACCGACAAGGTATACAAGAACCGCGAATGGCTGTGGGGCTACCGCGAGATCGACGAGCTGGGCGGGCACGACCCCTACAGCGCGTCGAAAGCGATGGCCGAACTGGCTGTCGCATCGTATCGCCAATCGTTCTTTTCAAGCGAAACATATCAGGAACACCAGGTCGGGCTGGCCTCGGCGCGAGCGGGCAACGTGATCGGCGGCGGCGACTGGGCCGCCGAGCGCCTGATCCCCGACCTGGTGCGGGCATTGGTTTCGACAGGCTCAACCAACGAAAAGCCGATGAACCTGCGCAATCCGGGCTACGTCCGCCCCTGGCAGATCGTGTTCGAGTCGCTGAGCGGCTACCTGTGGCTGGCCGCCCAGCTCCTTGGACCAGATGCGCCCCGCTTTGCCGAGGCGTGGAATTTCGGCCCGCGCCAAGAGTGCGCTGTGACCACGCAGCAAGTGGTCGAAAAGGCGATCGACGTGTGGGGCCAGGGCGTTAAACCTGTCAGGTTTCCCGAACCTGTCAGGTTTCCCGAACCTGACAGGTTTCATGAGACCGCGCTGCTGCGCCTGAACGGCGACAAGGCGGCTAACCGGCTCGGCTGGCGCTCAACCTACGACTGGGAGCAGGCCGTGGCCGAGACGATGCGCTGGTATCGCACCTGGTTTGAGCGCCAGTCGGGTTCAAAGGTTGTCGATATGTACGACGTGTGCGTGTCGCAGTTGGGGCGCTACATCGACGCGGCGCGCGTGCAAGGGCTGGCCTGGGCAGGATGAGCGAGCGGGTTCTTGTGACCGGCGGCAGCGGCTTCATCGGTTCGCACCTGGTCGAGGCGCTGCTCGGGCGCGGCGACGAGGTACACTGCCTGCTCTTGCCCGGCGATGCGGCGGCCAACCTCAATGCGGTGCGCGGCGATGTGTGTATCCACGATGCCGACTTGACGGATCGGGACGCGCTGGAGCGAATCGTGCGCGCGGTCCGGCCGCAGCTCGTCTTCCACCTGGCTGCTGTTGGCGTGGCCGACGTCAACCTCGATCCGGCCCTGGTGGCACGGGTCAACATCGAAGGGACGCTCAACCTGCTCCAGGCGCTCAAGGGCGAGTACCGCGTCCTGATCAACACCGGAACCTGCCACGAATACGGCAACCAGCCGCCGCTGCTGCATGAGGATTTAGCGCCCAGGCCGGAACTGCCTTACGCGATCGCCAAGACGGCGGCGTGGCACTTTTGCAACCGCTTTGTCAAGACCGAAGGGTGGCCCATCGTCACCGTGCGCCCATTCAGCGTCTACGGGCCGCGGCAAGCGCCGAACACCTTTGTCCAGGCCTGCATCCGCACGGCGCGAGAAGGGCGTGATTTCGAGATGACCGCCGGCGAGCAGCGCCGCGATTGGGTATATGTCGCCGATATTGTCAAAGGGTTTGTCCGTGCGGCGACGGCGCCCGAAGCAGCCGGAGAGACGTTCAACCTGTGCAGCGGGCAAGGCACGCCGCTGTACCGGGTGGCGGAGATGATTTTCGAGGCAGTTGGCAGCACGGCAGCAATTCAGCGTGGCGCGTTGCCCTACCGCGACGGCGAAATCTGGGAATTGGTCGGCGATCCGGCCCGCGCGCGCGAGGTGCTGGGCTGGCAGGCGACGACATCTTTACCGGAAGGCATCGCAAAAACCGTTCGTGCCCCTGCAAAAGGGATTTGATGAATAAAATCGATCAATTACGTCAAGAAATTCAAGACAAAGTAACGGAATACTATCGACTCGCGCACGCCGAGCGCGCCTTTGTGCCCGGCGAAACGCGCATCCATTACGCCGGGCGCGTGTTCGACGAGCGCGAGTTGATCGCCCTGGTTGACACCGCGCTCGATTTCTGGCTCACCTTTGGCCGCAAGGGGCTGGCTTTCGAGGAGGCTCTGGCCGCGTATTATGGCGTCTCCAACGCGATCATGGTCAATTCCGGCTCGTCGGCCAACCTGGCAGCGGCGGCGACGCTTTGCTCGCCCCAGACGCCTAACCCGCTCCAGCCCGGTGACGAGGTGATCACGCCCGCGGCGACCTTTCCGACCACCGTCGCGCCGCTGGTGCAGCACAACCTGGTGCCGGTATTCGTCGATTGCGAACTGGGCAACTATCAAATCGATGTGGACGCGGTCGAAGCAGCGATCTCGGGGCGCACGCGCATGATTTTCGTGCCGCACATTTTGGGCAACATGGCCCCAATGGATCGCCTGGCCGAGATCGCCCAACGGTTCAAGCTGTACCTCTTGGAGGACGTGTGCGAGGCGATGGGGTCGCGCTATGACGGCAAGCTGCTCGGCACCTTTGGCGAGATGAGCACGCTGAGCTTTTACCCGGCGCACCATATCACCACCGCCGAGGGCGGCGCGGTGCTCACCGACGACGACGCGCTGGCCAAAACCTGCCGCTCGATCCGCGACTGGGGCCGCGACTGCTGGTGCGATCACCGCACCGGCAACGCCAACGGCGCCTGCGGCAAACGCTTTAGCTACCAGATTCCCGGTGTGCCCGGCGCGTACGACCACAAGTATCTGTACAGCAACATCGGCTACAACCTGCGCCCCACCGACCTGCAAGCCGCGCTCGGCCTGGCGCAGTTGGACAAGCTGCCCGCGTTCGAGCAGGCACGCAAGCGAAATTTCGAGACACTTTACAATGGCTTGAGACAATTTGAAGAATTTCTCATCCTGCCGACCTGGGACGAGCGAGCCAGCATCAGTTGGTTCGCCTTGCCGCTGACCGTACGCACTGAAGCGCCGTTCACGCGCGGCGACCTGGTCGATTGGCTGGAAAAGCAGGGCATCGAGACGCGATTCCTGTTTGCCGGCAACATCTTGCGCCAGCCGGGCTTTGGCAATATCCCGCACCGCACCGTCGGCGAACTGGCCAACACCGATCTGGTGATGCGCGCTACCTTTTTCGTCGGCGTCTATCCGGGGCTTGACGCGCCGCGTCTGGCGTATATGCTGGAGCAGTTTGAGGCGTTTTTCAAGAGGTTGGGTGGCCAGGTAGTTGGGTAGTTAGGTGGTTGGGTGGTTGGGTGGTTTGCCCTTTGCCATTCGCCATTTGTGATTTGCCCTTTGAAAGGTTTTCCCTTGATCCCAGACACTTTCAAATTATCCGTCATTATGCCCGTTTATAACGAAAAGAGCACCGTCTTGCACGTGCTGGATCGCGTGCTGCAAGTGCCGATCCGCAAGGAAATCATCATTGTGGACAACTGTTCCACCGATGGTACACGGGACCTCTTGCAGGCCGTTCGCGGCGAGGACATTCAGGTGCTCTTTCACGCCGAAAATATGGGGCGCGGCGCGTCGGTGCGCGACGGGCTGGCCCTTTGCACCGGCGACTATACCATCACCCAGGGCGCCGATCTGGAATATGACCCGGAAGAGTGGCCGCTGTTGATCGAAAAGGCGCTCACTGAAAACCTGGACGCCGTGTTTGGCTCACGCACGGCTGGCGGCAAGGCAGTTTACGTCTATTTACAAAACTATGTGGGCGTGTTGGGGTTGAACCTGATCATCAATCTGCTCTATGGCAGCCGCTACACCGATTCGGCCACCGAGGCCAAGTTGATCCGCACCCCGGTGTACCAGGCATTAGGGCTGCGCTGCAGCGGGTTCGACCTGGACTTTGAAATCTGCACCCGGCTGGCCCGGGGCGACTATTCGTATGGCGAAATGCCCATCTCGTATCACCCCCGTTCGGTGGCGCAGGGCAAAAAGCTGCGCTCTGTCAAGGATGGGCTGGCTGCGCTCAAGGTCATTTTGCACGATCGGTTTGTCTATCGACCGCCGACTGCCGACCACTGATCACCGACGACAGTTCAGCAACCGGCGGTCGGTTGCCTGCGGTCGGCAGTCAATTGAAGGAGTTATTTCGATGAACATCGTTGTCACCGGCTCTTTTGCCTTTGATTACATTATGCACTTTCCGGGCCGCTTTACCGATCACCTGCTGCCCGACAAACTCGACCACATCAGCCTCAGTTTTTTGGTCGATGATATGGATCGCGTCTATGGCGGCTGCGCGCCCAACATCGCCTACTCGCTGGCGCTGCTCGGCGAGTCACCCCGCCTGATGGCGACGGCGGGCAAGGACGCCGGCGAGTACGTGCAGTGGCTGGCCGAGCGCGGCATCGATACATCGCTAACCAGTATTTGTGAGGATTGTTTTACCGCCTCGTTTTTCGTCAGCACCGACCTGGCACAGAACCAGATCGCCAGCTTTTACACCGGCGCGATGGCTCGCGCCCGCGATCTGTCCTTTTATGACGTGACACCCCGGCCCGACATCACTATCGTTTCGCCCAATGACCCCGGCGCGATGGCCCGCTATGCCCGTGAGTGCCGCGAGCTGGGCATTCCCTACATTTACGATCCCAGCCAACAGGTGGCCCGCGTCGATGGCGCTGAACTGGCCGAAGGTCTGACCGGCGCTTACATCCTGATCATGAACGACTATGAATACAGCATCTTGCAGAAAAAGACCGGTCTCGATCAAGCCAGCCTGCTGGCGCGCGTGCCGACGATCATCGTCACCCGAGGCGAGCAGGGCAGCGACATTATCACCTCGCAGGAAACGATCCACATTCCCATCGCCAAACCGGCCGCGGTGATGGAGCCGACCGGCGTCGGTGATGCGTTCCGCGCCGGGCTGATCAAGGGATTGGCGCACAACCTGCCCTGGCCGGTCACCGGACGGATCGCCGCCCTGGCCGCGGCGTACGTGCTCGAACACCCCGGCCCGCAGCCCAGGCCGTACACGATGCAGGAATTTATATCGAGATATCAAGAAAATTTTGGCGATGCGCTGGAATTAAGGGCGTTGGGTGGTTAGGTGGTTAGGTGGTTGGGTGATAAGGATGTCAAATGTCTAAACGCAGGGATCCCTTGCTTGAAGCGCTCAAAGAGGGCCGCTCTTACACCTGGACCGTGCCCGATGGCGGCGACCTGGCCTCGATGCGCGCGGCGATCAAGCATGGGCAGACGTTGACCATGTCGCCCATCGCCAACCTGCAAGAGATCTGGGTGGGCGACATGGTTCTGGTGAAATGGCATCAAACGGACATGATGCACCTGGTGCAAGAGATTCAAGGCGATCAGTTCCTCATCGCCAACAGC
>JAFGEY010000082.1 GCA_016931365.1 Anaerolineae bacterium
CAGTGCAAGGGCGGCGCGTTTACCCGCCTGGAGCGGGTGATCGTGTTCGTCGCCGGGCTGGTCTTGAACCAGGTGACCATTGCACTGTGGATTTTGGCCGTGTTTGCCACCCTGACGGCGGTGCAGCGCATCTACCTGACCTGGAAGTACATCAAAGAAAATCCAATCGTTTGATCAGAGGTCAATATTATGAACCCGATTGCCTTTCAAATTGGCCCCATCGCCGTACACTGGTATGGGATATTGATCGTGTCTGGCATTGTCGTCGCTGCGTACCTGTCGACGCGGGTGGCTTTGCTGTGGGGTGAAAACCCTGAATTTGTTTGGGACGCGCTGACTTGGTGTGTGATCCTGGGCGTGGTCGGCGCGCGGCTGTACCACGTGCTCACGCCAACGCCGAGCATGGGCGTGGATCAGTGGTATTATTTTCGCCACCCGGCCAAGATTTTCGCCACCTGGGAAGGCGGGCTGGGCATTTACGGCGCGGTGGCCGGCGGCGCGTTGGGGCTGTACATCGCCGCGCGGCGGGCCAAGAAAAGCATGCTGCGCTGGATGGATATCATCACGCCGGGGTTGATCCTGGCGCAGGCGATCGGCCGCTGGGGTAATTTCGTCAACCAGGAGCTGTATGGCAAGCCAACCAACCTGCCGTGGGCGATTTTCATCGACGCGGCGCACCGCGTGCCCGGTTATGAGGCGTTTGAGCGCTTTCACCCCACCTTTTTGTACGAGTCGCTGTGGAACGCGGCAACCTGTGCCGTGCTGGTTTACCTGACCTGGCGCTTTCGCCGCAAGCTGGCGACGGGGATCATCTCGGCGCTGTATTTCATCTCCTATTCGACGATCCGCTTTTTGCTCGAATTCATCCGTCTGGACAGCCCGGCGATCGGCACGCTGGCGATTGCCCAGATCGTGGCCCTGGTGATCATTGCCGCGTCGATTGGATTCATCGTCTGGCGGGTTAAAAAGGGGCAGGAGCCGGTGGTCGAGGCACCGGCGGTCGAGACACCGGCGGGCGAGACACCGCCTGACGAGCCGGACGAAGAGCCGGAGCCGGCTGAGGAAGTAGAAACGACTGACGAATCATAGCTATTGGACAAATCCAAAATAAAACCGTCCCAGGTATGTCCTGGGGCGGTTTTTGTGTGCTGCGCATTAATCGGACAGTGCGCTCAACCCGGTTACGGCAGGCGTCCAGTCGGGGTGCAGTTCCAGCGCGCGATTGTACTCGGCGCGCGCTTTGGCGTTGTCGCCCAGACCCTCGTAAGCCTGGGCGCGGTATAGATGGATTTCCTCCACCGCTGCGCCGTCGGCAATGACGGTCTGGGTCAGCGTCACCAGGCCCTGGTAATCTTGAACGGCCAGCAGGCCATCAAATACGTCGTAGCGAAAGCGATACAGCCGCACCGGCAGGCCGATCTCGCGCGCTCGGGCAAATGCCTCCTGCGCTTCCGTGACGCGGTCAAGGGACAGCAGCGCATCGCCCTTGTTGAGCCAGGCAAAGGGATCGGCCTCATCCTGGGCGATCTCGGCCTCGGCGCGCGCCAGCACCGCTTCCCACATCTTGGCACTATCGAGCACCTGGGCCAGCACAAGGTTCAGATCGGTTTCCTGTTCGGCAGGGTAAATGACGACGTATTGCCGGTTAAAGACGCGCCAACTCGCGTCGAACTCGGCGGCCGGCACGTCGACGTCCGGCCCGATGGCAAAATCGTGGATGGTCAGTGTTTCAGTGACCTGATCATAGCCGCGCACAAACTCGTACCGCCCGGCTTCGCTGGCGCCGGTGGCGGAGGCACTCCAGCGGGTGACGATGACCGGGAATCCATTCGACAGCAGCGAGTGCAGCAGCTCCTGGTCGCCGTTGACGCCGACAAAGATCTTCAGCCTCCGCGATGCGGCATAGTCGGCCAGTTCGTCGGTGGAGACAAAGGTGTCGCTCTTGCCGGGGCAAAGAACCTCTTCGATCTGATCGTGCGATTCGGGCGTGCCCCAATAGGTGAGCGCGATGCCCAGCGGGGCCAGGCTGCAATAGTCGGTGCGCTCGGCCTGGTAATCGACCGGCTCGAGCAGCACGGCGGGCGCGGGCGGGGTGATCGCCAGAGTAGGTGTCGACGTTGGGGTCAGCGTGGGCGTTGGCGTGTGGGTCGGCGTCGCTGTGGGCGTAGCGGGCAGCGGCGTCTTGGTCGGCGGGATCATCGATTCGATCTTGTCGCCGGCCCAGGGCAGCACAAAGATGGCAAAGGCCACGGTCAGCACCAGACCGATGGCGATAGTGGCAATGCGTTGTGCAGGGGTAAGGTTTTCCATACCTGTTGTCCTTCAAGTCAAAAGTTGGTATAATCAAAACGCGCAGAGTATAACACATCTTGGGTAGGATGCCAAAAGGCAGATCGCCGACCGCCGATCGGTAGTATGGGTGGTCAAGACAAACCGGGAGAACCATGATTCGTACCGAAGGACTCTATAAACTGTTTGATGACTTTGTCGCCGTGCGGGGCATCGATCTGCACGTGCCCAAAGGCGAAATCCTGGCCTTGCTCGGGCCGAACGGCGCGGGCAAGACGACGACGGTGCGCATGCTGGCCTCGATCCTCAGCCCGAACCGGGGGCGTGCCTGGATCGATGGGCATGACGTGGTTGAGGATGCGATCGCCGTGCGGCGGCTGGTGGGCGTGCTGACCGAAATGCCAGGCCTGTATGGGCGGATGAAGGCGCGCGAGTACCTGCGCTTTTTCGGCGAGCTGCAGGGGATGGATCGACCCATCATCGACGCGCGCAGCGAGCAGTTGATGGCCCAGTTTGGCATGGATGGCGTGTGGGGGCTGCGCCTGGGCGAGTATTCCAAAGGAATGCGCCAGAAAATGGCTCTGATCCGCACTATGCTGCACGACCCGCCGGTGCTTTTGCTCGACGAGCCGACATCGGCGATGGACCCGCACAGCGCCAAACAGGTGCGCGATGCGATCCTCACGCTGCGCAGCGCCGACCGGGCGATCATCATCTGCACGCACAATCTGTCGGAGGCCGAACTGATCGCCGATCGCATCGCGATCATCCGTCGCGGCGAGATCGTCGTGCGCGGTACGTCGGAGCAACTCAAGCGCGAACTGCTCGGCGCGCCGATCCTGGAGGTGCGCACGGTCAACCCGGTCAACGGCGCGGCTCGCCTGGTTGGCGATCTGGTCGATGTGGAATCACAGGGGGAAACGTGGCTTCGCTATCGCACCGACGCGCCGGAACGGGTCAATCCGGCCTTGCTCGACCGCTTGAGCCGGGCCGGCTACCAGGTGCTGACCCTCAGCGAGGTGCCTCGGCCGCTCGAAGAGGTTTACTTGCAGGTTGTCGAAAAACGGTCAAGCGCCGAGGAAGTGAGACAGACCCTATGATAAACACCGTTGCACTGCCGGTTCGAAATGGCTGGCTCTCGTTCAAACGGGCCTGGATCATTACCCGGCGCGAGGTGCGAGACACCATGCGCGACTGGCGCTTGATGGTCCCCATCGGCCTGCTGACCCTGGTCTTTCCGGCGTTGATGCAGTTCACGGCGATTTTGGCCCAAAACTGGGTGCGGCGCTGGGGCGGCGAGATCATCGGCGAGCGGCTGATCCCTTTTCTGCTCATGATTGTCGGCTTTTTCCCGATCTCTTTTTCGCTGGTCATCGCCCTGGAAACCTTTGTCGGCGAAAAGGAACGCTACAGCCTGGAGCCGCTGCTGGCGACGCCGCTGACCAACCAGGAATTGTACTGGGGCAAGACGCTGGCGGCCATGATCCCGCCGGTGCTGGCCTCTTACCTGGGTTTGACCGTGTATCTGATCGGCCTTTACGTGGGCCTCGAATGGGTGCCTGACCTGCAATTGTTGATCCTGGTCGTTTTGCTGACCACGGCTGAGGCACTGGTGATGGTCTCCGGTGCAGTCGTCGTCTCCAGCCAAACGACCAGCGTGCGCGCGGCGAACATTTTGGCCAGTTTTATCATCATCCCGATGACCTTGCTCGTGCAGGCCGAGAGCTTTATCATGTTCTGGGCCAATTATCCGGCCCTGTGGTGGATCGTCGCCGCGTTGATCGCCATTGATGCGGTACTGGTGCGGATGGGAATTCGCATCTTTAACCGCGAGGAGCTGCTCGGGCGCGACATCGACGAATTGAACCTGGGCAAAGCGTGGCGACATTTCTGGCGCTTCCTGTGTGAGCCGCCGCCGGGCACGGTCGCCCGGCAAAAGCGATTCCTGCCCCGCGTTTACCTGCATGACCTGCCCGTCTTGCTCCGTCGCAACCTGGCGCCGATCGGCGTTGTGACTCTGATGCAGATTGCCGCCTTGATCGTCGGCTGGGGGTACGCGATCAAGTATCCGATCCCCGAAGGGCTGATCACGCTGGATGTGCCGGAGGACGCCTTTCAACAAATTCCCGACATCGGCTTTTTGCCGATGCTGAATCCGTGGGCGATTATGTACCACAATATGCGCGTGATGGTTTTGGAGGCTGTGCTGGGCCTCTTTTCCTTCGGCGCGGCGGCGATCGTCCTGCTGATGGTCCCGATGGCGATCATTGGCGTCTTTGCCGGTGAAGCGCCGCTGATGGGAGCCAGCCCGTGGCTGCTGCTGGCGACCTTTATTTTGCCACACGGCATCGTCGAGCTGCCGGCGGCGATCATTTCCGCCGGAATGGCGCTGCGCCTGGGCGCATCGGTCATTTCGCCGCCACCGGGGATGACCCTCTCTCAGGGCGTACTGCTGGCCTTAGCCGATTGGGTCAAGGTGCTGGTCTTTCTGGTGCTGCCGATGCTGACCATCGCGGGGATGCTGGAGGTGTGGCTCACGCCGTGGATTGTGGTCAACGTGTGGTAAAGGTAGGGGCGAAGCATTCGCACAATTCGGCGAATGCTTCGCCCTTACTTTATTGTCCGTACTCGGTTTCGTATCGACGCCGCGCGCGGGCGATTTCTTCTGCGGGGAGTTCTTCTGGCTGGCCGAGTTGCAGGGCCAGCCAGGCTGTTTTGGCGACATCTTCGACCATCACCGCCGCTTTGAGCGCCGCCTCCGGCGTGGCACCGACGGTGAACACACCGTGGTTTTTCATCAGAATTGCCGGTGAGGCGCCGATCGAGCGGATGATCTCGCGCCCGATCTCGTCGTTGCCCACCTTGGCGTACCCGCCGACCGGGATCGGCCCGCCGAATTCGTCGGCGATGGCGGTGAGATAGACCGGAATGGGCATGTTGTTGGCTGCAAAAGCGGTGGCATAGTTGGAGTGGGTATGGGCCACGCCCATCACGTCGGAGCGGTGGCGATAGATATAGTTGTGCGCGTGCACATCGGACGAAGGCTTGAGCTCGCCCTCGATCACCTGCCCGTCCAGATCGACGACGATCATGTTCTCCGGCGTCAGCTCGTCAAAGGGCACGCCGCTCGGTTTGATCACCACCAGCCCGCTTTCGGGATCGCGCCCACTGACGTTACCGCTGGTCCAGGTTACCAGGCCGTAACGCGGCAGGTCCTTGTTGTAACGACACACTTGATCGCGTAGTGTTTGCAACATCGAATATCTCCGGTTAGATTTTCTGTTTATTGCGGTGGGATCAAGGCTTCCAGCAGCCCTTGATTCCATTTTTTCAAGCTCCGGTCATAGGCCCCAAACCCGGAGCCGAACTCCCAATACGACCAGGCCATCCCTCGCTTTTCGGCTTCCTCGCGCAAAGTGGTCGTCCAGCGCACGCGCGAGTCCATATCGGCCTTGCTGTACGCACCAAACTCGCCCATCCACAGCGGGCAATCGAGCTTTTCACTCCCCATGACGGCCCAGTCGAGGTCTTTTTGTATGGTATACGCGCTGGCCGGATTGCTCCGTTCGTTCAGCTTGTTATAGTCTTCATACCACTTTTTGAGCCAACTTAACTCTAGCGATGCCGGATCGGGCGTAAAGGGTGTGGCCGGCGGGCCGGGCCACTGCACGCCGACGCTCAACGGATCGCTCGACCATTCCGCGCCCTGGTGAGTGAACGGAAACGGCTCGTAATAGTGGAACGAGCAGACATAATTCTCTTCACCTTCCGGCACCTTGAGCTTCATCATGCCGGTGATGCCGCCCCATTCCGCGCCGTCGATGACGATGGTGTGAAACTTGTCCAGGTGGCGGATTTCGGTCACGGTTTGGGCCAGCAGGCTGTTCCATGCATCGGGGCTGAGGTTGCTGTTTGGCTCGTTCAGCGGCTCAAAGTAGAGGTTGTCGGGCCGCTCGCGGTAGCGCAGCACGATCTGCTGCCAGATGGCAACGAACCGCGCTTTGTGATCGGCCGGCTTTTGAAACAGCTCGTTATAGTGGTGCATATTGATCACCACGTTGAGGTTGTTGGCCGTCGCATTGTCGATCACCCAGTCGACGCGCTGGAAAAACGTTTCGTCGATGGTGTAGGGCGACTCTTCCAGAGCGTGCGCCGACCAGCGGATGGGCACACGGATGGTGTTGAATCCTGCTTCGGCGATCAACGTAAAGAATTCTTCTTCCAGCACCATGCCCCACTCGCCCTCGACCGGCGCTTCGAGCGCGTTGCCCAGATTGACGCCACGCCCCAGCCGCTTGCCCTGCTCGAATCGGTCGAGCGGATGGGCCGGCGGGGTGACGGTGGGCGAGGGAATCGGCGTGGGCGACGGCGTCGCAGTCGGTGGTTGGGGTGTATGGGTTGGGGGAGCGTCAGTGGCCATTGGGATAGGTTCTGGCGTCTCAGCGGGAGCCTGCGTTGGCGTCTTGGCACAGGCGACGAACAAAAGGGCCAGGATCAGAAACATCACGAGTTTTTTCATCTGCTTAGCTCCTTCCAAGTTTGGGTAAACTTGGCCTATTCTACCACAAAGCTCGGGAAAAACCACTTTTTGCTCTTGGGCATTCTTGCTGACCGTAATGTCATCTAAACCTGACAAAAAGACATTTTTAACTGACATTTAGCAATTTATAATTGACAAAATGCAAAATATAGATTACAATTATTCTGTCAGAATCAAGGCGATAAGGAGGTTCAATGTGAAAGATATCGAAATTGGAAACAGGTTGCGGCTGGCACGGGTCGAAAAAGATCTGACGCAGCAGGAATTGGCTGATCGGGCCGGCGTAACCCGGCAAACGATCGGCTTGATCGAAGCGGGCAAGTACAATCCAACGCTCAGGTTGTGTCTTATGTTGGCTCGGATCACAGAGAAAACGTTGGATGAATTATTCTGGATTGAAGGAGAAATCGAATGAAAAAATCATTGATTCATGACGAACGTCTGGCCGGCACGGCTGGCAAGATCGCGGTGATTGTGCTGCCGCTGACGCAAATGGCCCTGGGGCTGGCGGTGGTTTATCGTGCGTATGTGCTCAATCAGCCCGACCACGAATTCAA
>JAFGEY010000083.1 GCA_016931365.1 Anaerolineae bacterium
ATCTTCGACTGCCCTTATCGCTCTACACGGACTTGCCGTTCTACTAATTCGCGATAGCCGCTTGTGATTTACGCGAAACTTGAGTATCAAGTCTCTACTCTCTCAAATACACGTCCGGTTTGCAATTCGCCTTCATGACACATATGGAGAAAATGCTGTGACCAAACCCAAGTTTAGTTATGCCGCTGTATTTGTCCTTTTATGCTTACTTGCATTGTTATTAGGATATCCATACCAGGTCATGGTCAAAGCGTCTGGCCTTCCACCGCGCCCTGAACCGGCACCAACGCCGGTTGCAGGCGGCCTCATCGAGTTGCGCATCAACTTTGACCCGACCTGGTCGTGGGATCAGCACCCCTGGCAAGCGGTAGACACGCTGGTACAGTGGAAGGATGCCCTGGGCGGTTGGCACGACGTTGATACGTGGCGAGGCGGCCTGGACGAGGTGGCGGGTTATGAGGGTCGAAAATCGTGGTGGCTCAGCCGGGAGCATTTTGGCACCGGGCCTTTCCGCTGGGCAATCTATCTGAGCGGAAGTGAAGAACCACTCAAGTTCAGCAAAGAGTTTTTTATGCCCAACAGCGATGGTGGTATCACACGCACCAGGATAACTCTGCCTTAACGGTAACGCCACCACCCGAAGCAAAAAGAACAGCCCTGCCTCTTGAGAGGCAGGGCTGTTTTGTATGTGCCATTTTTGGGATATGGACGTTACAGCATCCGCACGCTATTTTTCTCCGACGCCCAGCACATTGCGGCAATACTTGACGCTGCGCTCCAGGTCGAACCGCTGCTGGACGACCAGCGCCGCTTTGTATTCGGGAATGTCCACGCTCCAGGGCACCACCAACTGTGGGACCAGCGGCGCGTGTCCCTCCTGCACCAGCTTGACGAAACGAGCAAACTCGCCCGCCCGCGCGTTGCTGTAAGCGGCCCAGAATGACGGCTCGAAATAGTCGAGCACCCGGGCCGGCCCGCCGGTGATGATCTCTAGCGTGAACGATGACTGCGGGCACTGCGCCACAAACTGTCTCGACCAGGCCTCGATGCCCACCGTGCCATCGCCCATCGCCATCCACTGCACCGCCGCGCCCTCGGAGTGCGCCCACACCGCCGTGTCGCGGATGTGGCTGGTGACAATGTACGGCGCAAGGTGTTCCAGGGTGACAAAAGGGCTTTCGGCCACCCAAAGCGGGTTGCCCGCGTCGATGCACGCGCCGACATATTCCGGCCCGGCCGCCGCGATCAGCGCCGCCAGTTCGTGCCCTTGCAGGTCGCCAGCGTGATTTTCGACCGCGATCTTGATGCCCAAGTCCATCGCCTGGCTGCGCACGGCGCGGCAGGTCTGGATCGTCGCCTCAATGTGCGCCGCCAGCGGCAGCTCGCCGGTTCGATCCTGATTTGAGCCGAGGTAGCAGCGCAGCGTGCCCGAACCGAGCAGCGTGGCGACGTGCAGCATCTCGCGCACCTGCGCCACCGCCGTGCCGCGCGCCGGATCGAAGCGGTTGGAGGTGGGGCAGATCGAGCCCATGCCCACCTCCAGCGCCAGCCCCAGCTCATCGGCTCTGGCCTTGAGCTGTTTCAGGTAATCGTCGTCGAGGCGGTCCAAAAAGCCGGTCTCGGAAAAGTGCACCAGATCGATGCCGATTTTGGCCGCATATTCAAGATGCTCGAACGCATTCCAGGGTTGGAAGCGTAAACTGAACACATCAACGCCGAGCTTCATCAAAAACCTCCCTCGTCGTGCCAAGCACTAAAAATCAATGTACCCGCTGTGCGCCTCGAACAGATCATCAGTCATCCGGCGGATTTCGGGCAGCGACAGCCGGGTCGCGGTCAACGGATCGAGTTGAATCGCCTGATAGATGCACTCGCGATCGCGTTCGACAAATCCTTTGACCGCCAGTTCCTGCAGCGTCAGGCTGCCAAGATTGAGTCCGGCCAGCGCGGGCGGCAAATCGCCGACATAGCACGGATGCAGCCCGCAGCCGTCGACGAGGATGGGCACTTCGACCACCGATCTGGGCAGCAGATTAGTGATCAGGCCGGTGTTGAGCACATTGCCGTTAAACACGTACGGCACATTGGTCTCGACCGCGTTCAAAATATGGCTGAAATACTCGTGGCTGCGTTCGATGGGGATCGCGTCGTCGCCAAAGGCCAAGCGGTGATTTTCTTCCTCCTGAGCCTGACGGCGCTTCTGCCACGACGCCATCCGCTCTTCCAGGCTCATCCCCTTGGGCGGCACACCCCACATCTTGCCGCTGGTATGCCGCTCGATCAACTCGGGCGTGCGCCGGAAATAGGGCACATACTCGGACATGTGGATCGACGACTCGGACACAAACGCGCCAAAGTATTTCATCACTTCCCACTTGACGATGTCACGCTCGTAAATCTCTGGGTTTTCCATCGCTTTCCAGAGCAGCGGGTAGGCATCCCGGCCGTTCCACAAAAACTTGAGGAACCAGGCCATGTGGTTGATCCCGGCCACCCAATAAGCGACCTGATCGAACGGCGCGCCGATATACTCGGCCAGGGTCATCGCCGTGCCCTGCACCGAGTGACACAGGCCCACGCAGCGGATGTTACTCAAGCGTGCGATGGCCCAGCACAGCATCACCATAGGGTTGGTATAGTTGAGCATCAGCGCGCCCGGGCACACCGCTTCCATCGTTTTGGCGATGTCGATCACAGCCGGCGCGTTCCGCAGAAAATAAAACACGCCGCCCGGCCCCGTCGTATCGCCGATGGCCTGATCGATGCCGTAGCGACGGGGAATCTCGACCTCGTCCCGCCCTTGCCCCACCCGGATCGACACGGTGACGTAATCGGCGCCATCAAGGGCCGTTCGCAAATCGGTGCTCGCTTCGATTCTGGCTCCGGTTCCGGTCTGGGCCACCATACGCCGGGTCAACGCTGCCATCGTGGCCAGTTTTTCCTCGTTCACGTCCATCAAGGCGATCACGGAATCCTGCAACGAGGGCCAGGTGAGAATGTCGGTGACCAGCCGGCGCGCAAAGACAAAGCTGCCGGCTCCAACAACGACAATCTTGGGCATTTTTACCTCCTCTTTGAGTTTAAGCGACCAATGATTATGCCTTGTTTGTCGTGCCAAACACATCCAGCAGCCGCGCACACTCGTCGCGAAACGCCTCGCGGATTTGCATCGTCATGCTGAAAAACGACGCTTTTTCCGTTTGCGCGTTCTCGACCATCCGCCGCCCCGATTCGACGGCCAGATTGGTGAAAATATTGATCTTTTGAATCCCGCCCTTGACCGCGGCCTGGAACTGCGCGTCCGACAGACCGGAGCCGCCGTGCAGCACCAACGGAATATCGACCCGCGCGCGGATGTCGGCCAGCAGGTCCAGCGCCAGTTTGACCTCGCCATCGTACAGGCCGTGCGCCGTGCCAATGGCAATGGCCAGGAAATCGACACCGGTTTGCTCGACAAATTTTTCGACCAGATCGGGGTCGGTAAAGCCCTTGCCCTGCGCACCAAACTGGCTATAGTCGCTTCCCGTGCCGACGTGGCCCAGTTCAGCCTCCACCGCCGCGCCGACGGCGTGCGCCGCCTGCACGACCATCTTGGTCGTGGCGACGTTCTCGTCAAAGGGCAGCTTGGAACCGTCGTACATCACGTCGGTAAAGCCGACGTGCAGTGCCTTGATGCAGTGATCAAAGCTCGCGCCGTGATCGAGGATGATCGACACCGGCACGGTCGCTTCTTCGGCCAGCGCGCGGATGTAATTGGTGAATGCGCGCGGGTTGGGTTGATCGAACATCCGCGTGTACAGGCCGATCATCACCGGCGCACGATTGGCTTCGACCGCGTCGAAAATGCCCAGCGTGCCGTGCATTTCAAAGGTGTCGAAACAGGGAACCGCATAACCGCCCGTTTGGGCCTTTTTGAGTTCATTCAAAATCGATACTAAAGGCATTGTTGTTCACTCCAGATTAAAATTGAGTGTTGCGTATTGCGTGACGGAATACGAAATACGCAACACGTCTTACCATTTGATGCCGCGCTCGCGCAGGAACGCCGCCGTCTGTTCAAAGGTCGGAATGCCGGCCCGGCCACCCAGCCTGGTACATTTGATCGCCGAGACGGCGGTCGAAAATTGGGCGCATTGCGACGGCGTCCAGCCGTGGAGCATACCCACGATGTATGCGCCGTGAAAGACGTCACCTGCGCCGGTGGTATCGACCACATCCACCTGGAAGGCCGGGATGTGAAAGCGACCCTCCAGCGTGACCCCAAAGCAGCCCCGGTCGCCACACGTTTCGATGAACACACACGGCCCCATCTCCAGCACCTTTTCTCCCGCCGCCCAGATGTCATCCAGGCCAGTCAGGCCACGTCCATAACCCTCGCCGGTGATCAACACATCGACATAGCGGATCAACGCACGGTGCCGATCGCCAACCTCCCTGTCGGTCTTGCTACCGTCCATCGTCACCGTCTTGCCCGCCGCTTTCATCCACTGTGCGGCTTGCAAGGTCGCCTCGTGGTGGAGCAGGCCGTCGATGTGCAGGACATCGGCCCCGACCAGATAGTCCCGGTCCAGTTCTTC
>JAFGEY010000005.1 GCA_016931365.1 Anaerolineae bacterium
GGACATCAGGGCCTCCTGGGTGTGAATTCAGAAGGCATACTTTAGTCATTTTCCCCACACAATCAACCTTAACTTAATGACATTGGTCGATCACTTGTTTGATTTCCGGTATGCTGCGAAAAGAAGGATTCTCGCGCAGCCTGGCCCAGTAGGCATCGTAGGCGATCAGCCCCGGCTCGTCGGCCGGCACCTCCTGCTCCAACCGGGCCTGCATTTCGGCGCTCAGCGTCTTGAGCACCTCGCGCTTTTCGGCCACGTAGACCCGCTCGAACACCTCCAGGTAGGCCGGGTGGACGGGATAGAGGCGCACATAATCGTCCATCCGTTCGGCCATCGCGCCGTAAAGTGTCGTAAACTGCTGCAAGTGTTCGCGGATGCGTCCCCGCTGCTGTGCGCTCTTGCGCAGCAGGCGCTCGGCCACCACATAGGCCACATCTTCACGGGCGATGCGCACCTGCTCGAAGCGATCCTTGACCCGCCGCACCGAGTCGGCCACAAACTGGAAACGTGGGCTGTCAAAGAGCGATTCCTGGATGCCGGCCACAAAGCGAAAGCGGGTCAGCCGGCAGGCTTCGCCCACTTCGCGCAAAAAAGTCAGGTCGAGCACCAGTTCTTGATCGCGCCGCGAGCGGAGATAGTCGAGCAGTTCGTCCACGACCAGCAGTAATCCCTGGTCGGGATAGCGCTCTTGAAACGCGCCCATCATGGCCACCAGCAAATCTTTGCTGTTCGACGCCTGATCCATCGAAGGAAAGGCATAGGCAATGCCCATCTCGCCCAACGCGAGTCCCAACACGCCCAACAGGATGTCGCGCAGGGGCATTGTTGTCGCACCGATCTCGGCGCGCACGACGCGGAACTGCCCGGCAATCGCCTGGGTCGCGCTGGCTACCTGTCCATTCGTCAACAACGCGGCCAGATCGGGGTGTTCGGCCACCGCCGACAGCACCGACATCAGGTGCGACTTGCCGGTGCCATAGTTGCCCACGACCAGCAGGCCCATGTTGTCTCGGGGCTGGGCGAATTGGAGCTGCGGGATCACCAGCCGCGTCAGGACATCGGCCATACGCTCCGAGATGACGTAGGTCTTGACCAGGGTCGCCGCTTCTTGCTTGTTATCGGCCTCGCACAATTGGACGACGGTTTCGATGGGTTCAAATTGAACCAGGTCTTTGTATTTCATCTGCCCTCCTATGACAATACAACTATGGCGGCATCTGGGTGGTCGTAGCGGTGGTATTCAGGATGTCCCGGTTCGGCGTAGGTCAGGGTGTTCTTGATGTATGTGCCGCTCCAAGCAGCAATCAGCGTCTTGTTGCGGCTCAATCCTTGCAGGCAGGCCAGCGGGTCCTGGCGCAACGCCGGATCGAAAAGCAGCTCGATGTTGTCCAGGGCGACCACGTCACCCGGTTGCTCGTCAAGTATCTCGGCCAGCAGGCGGCGGGCGCGCAAGGGGCGTTCTTTGCTGGTCAGGTTGAGCATGCGTTCACTCAGAGTCAGGTTTACATTGAGATAGGGGAGATTTTGTCGGCGGCACACTGTTTTCAGCAGCGGTGTTTTGCCCACTCCGGCCGCCCCGACGATCAGGACGAGGTGGTAGTATTGGCGAGTCACCACAGGCAAGAGGTTCTCCAGTTCGATCAACGCCGGTGATACGCGATCCATTCCGCTATCCCCTTTGCCAATGAACCAAATAGAACAGCCCGTCGCACCGAGGCTGGTAGCGGACAGGCTGGTATGCTACAATAGCATCGCCGTGGGCGTCGCGTCGTCCTTCGATTCCGCTCAGGACAAGCCCCGGTCAGTGCCTCGGGCCGCGCCTGGTCGCAAGGCATTTGCTTGTGTGTTATCACAAACATTATACCATTGCCTTTTGTTTAGGGCAAAGGGATGTGAACAATCGGTTCACTCTGATTGCCATAACGCAGCTGCTTTGTGCGTACACCAACAAAAAAAGCCCGGAGCATTCCTCTCCGGGCCTTTTTCATTCATCCCTACTATCACACCGCCAGCGGCAGCTCCAGAAAGGACATCTGCCCTTCCGGCACGTCAACCTTCTTCCGCCGCGAACGAGCCGCCTTGACGTCCTCCAACCGCAGCCCGCGTGACTGTAGCCACTGCTCGGTCGTCGATATCTTGTATAGCGTGCCGGATATCCTGGGAGCCTGGACGACCGCGGTCGGGCGGGCTTATTGACTCATCATCTCCGATCCTGCCCCGAGCCTGGCGAGTACCTTTATTCTCTTACTTGGATCACGATATGCCACCCAACACCTGCTCCCTGCCCAACTGCGCCAGCGCGTGCATATCTTGTAGCGTGTGCGGGTACAGGCTGCGATAGATCGCATAGTAGGGCTTGTATTGTTCGTGGCGAACCGGGTCGGGCGTGAAACGACGGACGATGCGCACCCACTGCGATTCCAACGTGGAACGGGACACCAGGCCCACGGCCAAACCGGCGAAAAAGGCATCGCCGTACGCCGCGCCGACCGTCTGCGCCGGCAGTTCCTGCTCGATCCCGGTCACGTCGGACACAATCTGCACCAGCAGATCGCTCTTTGTCCCGCCTCCGGCGGCAATGGCCCGGTGGGGATTGGCACCGCCGGCCCGCATCACCTCCAGGTTGTGCAGCACGCCATAGGCCGTGGCCTCCAGGATGGCCCGGTAGAGGTGCCCCCGGCCGTGAGCCAGGCTCAGACCGGCGATCACGCCGCGCGCGTCCGGATCGTTGAGCGGCGTGCGCTCGCCGCTAAAGTAGGGCAGGATCACCAACCCTTCGCTGCCCGGCGGGACGGCC
>JAFGEY010000084.1 GCA_016931365.1 Anaerolineae bacterium
CCGCTCCGCCGACCATAACTGGGCGGCACCTGTTGTACAAAAGGATCCTTCACTGCCCATGCAACCTTGAAACTTCCTTTGAAGCAGACTTCCTTGACGCTTGTAGCCGAGTCACAAGTTCCGCGGGCAACTCCGCATGATAAAACTCGATGCTGGCAGGAGCACGTCCGTCTCGTTTCTCTTTCAGACATCTCTCGTACATGTCGTGTTCAGTCAGTACCACAATCCTTCTCTCAACATCTTTCACCAAGAGCAGAAACAGCATGTCAGCGCGGATCTTCTGCAGTTTGGCTGCTGCATTCTTGCCGCTGGCTGTTGATGCCCCGCTGGTTGAAATGGTGGCGGCTATCGAATTATCAGCACTTACCGCGTCAAAATCGAACACACCCCCTGAGGAAAGTCGAAGGCGTTCACGCCGAAAACTCTGCCCAAACGCAGTTGGCATCCATTCCCGTCTGACCCAGTCTTCTGCCTCCAGTTGAACACGGGTATCAGCCATTCTGGCCTCCTCTGTCGCTTTCGATGGAATGTTCGCGGTGCCTTATGCCGCCCAACGCGGCGCTCAGCCGCTGGGCCGAAGCGCGTGGTTGGGCGGAGTTTGTCCTAAAAGACACCCCAACTAAACTAATCAATGGGAGAAACTTGTCGACATTGTTGAAAGTTTGGACATACCAATAATCTTTTGCCTCTGGGTGATGTTCGGATCCCCATAGGCTTGCCACATATTGGACATAATTCGGCGGATGGGGTCTGTTTGGATTGTTGCAGCCGTGGATCGTAAACAACGGGCTGACCCTTCACATCTGGCGATACTTTGATATGCTCTTGCAATGAGGACTTAGCACGTTGATCACTTTCCACTCTTGTATCGTTAGATCTCACAGCTTTCGAGTTGCTTTTTTTTCTTGGCAGGGCAAGTCGTTTTCGTATTGCCTCGATACTGTCTTTCGTTACAAAAGCCCCAAGAAGCCATCCGAAAAGTACGCTTGCAATTGTTAGGATTCTTTGTTCGTCCCTTTGCCTAGTGCTTTCCCTATAGCTTTCAGTTTTCATAACTCCAACATTGTCCAAGAGTAGATCCATAGAGTACTGCAGATCAGCGTTTTGAGTCTTTATATGCGATGTAGAGCTAAGTACTGAGCCGACTAGTAGTTGAGTATTAAGGAGTTGCGCTGATACTTCATCTCTAAATCTTGGATATACAATGTCCCAGGAGTCCTGAGGAGGCGGAAGTTGCTCTACGATAGTAATGGTATTTACATTATTAACCCAAATGTAGAGGCCGATCAAAAGGGCAACTAGACCTATGAAATTCAAGAAACCATTGTTATTTTTCATCGCTGTTTCCTCCTATCGCACGGCGAAACGCATTAACGGAAGCACATCAAATGCTTCAGTATGCCGACGCAGCCGCCTAACGAATAGGATTCATGCGGCGCGTCGAACCCGCAGGGTTCGCGCCGCCGCATAATCCCGAGTTGATGCCATTGCTGCACAAAGCTTGACCGGAGCGCGTACATCATTGTGCCAGACCTGAGATTTCAAACGTCAAGCCTGGTGTCCTAATCCTTCGTCCGTCTATACACCCGACAAAAAACCCGCCAAGCCAATACTGACGGCGGGCGGGCCAATATGCTGCAATGAGTTTACCGTGGGCGTGCCTCAAACTCGCAGAGTTTGCCCTACCCCGGCCAACGCCTCGGACACTGCATACCGTGAGGCATCACTTTCAGACTGTTTACGATATAAAGGATAACACAGAGCGAGAGTCTTGTCAATTTGTGATGACGGGGTTTGGGGGAATCGGCGGGATGTGTCGCCACGAAAAAAAGAAGTGCAGACAGGCGTCGCGTTGCCCGCAATGCCGCGCTCCTATTACAGTCCGGGCCAACTCTCAGCCAACTCTCAGCCCCTTCTTGGGTTATTTTCAGCCTGGCGTGGTATCCTGGTCGCAGGATATTGAGATGGAGAAAAAGTATGGAGGTTTATGATGACTCAAAACAACAAACTTTCTCGACGCCGTTTCTTGACTCTTGGCTGCGGCGCGCTCTGCGCCGCCGCACTGGCCGGCGGGTGTGCCAATCAAGCGAGCAAAAGTGACTCAACCACATCCTGCCCGTTTGGTGAGGTCAACGATCCCTATCCCGGCCGGTGCCACCGTTACACTGACCAGAATGGCACGGGCATCTGCGATTATTCGGAAGTCGGGGTTGCGGCATCGCCCACAGCCACGCCAATTGCTGAGGTAAAAGTGCGAGCGACCGGCGCGGCTGACCTGTCGGCATCGGCCCGCACCGCCACCCGCTGCCCGAAGGGGTTGGTCAACGATCCCTATCCGGGGCGCTGTCACAGCTACACAGACCGCAACGGCAGCGGCATTTGCGATCTGTCCGAGTCGGCCTGATGAGAAAGGAAGGAACAATGAACAAGCGGGGTATCACTCAGCGGCTAGTCTATTTGATGCTGTCGGTTCTGCTTGTTGCGACGGGGTGTGTGCCTGCTCTGTCACAGCGCAATGAGACCGAAACGATCACAACGGACACAGACGAGATCGTGCGCACCGTATTGGCGCAAGTCGAGGCGGATCTGGCTCAACAGAATAAAGTTGTCCCGGCGATATACGCGGCTACACCGGCCGCCGCTGCTGCGAGCCAGGTTGCAGACCTTCAAGACGCGTTGATTCAGCTTTACCAACGCGCCAACCCCGCAGTCGTGTACATCATCGTCTCACCCACTTTGAGCGGCAGCGGGTTTGTGTATAGCAAGGATGGGTATATCGTCACCAACCACCACGTCGTTTCTGCCGGTCAGAGCTATGAGGTGGTGTTCGCCAACGGGGAGCGCCAACGCGCCGAGTTGATCGGCAGTGATGCGGACAGCGACCTGGCCGTGCTCAAGGTCGATGCACTGCCCGACGGCGTCACCCCTCTTTCTCTGGCCGATGCAGACCAGATTCAGGTAGGACAGTTTGCCGTTGCCATCGGCAATCCCTTTGGCGAGCAAGGCTCGATGTCGTTGGGCATCGTCAGCGGCCTGGGACGCAGCCTGCCCTCCCAACGTGCGACCACGGGCGGCAGTACCTATTCGCTGCCGCAGGTGATCCAGACCGATGCGCCGATCAATCCGGGCAACTCGGGCGGGCCGCTGCTCAATCTGGATGGTGAGGTGATCGGCCTCAATGCAGCGATTGCCAGCACGACCGGCGCCAATTCAGGCGTTGGGTTTTCGATCCCGGTGGCAGCGATCGCGCGCATCGTGCCCGGCCTGATCGAGGACGCCAAGTACACCTATCCCTACATAGGCGCCAGTTTTGACAGCGAAATCTCGCTGGACGAGCAAGCCGTGTACGGCGTGTCGCAGACACAGGGCGCGTATGTGGTCAGTGTCACGCCGGGCGGGCCGGCCGACCAGGCTGGACTCGTGGCGGCCAACCCGCAGACCGGTCATGGCGGCGATTTGATCGTCGATATGGATGGGCAGGCCATCAGCAGTTTTTCAGACCTGAACGAGTATCTTGTGTTTCACGCCCAGGTGGGACAAACGATCGCGATCACTGTGCTGCGCGGTGGAGAATACGTCCAGTTAGCGCTGGTGCTGGGAGCGCGGCCCTGAAAAGATATGGGGCGCGAAGAATAGAGATTGCTTCGTCGGGTGAGCACAGACCGCTCACCCTCCTCGCAATGACAGATGTGAAACTGTAGGGTAGCCAGATATTACAAAGCAGACATCTGTTTATGCGCTGTCGATCCCACACCCCACCAATTCTCGGAATCGCTCGTGTATGGCGCCGTTGCTGGCCAGCACCGGCCCTTCGCCCGGACGCCACCGCTGGCCCGCCGCGTCTGTCACCAGGCCGCCCGCCTCGCCCACGATGACCGCTCCCGCAGCTACATCCCAGGCGCTCAATTGCAGGTGAAAATAGGCGTCCCACCATCCGGCGGCGACGTAGCACAGGCCCAGCGCCGCCGAGCCGCAGCAGCGGATCGAGCCGCTGTGCGGAGTCAGTTGAGCGATGGCATTCACGATCTGCCGGCGCACCCGCTCGTCGCGCGACCAGTCCATCCCGATCTGGGCGTCGATCAGGTTCGCGTTGTCGCAAACGTGCAGGGGATGCCCGTTGAGGGTCGCGCCCAGGCCAGTCCCCCCGGCAAAGAGATGAACGCGCATCGGGTCATAGACCGCACCGATGATCGGCTCATCGTCGATGGCCAGGGCAATCGAGGTTGAAAAGTGCGGGAAATGATGGACGAAATTGCCCGTGCCGTCCAGCGGGTCGATGATCCACTGATAGCGCGACGTGCGCGCGCCGGGCGGCGTTTCCTCGGTCAAAATGTCGTGATCGGGATAGCGCCGGCGGATTGCCTCAACGATGGTTCGCTCTGCCGCCAGATCGACGTCGGTCACAAAGTCGCGTGCGCCCTTTTGTCGGGCATTGAACTCGCCCTGCGCGCCTTCGCGGATGACCTGACCGGCCGCGCGCGCGGCGCCAATGGTAAATTGGAGAAAGCCTTGATAATCTGACATTATTTTTCTCGATCAAACAGCGTCTCGATTGTACGCCGCTGAAATGTACAACTCGGTGATCTGCCCGACCTCGTTCAGTTCAAAGCGGTACGTGCCGCGCATCGGGAAGGCAAATTTTTCGGTGATGAACCAGGCATGCACCACATTCCCCTCGACCTGCACGTCGGTGATGTGAAAAGCCCCGCCGACGGCCGGTAGCCGCAGCAACGATTCCTCGATCTGCTCCAGGCCCACGTATATGCGCGGCGGCTCGCTCCACACATAGCGCTCAATGCGCGCGCGCTCGGCAAAGAGGGCCAGCAGCGGCTCGATTGCCCCACCGTTGAGATAGTCGGTGAGGCATTCGGCATATTGGGTTGGAATTTGGGCGTTATCCATCGTTCGTCAAAAATCAAGCGCCAAGCGTCAATCGAGGTCGGATGATGGCATGCGATTCACAAATCGGATGACGCCGCGCTTGCCGTTGATCATCCAGGTCGGATCTTGTTGAGCGAAGGCTTCCGCCTGTCCCGGCTGCAAATCGACGATCAGCTCGCCCTTGAGTGTGCGCAGGGCGGCGAACGGGGCGGGAAAATCGGCGGCGATCTCGGCCAGGTGCGCCGTGTGCGGCCAGTGCCGGTCATCGAGCAGGCGGCGATAATTGACGTCGCCTTTGAACAGCACCAGGCATGACGCGGCCAACTCCTCGCGCACGCGCGGCGGCATCTGGTGGAAGGAAAAGCATGTGCTCCAGAAGGGATCGTCACGTACCGTTAGCTGTCCTCGTTCGATCATCCTTTGCAGCCGGAGGGCCAGTGTCGCACCTTGCGATGACGACTCTGAAAGGCGATCCAGTGTGTGGTCGAGGTCGCGGATCATTGCGTCGGAGACGAAAAAGGGCATTCGTTTGAGGTGCAGCCGCACCTCGCGGGCGATGCCGGTTTGGAGCATAAAGTCGGCCAGGCGCAGGTCGAGCAGGAATTCCAGCCCGCAGTTGTCGTGGACGATGTCTACCCGGCCCGGTTCGCCGCCGGTCAGGTGAGCCCAGATCGGCGGCGTGTCGTCGATGAGCAGGCGTTGCGCGTGCTGCCCGGACAGCCCATCCTGATCGGCAAAAGCAGCCATCACCCGTGGGTTGGACAGATCGGCGCGGTTGCCCCACAGCGCGTGGTGCAGCATCGATGCAAAGGCGGATGGGGTGGGCGGCGCCGGCTGTTCCAGCAGAGACAAGAAGGCGGGTAGCGCGCTGTCGAGATGAGCGGCTTTGGACGGCGCAAAGGGATCGACATTTTGCCACGGGCCGGGCTGGTAAAAGCGCACCGCCTCCATCAAGCGGCGGTAGAAAAAGGTCTCGGCAAAATACCAGGGCACTTGCAGCCAGGTCTTGCCTTCGTATCGCGCCCATTCAGCATTCCACATCGCCACATCGGAGGCGATCTCATGGAGAGGTTGGATGGGGTCAGAGGCGATCTCATCCACAAAGGCGCACAGCGCGGCTTGAATATTGGCGGGATAGGGATGGGCTGCACCGGCCTCGCGGATGATCTGCGGTTTGCGCTCGACGATGGTGCTTTGGGCAAACGATCCCGGCTCGGAGGTCGTCAGCGGGGGAGGCAGGGCGTCCATCAGACCAGGCCCTCGAGCAAGTGGACGGTCATCTGGCGGCCCGGCACGTCGACCCGGACGATCACGTCGGGGATGGCCGGGAGCAGGATTTCGCCGCGCGCGCCCTGCACCACGTACACATCGTTGGCCCCGGTTTCAATGATCTCGGTGATGCGGCCTAACGCCTCGCCATCGACGGTGATCACCTGCATGTCGAGCACCTGGTGAACGTAATATTCGCCCTCTTGCAAGGGGATGGCGTCATCAATCGAAATCCACAGCCATTGATCGCGCAAGGGTTCGGCCAGTGTGCGGCTGTCGATGCTGTCGAGGGTAAGCAAGACGCAATTCTTATGAAAGCGATGCGCTTTGATCTTGAACGGCACGTGCGCGTCACCGACGAACACCTGCTTGTAGACGCCGAACCGTTCGGGGTATCCAGTGATGACCTCGATGCGCAATTCGCCGTGCACGCCGTGTGGTCGAATCACGCGGCCCACTGCTAAAAACTGAGGCTCAGACGGGTTTTGCGCCGCGTCTGAGCCTTCAGCAAGATCCTGCGGGGAGTCTCGGGAGTCGATCACGACACGATCTCCAGGGTGGCCGGTTTGTCTTGTTTCGCGGACACGATGTGCAGCAACGTGCGAATCGCATTGGCGACGCGCCCTTTTTTGCCGATCACGCGGCCCACATCTTCAGGCGCCACATGCAGTTCGTAGACAACCGTGCTGGCGCCGTCCACTTCGCTGACCTGCACCTGGGAAGGGTCATCGACCAGCGAACGGGCGATGTACTCAATGAGTTCTTTTATGTTGGCCTGGCTCATAGCTTCAGCCCTTTCTGCGTCAGGAACCCTTTACGCTACGTCTTGTTCGGCGTCGCTTTCGGCCTCGGCCGCAGCGACCTCTTCCAGAGCCGGTGCTTTGGCTTCTTCTACAGTCTCTTGCGCCGGCTTGGCCTTGAGCGCCTCAAACTGGGCCATCACGCCGGTCTGGCGCAGTATACGGGCCACAGCATCGCTGGGCTGCGCGCCCAAAGCCAGCCAGTACAGTGCGCGGTCGGCCTGGATCTCGACCGTCGGCGGATCTTGACGCGGGTTGTAGAAACCAATCTCCTCGATAAACTTGCCGTCACGCGGCGATTCTGAATCGGCAACCACCACGCGGTAGCTGGCCTGACGGATCTTACCTACACGTCGTAATCTAATGCGAACCATAAACTTGTACCTCTTTCATGTGTGTTTTATTGAAACATAGAAAACAGATTGCGGCGGGTGTGTTTATCACCGCCGGTCAGTTGCTTCATCATCCGCTGCATCTGCCGGAACTGGCCGAGCAGTTGGTTGACCTCCTGGACTGTGTGTCCGCTGCCCCGCGCGATGCGCCGCTTGCGGCTGGCGTTCAGTACTTTGGGATTGTGCCGTTCCTCGCGGGTCATCGATTGGATGATCGATTCGACCAGTTTGAACTGATCGTCGGTCATTTGCTGCGAAATCTCACCGCTGTACTGTGACAGGCCGGGGATCATTTCCAGCAGCTTCCCGATCGGTCCCAGCCGTTTCACCTGCTGGAGCTGACTCATAAAATCTTCCAGGTTGAACGTACCTTCGATCATCTTTTGGGCCGTCTCTACGGCCTGTTCCTGATCGAGCTCGCTCTGGGCCTTTTCGATCAGGGTGAGCATATCGCCCATCCCCAAAATGCGCGAGGCCAGTCGATCGGGGTGGAAAGGTTCGATGTCGCTGACCTTTTCCCCAGTGCCCAGGAACTTGATCGGCACGTCGGTCACTTCGCGGATCGAGATCGCCGCGCCGCCGCGCGCGTCGCCGTCGATCTTGGTAAAGATGACGCCGGTCAGCCCGACGCGTTTGTTGAACGTGTCGGCGACGTTGACCGCTTCTTGCCCGGTCATCGCGTCGGCGATAAGCAGCACTTCGATGGGCTTGATCCGCTGCTTAATCTCCTGGACTTCGTTCATCATTTGCTCGTCAATTTGCAGGCGGCCGGCCGTGTCGAGCAGCACCACGCTATAGGCGCCTTCGCGCGCGCGCTGGAGGGCATTGACGCAGATTTGCGGCGGCGGCGTTTGGGTGCCCTCGCTGTGCACGGTGACGTCGATCTGGCGGCCGAGCGTCTCAAGCTGGGTGACGGCAGCCGGACGGTACGTGTCGGCAGCAACCATGAGAGGACGTTGTCCCGATTTGCGCAGTCTCAGGGCCAGCTTGGCGGCCATCGTCGTCTTGCCAGAGCCTTGCAGGCCGACGAGCATGATCACGTTGGGTGACGGGCCGGACAAATCGAGCGATGCCGACTCACCCAGGGTGGCGATCAATTCTTCGTGGACGATCTTGATCACTTGCTGGGCGGGAGTCAGGCTGTGCATCACTTGCGAGCCGATGGCGCGATCCTTGACCCGTGTAACAAAGTTCTTGACCACCTTATAGTTCACATCGGCTTCAAGCAGGGCAAGGCGGACTTCGCGCATCGCGACATCGACGTCTTTGTCCGTCAGTTTGCCGCGTTTGCCGAGCCGATCGAACGTTTCTTGCAGTTTGGCAGTCAGGTTTTCAAACAAAGGGATGCTCTCCGATTAAAACGCTTTTTAACGTTCTGCGATGATACATCTTGCGCGAACGAGCATTTTAGTTCATAAATGCATTTTCGTCAAGTTTGGGGTAGGTCGGGGACAGAAAGACACTTGCCGGGTCATTGCGGGATTTGTGGCCCGCTCGTCGGCAGCGGCGTCGGCGTAAGGGTTGCCGTTGCCGTTGGCGATGGCGTTGGCGATGGCGTTGGTGTAGGCGTTAGCGTCCGGGTGGGTGTCGGCACTGCTGTGGCAGTGCTTGTCGGCGCCGCTGCGGCCGTCGATGTGCCAGTGGGTGGAGGCACTGCGGTCACAGTGCTTGTCGCCGGCACATTGGTTGGCGAACTCGCAAGTAACGGTGTAGCCGTTGCCGCCTGGATGGGCGTCGGTTTGGCGAACAGGAATTGCATCCACCCTGAACGGATTGCCCATATCCCGCCCGAAACAAGTGCAATCAAGACGATGGCGCCAAGCAGCAATCCACCCACGAGATAAGTGGGGATCCGTGCCCTGGATGGTGCGATTGATTTTGATGTCGCGCTGGAGGAGATCAATTTTGGTCTGGGTTCGATCAAGGCCGGACGTTGGCCTTGAGACGCGGTTGTAAGGGGTGCAGCCTCTCCCGTGGCAGATTCGGACACCTGAAGAACAACAACGGTGATGTTGTCAGGGCCGCCAGCGAGGTTGGCGAGTTCAATCAGCCGTTCGACGGCCTCGTTGAGGGGATTTTGGCCCAGTGTGAGTGCAATTTCTGCATCGGATACCTGGCCGCTCAAGCCATCGGAGCAGAGCAGGACAATGTCCCCTGAATCGAGCAGGAACTCAAAGGTATCGATTTGCACGTCCTGGTGGTGGCCGATGGAGCGAGTGACGACGCTGCGATAGATGTGCGCGCGCGCTTCGTCTTCGGTCAGCACGCCCGCTTCGACTTGCTCGGCGACCCAGGAGTGATCATGGGTGATTTGTTTGGTCTCGCCGCCACGCAGCAAATAGACTCGACTATCGCCGACGCTGGCCACGGTCAGCCAGTCTTCTCGCACGACAGCCACGACGAGGGTCGTGCCCATGCCGCTCTGTGCCTTGTCGCTCACAGATTGCCGATAAACGGCACGGTTGGCAACAGTAATGGCCTGTTCGAGGCGGGCTGTCATGGGAATGACGGGGCCGTCGTCGCGGTAGTATTCTTGAAAGAGGGTGTCGATCGCCAGTTGGCTGGCGACCTCGCCCGCGGCGTGCCCGCCCATCCCGTCGGCAACGGCAAAGAGACGGCCACGTTCCGGCCACAGATGGGGTGCATCGTTCTGACCTGCGATGCGCCAGGCATCCTCGTTGAGCTGCCTTCGCTGTCCGGGATGAGATTGTCCTGCCGAGACCAGTTGAAACGGTGTGTATGCGGTCAACGCAACCTTCCTCCGGGTTTCATTATAGCGTTGGAGGACATGAGTGTCAAGGTGAGCAGCGCAGATAGTGTATTCTTGTCTTGCGTGAACGGCTTTATCGTGTGAGCATAGCGCGCTGGCGCATCACTTCAAAAGCCAGCACCGCCACCGCCGGTGCCGTACCCAGCGATTGGGGAAAAGACCGCCCGTAAGGGATTTGCAGGCGCAGGTCAGCCTGGTCGAGGAAGGAACGGGTGATGCCCCGTTTTTCGCCGCCGATGACGAGCACAAGTGGCACAGTGAGATCGGTCCCATATAAAGAGGCCGATTTTTCTTTGGTTGTGCAGACGACGATCAGCCCGCGCGCTCTGAAAAATTCGGCTGCCTCAAAAACCGTTTCGGCGACCGCCGTGGGGATGCGCTCCGACGCGCCCGCCGACGCCCGCGCCACCACGCCCGCCGCCGACATCCAGTTGCGCGGGCGTACCACCAGGCCGTCGGCGCCGGCGGCATAGAGGGCACGTACCGCTGCCCCAAAGTTGAACGGGTCTTCGATCCCATCGAGCATAGCGACAAAGGGCACCTCGACGCCGTCAAGCAGGTCAGGCAAGGAGACAAACCGCCGCTCGCCGACCAGGGCGATAACCCCGCCGTGCGTCTGGCCGGTGACGTAACCGCTGATGACCGCCTCATCCACCTGCTGCACCAGCACGCCCTGCTTGAGTGCCAGGTTAACTACCCGTCCGACCGCTGCGCCCGGCCGCCGGTCGTGCTGGATATAGATCACCTCCACCTCGCGGCTCTGCGCCTCCAACGCCGCCTGTACCGATACAACGCCTTCGAGAACAGCTTTTGCCTCTACCATTGAGCCCCATCCGATTCGATGATGAAGCAATTATATCACAGAAAAGACATACAAAAAAAGAGACGGCCCTCAGGGGGCCGTCTCTCCGTCTATTCCGTCTTGCCGATCTCTTTTTCCTGCTCCAGTGTATAGTTGCCGCCGTCTTCCGTCTTGGGCTCCAGCGCCTTTTGGACGATGCTGAACACTTTGAGGCCCAAAATGACCAGCCCAAACGATCCGAGCAGGGCCAGCGGCGCGAGCAGCAGGGCGATCAAAAAACCGAGTGGGCTTTGCCACACACCCATCTTTTTATCCTCCCATCAGCCCCTTGATCACACCCTTGGCGATGTCACCGCCCGCCGTCGAGGTATCGCTGCCGCCGCTTGTATGAATGTGTGAAGCGATTTTGCGCGCCAGGTTGTAAATCGGCATTGTTTGCAGCCACACCCGCCCCGGGCCGCGCAGCCGGGCCAGGAACAGGCCCTCGCCGCCAAAGAAAATGTTCTTGATCCCGCGCACCATTTCGATGTCAAAATCGACGGTCGGCTCGTACATCGCCACATACCCGGTGTCGACCATCAAGGTCTGGCCCGCTTCCAGCGTGTACTCGACAATCTCGCCGTCGAACTCCATAAAGGCCAGGCCGGGGCCGGTGAACTTTTGCATGATAAACCCTTCGCCGCCGAAAAAGCCCGCGCCCAGCTTTTTACGGAAATGCAGCGCCACGTCGACCGACTTTTCGGCACACATAAAGGCATCCTTTTGGGCGATCACGCTCTGTCCCTCAGCCAGGTCGATGGGAACAACCTTGCCGGGAAACTCGGAGGCAAAAGCGATGATACCCTGCCCCGAACTCACCTCATATTCGACCAGGAAAAGCGACTCGCCGGTGAACAAGCGGCCAATTGCTTTGCCAATACCGCCGGTGGCCTTGGTTTCCATATTCACATTGGCCGACATCCAGGCCATGCCACCGCTCTCAGAGACGACCGTGTGCCCCGGCGTCAACTGGAGGGTCACGGCCTGCAGGGTCGTGCCGATCAAGTTGTACTTGAGTCCCGATTTGCCCTGTCCCGTGTATGAAACCGCCGGATCGGGCAAGTCAATACGCCCACCGCGTTGATGGACGATGATCTGTTCGCGTTCCTCGCTGGGGGCAGGCATGGGCGAACCGCAATTCGCGCAAAATCGCTTACCCTCCGGAACTTCGGCTTGACAGTTTGGACACCTCATCTATAAACTCCTTTGCAAAACACTGTGGTTTATACGCAAAAACGCACGTGCGTTTATGCTCACATTGATTACGCGGAGGCCATTACATTCGTTTCAGAGGTTCCGTCGAACAGGATTATGTCGGCAGATGTACGCAGCTTACTGATCTGCTTTTCAAGCTGTTCAAACGCCTTGGGAGCCGCTTTCAGATCGGCGCTGCGACCAATCATTTCCAATTGATGTGCGGCCGCGCGTACCGGCTCAGCCGAGAGGCTGGCGGCGGCACCTTTGAGGCTGTGTGCCAGACGCATCAACGTCTCGGTATCGCCGTCCCGGATCGCCTGATCCATCATCGGTAATTCTTGATCAATCTCGTGCAACAACAGCCTCATCAGTTCGGCGAAGAATTCCCGGTCGCCGCCCAGGCGATCCAGAGCTTCAGCCAGATTGAGCGGTTGTTCAACAAGGGGCGGCTCACCCGGCAAAACTTGATCGCGATCGACGGACACATAACGATTGATCGCCTCAAATAATTCCTGGGCGCGAATGGGTTTGCTCACATAGTCATTCATACCCGCTTCAAGACAGCGTTCGCGGTCACCTTTGAGCGCATGGGCCGTCATAGCGATAATGGGCAGATTTTCCAATTGAGGCTTGGAACGGATGATCCGCGTCGCCGTCAGGCCGTCCATTTCTGGCATCTGCACGTCCATCAACACCACATCGAACGTCAAGCGCTCCACCATTGCCAGCGCCTGGACGCCATTTTCGGCCAACGTCACTTGATGGCCGCCACGTGACAACACAGCAACCACCAGCTTTTGATTGACCGGGTTGTCCTCAACCAACAGTACAGACAGTGGCTTTGCCGGACCACGGCCCACCCCGGCGGCTTGCACCTCAACCGCAGCAGGTTCAAGCACTAATCCCATCGCCTGACGCATAGTTTTCAAAAACAGGCGCGGTCGCACCGGTTTGACCACGCAATGGACATACTCGGCCCATTCGCCACCTTTTTGATCCAGTTTGTCGATCGAAACCAGCATCAAAACGGCCAGGGGATGGGTATTTTGCGCCGCGAAAAATCTGTGGATGGCTGACATATCATCAGAGGTCGCAGCATCGACGTCCAAGACCAACACGCGGAACGGTTCACCCGAACGGGCCGATCTCCCCATCATCAAAAGCGACTGATCGATATCCGCTGCTTCTGCATATTGGCAGTCTGCTTCAGCCAGCAGATCGACAAGGATGGGGCGTGTCGCATCCGGCCTGACGCACAAGAGCACGCGCGTGCCAGCCAGACCGTCGAGCAAAGACGATTTGCCAGCGCCGGAAGCAAGATCTCTGCCCAACAACGCTGTGAAATAAAAAGTGCTCCCCCGCCCTGCTTCGCTTTCGACCCAGATACGCCCGCCCATCGCCGTCACGAGCCGGCGAGAAATGGTCAATCCCAACCCGGTGCCGCCATACTGGCGCGTCACTGAGCCGTCGGCCTGGGAAAAGCTGTCAAAAATGATTTCGTGCTTGTCGGACGGAATGCCGATGCCCGTATCCGACACCGAAAACTGGAGTCGAACCCCATTGGTATCTTGAGTGAGCGTGCTCACGCGGACGATCACCTGGCCTTTGTCCGTAAACTTGATCGCGTTGCCGACCAGATTGACCAATACCTGGTGCAGGCGCACCGGATCGCCGCGCAAAAAAGAGGGTGTGTTCAGAGGCAGATCAAAGACTAGTTCCAACCCTTTTTGCGCGGCGCGAAAAGCCACAGTATGGGTCAAGTCTTCGAATACCTCGTTCAAGTCGAAATCGATCTGGTCCAATTCGAGCTGCCCGGCCTCGATCTTGGACACATCGAGCACCTCATTGATGATCGAGAGCAGCGATTCGGCGGCTCCTTGAACAGAGGTCAAATAATCGCGCTGCTGAGAAGTCAATACCGTTTCGAGAACCAACTGGGTCATTCCGATGATGCCGTTCATCGGTGTGCGGATTTCATGGCTCATGTTGGCCAAAAACTCACTCTTGGCTTTGCTGGCGACTTCGGCCTGGCGTTTGGCGCGTGCCAGTTCGGTGACGTCGATAAAGTTGAACAGTACGCCTTCGTACCCATCGTGACCATAGATCGGCTGCACGCGTAAAATCAGGTCCATCCCGCGCATCGACAGGCTGATCGACTCGGCGGGATGGCCGATTTCGTCTTTCATCGCCTGAACCAGCGCGCGCAAGCGGTCGTGTATCTCGGGAATGTGCACATCCCACAAAGACCGCCCTAAAAGCTGGTCGCTTGCTATGCCGATCATCTGCGCAAAAAAGTCGTTCAACTCGACCACACAGTCGGTCGCATCGACGAAAACGACGCCCTCCTGCATATCCGAGATCATCGCCCGCAGTTTGCTGGCTTCGCGTGCGGTCGCCTCGCGGGCCAAAAACCGCTCGATCTGCATTGCCACCAACCGCGCCAGGTTGGCAAACAAGTCGACCTGGCGTTCCGACCAATAGCGCAAGCGCTGGCACTCGTCGATGCCGATAAAACCGTACAACTGACCGCGCACCCAGATCGGCGCAGCCAACAAAGACTTGATATCCTGTGCTTCGAGCAATCGTCGCTCGGATGGAGATGCCTGAAGGGCGACGTTGTTAAAAACCACCGGCTTGTCGGTTTGCATCGTCGAACGCCAGGACGCCAATTCGTCAAATGCGGCCCCAGAACCCAGAAAAGATTCAATGCCCGGCGCACACCACTCGTGCGCGTTCAGCGTCCGTCGAGTCTCTAAATCGTCGACGAACAAATAGGTCCGGCTGGCATTCAGGCGTTTGCCGATGACATCCAACGCCTGATTGATGAATGGGTCAAAGCTATCAGTTTGCAGGGCCAACGTCGAAATAGCGCTGGACATCTCGTGATAGGCCAACTCTTCAGAAAGGCGCGCTTCATAGTGATGCCGCTCGGTGACATCCTGGACCAACAGCAAGCCGTGCGGCTGCTGGTCGATCACCAACGGGATGCCGCGCACGTTGGCATAGGTTTCACGATCCGGTTGGGCAATGAGGCTGAAATCATCCAGCGCAAATGCCTGGCCGTGAAACAGATCGTGGATGTGAACGGCTAATCGAGAGGTTTGCAAAACGGCATCCAAGACGTTTTGGCCGACAAACATTTCGGGACGACCGGTAACGCGCAAGATGTCCAACTGAGCCTGGTTGATTGCCAGGATCAGACCGCCCTGATCGAGCACTATGACGCCGATGGGTGCGTTCTCGATCACACCCTGCAAAACCGAAACCTGGTAGGCGCGCTGGCGTTCGATCTCTCGCTGCGCGGTGACGTCGGTGCAGATGCTCACAAAGCCAATCGGCTCGCCCCAACTGTCTGTGACCAGGCTGATACTGTTGCGAACAATGATCTCACGCCGATCTTTGGTCACACAGGGCATTTCCAGTTCCATCGAACGCTGCTCACGAAGGCGCACGATCTCACGATCCAGATTATCCTGAACGGGGGGCGCAAACAGCATGCGCAGGTGCCGCGCAAAAACCTCATTCATTCCCCAGCCCCAAATCGCCTCGGCGCCCTCGTTCCAGAAGGCAATTCGCCCGTCAAGCGTGCAACTGATCACGGCATCTGACACCTGGTTGAGCAGCGAGGCCTGGTAGCGAATCTGAGACTCGAATGCTTTTTGCTCGGTGATGTCACGATGGGTGCAGACGACGCCGATCAAGTTGCCCTGTTCGTCAAAAATTGGCGATGTGGTCAGCGCGCAAGGAAAGGTATGTCCGTTCTTGTGGCGTGCGGTCAACGTGCCCCGCCAGGTTTGCCCGCGCTTGACTGCGGGCATCACCGTCGCCGTGAATTCGTCGGGATATTGCCACACAACGCCCGCGTCTTGAACAAGCTCGTCCAGGCTGTAGCCAAATAGTTTTTTAAGCGCATCGTTCTCAAAAATGTACGCGCCGTTGATATCCAAAATGCCGATGCCATCACCGCTGTGCTCGATCGCCTGCACAAGCATATGCGCGCGGTTGCGCGAAGCTTCTAGATCGCGCTCGATTTGCATCTGATCTGAAATGTCTTTTAACCATACCAGGTAGCCATAAAACTGTCCGGCGCGATCCTGAACCGGGTGGGAAACTGTATCCACCCATATCGTGTGATCATGACATGCCAGCTCAAACCGGGTTTCGTCCAACAACGTACCTGCAACCGCAGCGCCAAAGACCTGCTGTAGACGATGAATCGCCGAAACATCCGTCTCGGCATTGCTCTCTTGCAACCACGTGCGCAATTCGTCGAGGTTCAGACCGAGCATTTGCTCAAAGGCCGGGTTGATATAGATCGGCTGCCCATCCGGGTCCAATACAATCAGACCCTTGTCTGTCGAACGGGCGATCACTGTATCAAGCGGTCCTAAAGGAAACCAAGACGATTCTGGCAACGATCCTCCAGTTTCAAAATACAGCACATAAATATTCAAAGTGTACGATGCACCGCTATGGTATCATATTTGAGGGAAAAAAGCAACGACATGCAGATGAAAAAACCATCTCTCGTGATTGCACGCCGTCCGAATGCTCTTGATTGTGCCTTTTGACGGCACAATCTCGTTGTATACCCCGATTTGCACGAACAGCCAAGCTGTGTTATAATTTCGCTTCTGAATACCGGGACCCATTCTCCCGGTATTATGCTGTATAATGATTCCGAACCGGAAGGATGGTAATGAATATGTCTGAACTCATCAAATCCCTGCAATATGAATACGGCAAGTCTGCCGAAGCGCTTCCTCAACTCCAGCCGGGAGATACCGTGCGCGTGCATGTCCGCATCGTCGAAGGCAACCGAGAACGCGTTCAGATGTTCCAGGGCACCGTGATCCGCATTCGCGAGGGTGGAACCAACGCCAGCTTTACCGTGCGTCGCATCGCTGCCAACGGCATCGGCGTGGAACGTACGTTTTTGGCCCATTCGCCGCGCATCGAGAAGGTTGAGGTGATGCGCCATGCGCACGCGCGCCGCGCCAAGCTCTACTATCTGCGCGGTCGCCGGGGCAAGGCCGCCAAGATGCGCGAAAAGAGCTTCTAATACCAAACCGATCTCGATCTGTAATCCAAGAGCGTAGGCATTGTCCTGCGCTTTTTTCTTTTAGGGCCTGATCCATAAGGTCTTGGCTCTTTCAGTTCAATGCGCAGGCAGGAGATGACGTACATGGGTAACGAACGACTCGCGCCCGACCAGCCACCGGTAATCGGCATTATTGCCCATCAGATTCATCCAGACAATGCCCAAAGGCATGTTGACGGCCAGTACGGCGACTATTGCCGATCGGTCGCCCTGGCCGGAGGTGCGCCGATCCTGATCCCGTTGGCTCTAGGCAAACCGGCCTGGCGGGCGATCTATGGTCGGCTCGACGGCCTGCTCTTTCCTGGCGGCGTCGACGTTGCCCCGGCTTTTTACGGCGAGGAGCCGCACCCGCAGTTGGGCCGGGTTGACGGCGCGCTGGACGAGGCAGAACTGACCCTGGCGCAATGGGCGCTGGTCGATCGCATCCCCACGCTGGGCATTTGCCGGGGCATCCAGTTGATCAACGTGGCCGCCGGCGGCACGCTGTACCAGGACATCCCCTCACAGATCGATGGCGCACTGCCTCACGCTTGCCCGGATCAACCACCGGCCCATAAGGTTCGCATCGAGGCCGGCACCCGGCTGCACGATGCATTGGGAACGGTCGAATGTGCCACCAACAGCCGCCACCACCAGTCGATCAAGCAG
The DNA here is from genome assembly GCA_016931365.1 of Anaerolineae bacterium. The sequence continues at coordinate 17,900 of JAFGEY010000084.1, forward strand.
GTTGCGCCGGGCTTTCAGATCACCGCCCGTGCCCCCGACGGGGTAATCGAAGGGATCGAACTGCCGGAAGCGCCTTTTTTCGCCGGCGTGCAGTGGCACCCAGAAAACCTCGCGCCCACCGATGAGCAAATGCTGGGTCTGTTTCGAGCCTTTGTCCGGGCCTGCCGGCGCGTACAGGTGTAGCCAAGATGGCCACAATCGGCATTTTCGACAGCGGCCTGGGCGGCCTGTCGGTGTGGCACGAGATCGACCGCTTGCTATCCGGCGATGACTTGCTCTATCTGGCCGACCAGGCCCATTGCCCCTACGGGCATCGCTCTGCCGACGAAATCCGCTGTTTCTCCGCCAGCATTGCCGCTTTTTTGATCGAACAGGGGGCACAGGCCGTGGTTGTGGCCTGCAATACGGCATCGGCGGCAGCGCTGCACCACCTCAGACAGCGGTTTGACGTGCCTATCGTGGGTATGGAGCCGGCGGTTAAACCGGCGGCGATGCGTACCAAAACAGGCCAGATCGGTGTGATCGCCACACAGGTGACGTTTCAGGGGGCGTTGTTTGCCTCGTTGATCGAGCGCTTTGCCCAGAACGTGACCGTCCACACCCAGGTTTGTCCCGGCCTGGTTGAGTGCGTCGAAGCGGGACAATTGGATACTGTCGAAACCGACCGCCTGCTCCAGAAATACCTGCGCCCTTTGCTCGATGCGGGCATCGACACATTGGTGCTCGGCTGCACGCACTATCCTTTTCTTCGCCCGGCCATCGAGCGGATCGTCGGCGCACAGGTCCGGATCATCGACCCCGCCCCGGCGGTTGCCCGGCAAACGGCGCACGTCCTCCATCGCACCGATGTGTTCGACCGGACAATAGATAAGCCGGTCACATGTTCGGGACAACGCCGATTTTTCACCAGCGGCAACCCGGCCATACTGGCGCAAGGGCTGGAAACGTTGATTGGGAAACAGGGTGAGATTGTCCCGGCGCAGTGGGTGGACCAAAGGATTCACATCAACGAGGATTGAGCGGAATGCCTGCGGCGAAGCAGGCCAATATAGCGCGGCACGGCGACGGCATAGGCCCAGTAGAGCAGTCGAGAAGGAGCATAATCATACGCACCGATGTGCGGCGTGAACTGCGCGCCCAGCCCTTCCTTGAATCGCCACACCCCCCACAAACTATCGCCCGGATCGAGCACATCCGGTGCGCCCCACAAGTCATACTGCGCACAGCCCTGGGCCTTGGCCCAACGCATAGCCTCCCATTGCAGCAGATAGGTCGGCATCAGGTTGCGGTGGACGTCCCGCGACGCACCGTACATATACCACGCCGTCGCGCCGAAACAAAAGAGGATCAACCCAGCAACGATTTCGCTCTCAACCTCGGCCAGGAGCATATGCGCCAGGCCATTGTCCATAAACATACGCCAGGCATCGTCGTAATACTCTAACGAGCGGATCAGAAAGCCATCGCGCTGGCCGGTCTCGACGTACATCTCGTAAAACAGGGCAATGTCACTGACTATGCCCTGTCGAACCTCAATCCCCCGTCGTTGGGCCAGCCGGACGTTGTAGCGCGTTTTGCTTTTCATCTGGGCCAGCAAGTCGATCTCGCTTGGGGCGAGATCGAGCAAAGCCGTGTTGCGAAATTGAATTTGCTGCGCCGAATAGCGCCATCCCCGGCGATTGAGCCGTGATACCAGGTCTTCTGAGTCGGTATCCGGGTCGATCTTGAGCAAAATGCCCCGTTTCTGGCGAGAAAACCGCTCCAGGTCGTCGAGCACAAGATCAAGCGTCTCCGCAGAGTCATAGTCCAACGCTGGCCCTTTGGGCGCGTACATCACCCCCCAGGGTGTGTACGGCAGCGGCCGGCGCAGCACTTGAGTTGCGGCGATCGGCCGACTATCTCGCTCCCACAGCAAACGTACAGGCGTCCAGCCGTGCTTTCGCTTGACCTCACCCCATTCCCAGGTTTGCAAGGCGTGCGGCCAGGGCAGCGCCAACAGAGCTTTGTTCCAGGTTGTCGAATCGGCAATGATGCGATAGCTCATCGATATTTCATCCGCAGCGCCAGTCGATACAGTCGATGCAGTGGTTGGTTATAAATATAATTGAACGCGCCGACGTAACGCACCACGCGCCCGCCCCATCCCCGCTTAAAGCGGTAGACACCCCACAAACCATCGTCCCGCTCGGAAAACTGGCCCTCCAAGGTCGTTTCGTCCTCGTCGGGCACGCCCCATAGATCGTAAACCATGCAACCGCGTTCTCTGGCCCAGCAGATCGCCGCCCATTGCAGTGCATAGTTGGGCATCTTGTCGCGATGCTCATTGCCGGACGCGCCGTACATATACCAGGCTTTGCGCCCGCAGGCCATCGCCAGGATCGCCGCCAGGGGCTGATCGTGATAGGTGGCGACAAAGAGCCGGGCCAGCTCTTGCGGGACAAACAACTCGTAAGCGCGGTTGTAGTAAGCCTCAGAATGCACATCGAAATCGTCGCGCTCGCCGGTAACGACACGCAAGCGATTATAGGCGTCCATATCCGCGCGCGTGCCCGCGCGCACCTGCACCCCCTTGCGTTCAGCAAGGCGAATGTTGTAACGAACTTTGCTTTTCATACGCGCCAGGATATCGTCTTCGCTGCCATTCAGGTCGATCAAGATGGTGCGCGGCGGCTGTACGGTTTCCTGGTTGAGTTTGAAACCATATCGGGCAAATAGGGCTGCCCGTTCGGCATCGAGCCAATCCGGCTCCAGCTTGAGCAAGATCGCACGTCGGGCGCGACAGAGCTTGTGCAGCGCATCGATCAACTGCCGGCAGTGTCGATCGTCATCGAGATTGACCAGCGGCCCTTTGGGCACATAGGCGCGCGTCAAGCCGAACGGCAGCGGCTTTAAAAAAATCTGCGCTCCGGCGACGATGACTCCCTCCTCCATCAGGGCAACGCGCTCGACGCGCCAGCCAAATTCAGACTGGTGTATGCCCCACACCGAGGTTTGCAGTACATGCCCGTCTGGATGCTGGCACACAAACGCATCCCACGCCTGGGTTGCTGGGTGGTTTTCAACGATCAAGAAAAGAACCTCTCTAGCGCTCGAACATGCAAATAATGATAAACTTGACGTGCCCGTCACTGGCGAACCCGTGGTTCGCTTCAAGTGACGGGCACGTGAGCAAAGCTCAGTTAGCGAAACGGAACTCAGCCACCTTCATCCCGTTGTCGAAAATCCACAAACTGGTAGCCGATCCCGCGCTCGGTCAGGATGTACTGTGGGTTGGCCGGGTCGACCTCGAGCTTTTCACGAAGATACCTGATGTACAACCTCAAGTATTGCAGTTCGTCCCGGTATTCATAACCCCAGACCTTGGAAAGCAGCATTTCGTGGCCCATCACCCAGCCGGCATTGTTGACCAGGTGATACAGCAAACGATACTCGGTCGGCCTCAGCCCGATGTGCTGCCCATCGACGATGACCTCATGGCGCTGAAAATCAATTGCCAGGTGATCGTCGATCTCGAGCACCTTTTTCTCCATCACCGGCGGCATCTCACTGCGCCGGAGCAGCGCCTTGATTCGGCTGGATAGCTCGCGCGCCGAAAAGGGCTTGGTCACGTAATCATCGGCGCCCAGTTCCAGCCCATGAACCTTGTCTTCCTCTTCGCCTTTGGCGGTCAGCATAATCACCGGCACGTTTGAGACCTCGCGGATGTGCTGGAGCGTCTCAAAGCCGTCCATATCCGGCATCATAATATCGAGCAAGACCAGGTCGGGCAGTTCGTCGCGCACTTTGGCCAACGCATCGAGACCGTTGGTCGCTTCGCTGACCTGATAACCTTCCAATTCCAGGTTCATACGGATGAAACGGGTCATTCTGGGTTCATCATCGACGGCCAGAATTAGCTTTTTTTCCGAGACGTCCACGGGCTTTACCTATCTTGATTCACCGTCAGGTGACACCTGACAGTGACACTACCAGACAGCGCAACTAGGTGCGGAAGAAGAGGTCCATCTCACCGCGATCTTCTTCAGTGGGCATCACCTCGATAAAGCTGATCCGGTGCCATGGAAAGATGATCGAAACGGCCTCATCAGTGACATAGTGCAATGGCTTGCCATCGCGCTTGCGCGGGTTACTAAAGGTCACTGCTTGAGCGGTCATTTCGGGCAATTCCTCCACTTCGGCCATAAAGGGGTCTTCGCCGCTGACGTGAACAAGAACCGTTACAGGCATTGACTCACTCCTTCACACTTGGTCAACTCAACTGGACACGCATCAGCAGCTTGCTGAGACGAATCTCGTCGTTGTGATTCAAGGCATGAGGCAGATAGGGCGTTAGTCTGCGTCCGTTAAGATAGGTCCCATTAACGCTGCCCAAATCCTCGATAAACAACCCCGACCCTTTGCGCGATATCTTGGCATGGCGGCGCGAAACGCCTTTCTCAAGCCCCTGGTCTGCAGTCAGGTCGATTTCAGGAAAAGTTGCGCTCGTGGCGTCCAAGCGACCGATGTTGATCTCTTTGTCTACGCTTAACTCAATCTGGCGACCGCTATCCAGGATTATGGCGCGCAATGTGACGGGGCGTGTATTCGAAGGCTGCGCCGAACCGTTCGTCCCCAGGTCAGTCTCCATCCACGCTACGTCTTCGACATCTAGCGAGCTGGTTCTTTTCTGCCCCTCAGCGAGCATATACACACCACACTCGTCACAAAACAGCGTATTTTCGGGATGACTTTTTCCACAGGACGGACACTTAATCATAGCCCACCTCCTTGGGCAGCGTTGACAGGCTGCGCGTTCCATAGCGAATTCGCTTGCGCCCTTCCGGCGACAGGTGTCCTGTACGCGCAAGCCGACCAGCTTCGAGCAATGCGGCTTTAGCCAGTTCATTCTCACCCAGATTGAGAAGTCGCGTGGCCATCGTCTCCAGGCGCTGGCTAGCCCGATCGACATGGCCCTGTTCGAGCTCATTCATTGTCTTTTCTTGCATCTTAAAAATGGCTAGCTTGCTCAACACACCGACGATGCTGGCTGGCGGCTGCTGCTTGAGGCCGGATTGATCAGAGACGTCGATCTCGATATTGGTTCGACTCTTGTCTTGCATCCGTCGCAGCGAAGGAATGTCGGCGGTCACGTCGAGCTGCATTAATTGCAGCCGTCCCAGGTCGTTGGCATCAACAAGCAAGGAAAGAAGCAATATGCAGGGCTGATCGGTGCCCAGCTGCCCCAGGTTGATCGTCTCACCATCGGGCTTCAATCGCTCCAAATACGGCAGCACGCGGAACGCTTCATCCAAACGGACATTGGGGGACAGGTGCATGCTCAAGGTCAGGTCACGGGCGACGACGGCGGAAAGGTTGTGGATGCAATCGCGGAAAAAGGTGGTCACTTTGGATGCTGAATCGATGTACATTGATGTGCCACCACTTTGATGGGCGATCTCATCGAGCAGTTTGTCGTTCCAATCCTGGCCAATGCCCATCGTGCTGATGCCGACCTTGCGCAAGCCGGCGGCTTTGGCTTCTTCGATGCACTGATCCTCGTCACCATAGGTCTGCCCATCGGTCAGCAGAATCAGGTGGTTGACCATATCTGATGAGCGCCAGCGATCGATCTCGCCCAACGCAACGAGCATTCCCTGCAAAATCTCGGTGCCACCAGAACTGCGCACCGTACTGGCCCGCGACTTGGCGTACGCTTTATTGATGCCGGACTGGCCCGGCAGCACGATCTCGGCGCGATCGCTAAAAGTAACCAACGAGAAAACATCGGCGTCGTCCAAAAAGTCGATGATGAAATTGGTCGCATCTTTGACCCGCTGCAGCCGGACGCCCTGCATCGACGTACTGCGATCGATGGCCAGGCTCAGATTCAAGGGTAGCCGTTTGATTTCGAGGTCAACACGCGGATAGATTTCGAGCAGCAGATAAACGATCTGCTCCTCATACAAGCGTGAAAGCACCTGATGGCTCAACGTAGGCTTGACCACCAGGGCCGGCTGCTGGCTGAGTCCCTCTTTGGTTCGCCGCTGGTCGTAGGCAGCCCGCTGCTCTGCATCGCTGAGCACCTCATAGGCCTCCTGGATGCGCTTAAATTTCGCTTCGGCATCCAGCTCGGTGCTGGTATCGGGGTGAAACTGGAGCGCCAAAGCACGATAAGCCTGCCTGACCTCCTGCGGCGTCGCCGAGGGATTGAGGTTCAACTCTGCATAATAATCTTTTTGGACATCCATTCCCCGGTTCTCTTTTCTCAGACCTGGGTCCGTCTACCAAAAGACACTGGCCTAACCTTTGACCTGGATCAATACTGCCGTGATATTGTCTTCACCCCCGGCATCATTGGCCCGCGCGATCAAACGTCGACATGCGACCTGCGGCGAGCTTTCGGCATTGACAATCGAAAGAATCTCATCTTCAGGAATCATACTCCAAAGGCCATCGCAGCACAAGAGCAAAGAGCTGTTCGTGGGCAAAGATTGAAGATAAGTATCGACCTCCAGGTTGCCCGCACGCCCGACTGCCCGGTAAAGGACATTTCGCTGCGGGTGAGTTTTGGCTTCTTCGGGCGTCAACTGTCCCAACTCGATCAATCGATTGACCAGCGAATGATCTTTGGTCAATTGGCGGATGCTGTTGCGCGTGATCAGGTAGGCGCGGCTGTCTCCCACATGGGCGATAAAGGCGTTCGTCCCCAACAAAAAAGCGCAGGTCAGCGTTGTGCCGCCTTTAGGGAGCTTTTCCTGTACCTTGCCGTTAGCAGTGACAATCGCCTCGGTCAGGACTTCATTGATCGGGCGCAAATTGGTCGCTCCAGACTGGGTCAAAAAAGGCTCATAGATTTCGCGCAGAATCCAGTTGGCAACCGTGCGCATCGCCAGGGAGCTGACCTCGCCGCCGTTCATCTGCCCTCCCATCCCATCGGCGATGATGTACAGCCCGATAGGCTGCAAGTCTTGCCCCTGAGACAAGAGCGCACTGAGCGTAAACAGTGCATCCTGGTTGTAATCTCGCACCAGGCCTTTATCAGTCGCGGCGCCGACGACGATCGACAGGCTTTCCTTCTCCTCAGTGATAGGAACCAGTGCCGAAGAAGATTGTTTTTTACCAAACAGTTTTTTAAACATTTCCATTGTGTCGGCCACCATTGTGCAATACAAAAATCAGTCGGGTTGATCGGTCAGCAGCCTGCCAGGCGATCCAACTCAGGGCAAGAGTGCGTAAACCCGGCCATTTCGTGCTGCCACATAAACCGTGTTGTCCGCAAATGCCGGTATGGAAACAATCCCGCTATCTGCGAAAAACTTCCAGCGCAAGTCGCCGCCGCGCGCGTCAAAACTGTATAGATGCCCATCCATCGAGCCGACATACACGGCTTCTTGAGTCACTGTCGGCGATGAGCCAATCGGGCCGCCGGTTTCGGCGCGCCATACTTCACGCCCTTTGCTATAATCATAAGCATATACATTGCCATCTTGAGAGCCAATATAAACCAGGCCCAGTGGCTCCGAGATCGCTGGTGAAGAGGTGACGCGGCCTTTGGTGCGCGCCTTCCAGACCACCCATCCCGCCTGTGCGTCGATGGCATAAACATTCCAGTCCATCGATCCCACAAAGACCATCCCCTCATGTACGGCTGGCGACGACAACACGGGTCGACCGACGGAACACTTCCACTTGAGCTTTCCCGTCTGAATATCGACGGCATAGATGTTGGAATCGTCAGCGCCGAAATAAACAATGCCTTCATAGATAAATGGCGAAGAGCGAACGTGATCTTCGACCTCAAACCGCCACACCTGGCGACCATTCCGCGCGTCCAGGTTATACAAGCAATGATCATCAGACCCGACAAAAACGTGTGACATCGCCACACGCGGCGAAGAACGCACGCGGTCGCGGGTCGGGCTGGTCCACATAATGCGCCCATCACTTTTGCTCAGCGCGTAGACCATTCGATCTTCAGAGCCAAAAAAGATCAGATGCTCCCAAATGTATGGCGACGAAGCAATGCCGTCTTCAGTGGGATATTTCCACAAAAAAGTGCCTTCTTTGGCATCGATCGCATACAAATTGTGGTCATAAGAACCAATATACAAAACACCCTCTGAAATAGCCGGCGATGAGGTGATCTCGTCTTCGCAGGCAAATTCCCAAATCGGCAAAACGTTGCCCGTTTCTGAAAAAGAAAGCGTCGACGTGGCAAAAGCTGTGGTCGACGGTGTGCCACCTATCGGCATTCGCGCAGGAACAACGCCTGGCGCAGAGACAATCGCCGTCGGACGACTCAGAAAGAGCAATGCTTGTTTAAAGTCATCGGCGGAGGCAAAACGTTTATCAATCTCGTACTCGAGAGCTCTCATCACGACGGCCTCAAGGCCTTCGGTCACCTGAGAGTTCAATTGCCGGATAGGACGCTCGTGAAAAGTAAATGGCGGCTCTTCCTGAGGGTTATGTTTGGTCAACAGGTGATGCATGGTCGCGCCGAGCGCATACAAATCTCCACGTGGTTCCGCGGCGCCACGATACTGCTCGGGGGGAGTATAGCCTTCGGTGCCGATCATTGTCCCGCGTTGCTCTCCCTGAAACACTTTGGCGATGCCAAAGTCGATCATCATCACCCTGTCAAACTCGTTGAGCATCACGTTGGAGGGTTTGAGATCGCGAAAGATCACTGGATCAGGCTTGTGATTGTGCAGATAACCCAACACATCGCAGATCTGAATGGCCCAGTCAATAACCTTTTCTTGTTCAATGGGCCCTTTGCTTTCGGTGATGATCTGCTCCAGGTTTTTGCCCTCGACAAAATCGGTAACCAGGTAGACGCGCTCACCCTCGCTGAAATAATCGAACACCTTGAGCACCGCAGGGTGATTGAGCGAAGCCAACACATTGGCCTCACGATCAAACTGCTGGCGGTACAAATCTCTCAAGTGCGCATCGGCCACCGTGTTGAACATCTCTTTAACTGCACAGAGCCTGGACGCTTTTTCAAAGCGAAGGTCTCGTGCTTTGTACACAACCGCCATACCGCCGCTTCCAGCGGTACTAAGAATTTCGTAGCGATCCTGGAGAACAGTGCCAGGAATCAATGTGACTTCTGTCCCCAGATCAACCAGATGCGTTGTTCCTCGTCTTGTTGCACCAGATGCCATCAAACACCTCTCGCGTCAATACTCAATGACAGAGCGCCCTACACACCAATCTAGCCCCACCACGACGACTCCGCCAACCTGAATTTGATGGATAACCGTCTAGTACTCAGTCAAACAAGATTTGATAGGTCACTTGCTTGCACGGGCCGGTTTTCACTTATCATCTCTAGTTTGCACGAGTACTAGACCTTCCTCCCAAAAGTTCTTGGGGTAATATCTGACGTTAGCCAAAATGATCCATTTTCGAAGTGTATATGGTATAGTAGTAC
>JAFGEY010000085.1 GCA_016931365.1 Anaerolineae bacterium
GGCGTCGAGGGATCGCAAATGTATACCGAGTTCAGCAGCCAAGAGACTGTCTATCAGAGCTTTGTGCTACAAAAAGCATAACTGTTCAGCCGTACCGAGCGAGCGTCGGTCGAGTAGCCGCTGCGCTTTTGGCAGCTCGAACCGGTTTTCGGTTCGCCGTATCGAGACCACGCAAGCACGCGAACTCGCAAGTTTGAGTTATCTGCCCGGTCTCGATACGCCTCAAACCCGGCTAAGGCCGAGTTTGAGGCTACTCGACCAGCGCAGGCTGAGCAGTTACCAAAAAGCATCATCCTGATTCGGAGAAAAGCCTCTATGCGCATCCGCCAAGTCGACACGTCCAACCGCAGGGATGTGCGCCAGTTTATCCAGGTGCCATTCGATCTGTACCGCCGCTGCCCGCAGTGGGTGCCGCCGCTGGTGGCGGGGATGAAAGCGGCCCTCAACCGCGAAAAATTTCCTTTTTATCGCCACTCGCAGGCCGACTTTTGGGTCGCCGAGCAAGGCAAGGAAACGGTCGGACGCATCGCCGCCATCGACAACCGGCTCTACAACGACTATCATCAGTCCCAAACGGCGTTTTTCTACTATTTTGACGCCGTCGACGATCAAGGGGTCGCCGACGCCCTGTTTGACGCCGCATTCGACTGGGCGCGCGGGCGCGGGCTGACCGATGTCCTCGGCCCCAAGGGACTGCTCCGTTTCGACGCGCACGGCGCGCTCGTCGACGGATTCGAGCACCGCCCTTCGGTGGGCGTGCCCTATAATTTTCCGTATTACGACCGGCTGATCAAGGGCGTAGGGTTTGAAAAAGAACTCGATTATTTTTCGGGGCACATCACCGCCGATTACGACTTGCCGGAGCGGGTATACCAGATCGCCGACCGGATCAAGCAGCGGCGCGGGTTCTGGATCAAGACGTTCAAGGATACCAAAGAGATATGGGTCTTGGTGCCGCAGGCACACCGCATCTATCTGGAAGCATTCAAACAGGTGCCCGGCTATTATCCGATCGACAAAGACGAGATGCGCCTGCTGTTTGAACGCATCATCTCGATCACCTACCCCGATCTGGTCAAACTGGTGATGAAAGGCGACGAGGCGGTCGGCTTTGTCATTTCATACCCTGACGTCGCCGGGGCCGTGCAGCGCTGCCGGGGACGGCTGTGGCCGCTGGGCTGGCTGCATCTGATGCGCGAGCGCCGGCGCACCAAATGGGTCACCTTTAACGGCGTCGGCCTGCTGCCCGAATACCAGGGCATGGGCGCCAACACGATCCTCTATGTCGAACTGGGCAAAACGCTGCGCGACTATGACCGCTTTGAACACGGCGATTACGTCCAGGTAGCGGAGACCAACCTGCAAAGTTTTGGCGACGCCCAGACGATGGGCTTTCCGATGTACAAGACGCATCGAATTTATCGCAAGCTGTTGTAAAAATACCGACCGCCGACGGACGACGCGGATACCTGGCATCCGAGCAGTCAGCCGTCAGCCGTCAGCGGTCAAACGAAAGAGGAGCAAGTATGGTTGAGAACTCGATTCAAGAAACCGATCAGGTCACGTCGACACCGGTCTCGTTCTGGGTCAAGCTGGTTTATGGCGCGGGCGACGTGGGCATGGCCAGTTTTAACACCCTGCGCCAGTTTTTTTACGCCATTTTTCTCACCGACACCGTCGGCCTCGACCCGCGCATCGCCTCGATCACCGCTTTTCTGGGCGTGGTCTGGGACGCGATCAACGATCCGCTGGTCGGCGCGATCAGCGACAACGTGCGGACGCGCTGGGGCCGTCGGCGACCCTTTTTACTCTTTTTCACCATCCCCTTTGCGCTGGGCTTTGTCTTTTTGTGGTGGGTACCGCCGATCAAGAGCCAAGTTTTGCTGGCGCTGTACGTGATGATGGCCTACATGATCAGCGACACGCTGCAAACGCTGGTGATGGTGCCCTTTTTGTCACTCACACCCGAACTCACCTCCGATTACGACGAGCGCACCGCGCTGACCAGCTATCGCATGTTTTTCAACCTGATCGCCTCGCTGGGCACCGCCGTCGTCGCGCCGATGGTCATGGACGGGGTGATCAAGGCCGGATTCAGCATGCAGCAGGGCTATATGCTCGTCGCTGCGCTCTTTGGCGCGATTGCTGTCGTGCCTTACCTGGGCACTTTTTTGGTCGTCCGCGAGCAGCGCGAACACCAACTGGCCCGCGGAGAACGGATTTCGTTCTGGCAAACCATGCGCCTGGCCTGGGAGAACGTGCCCTTTCGTTTTGCCGCCGGCCTCTACATGCTCAACTGGGTCACCTTTGACCTGGTGGCCATGATGCTGCCCTTTTTCCTCACCTACTGGATCGGCTCGGGCGACCTTTTATACAAAGCAACGATATTTGGCGAGCCGATCGCGCTCGAATCGGTGGCGCTGGGGGCAATGTTCCTGGTCGCCATCGCTGCGCTGCCGGCCTGGAACTGGCTGTCGACCAGGCTGGGCAAAAGCCGAGCCTATATCGCCGGGATGGGCTTTTGGGCCGCTGTACTCTGCTTGGCGATTTTCATCCAGCCCGGCCAGATCGGGTTCATTATCGTGCTCGCCGTGCTCTCCGGCCTCGGCGCATCGACGGCGCACGTGCTGCCCGATGCGATTTTCCCCGACGTGATCGAGTGGGATGAGCTGCGCACGCGCCGTCGCCACGAGGGCGTCTATTACGGGATCAAGAACTTTTCGCGCAAGCTGGCCGGCGCGGTCGCAATCTTTGTCGTCTTGCAGGTGCTCGGCTGGTTCGGCTACCAGGCTCCGCCGGAAGGCGTGACCCGGTTCGCGCAGCCCACGTCAGCGCTGTGGGCGATCCGCATCCTCACCGGCCCGGTCGGCGCGCTCTTGCTCGTCGGCACGATCCTGGTGGCCTGGTTTTACCCGTTGAACAAGGAAAAACACACCCGCGTGCGCCGCCTGCTGGCCAAACGTCGGCGGCAGGAAGCGCGCCGCCTGCGGCGGTTGGAGCGCAAAAAGAGCTTGCCCGGCGGGGAAGACGTGCTGCAGGTGTAAGCATCCAGGAGATAAAATCGCAATGGACGATCTGGATACCTATCGTTGGCCTCCCATTATTGATCCGACGGAAGACCCGGAAGAAGTACTCAGCCGATTCGTACACGAGTTCAAGCATCCCATCAACTCGATACAAGGCTATGCACGGCTGATTCTGAAAGGCCACGCAAATACTCGTGAAATAGCAGAAATAATCTATAAAATGACCGAGAGGATGCAAGCCGTCCAAGATGCCGTCCTCGACTATTTGCGATTTGAAGGAGCAAGAAAGACTGACTTGAACCAAATCCGTCCCTGGCTTTTCATAGGCAAGTATCGTCAAACAAGAAGCCTACCACTGCTTCAAAGCTACAACATTGGTGCGATGCTGCAACTGGCCGAGTTGGTCGAACAGCCGGGCATCGATTCTCTTTATCTGCCTATCGAGGACGGCGAGCCGCTGTCGGTCGATCTGCTGAAACAAGGTATTGATTTCATCAGACACCATCACGATAGCGGGCACCGCGTCTTGATCGCGTGTGGCGCCGGCATCAGCCGTTCCGCAGCCTTCGCTATGGCCGCACTCAAAGAGATCGAGTCGCTCGGTCTTTTGGAAGCGTTACGCGCAATCAAGCAGGTGTACCCTAAAGCGATGCCGCATATGGCGTTGTGGGAATCGCTGTGCGCGTATTATCAAGAAGACGTGTCGTTTTGGGACACGCTCTCGTGACAAGTTGCGCCGAAGGGGCAACTGCGGCACTCTCGTTCAAAGACTGCTGGCGCCGCCAGCGCCGGTTGGAACGGCAAAAGAAATTGCCAGGCGGGGAAGACGTGCAGGCAGTGTGAGAAGATCAAAACAGGACCAGAAAAATGAACATATCCGACTGGCTTTGGGGAACTCGAACCATAAAAAACTTGGGGAACCTGGAACGACACTCTTTCGGCATTGGTGGAACCTCCAAAAGCCTGCTTTTGATCGAAAAAAGAGGCGAGCGAGAATTTGCATTCTAATCGGCGGCTTGGTTTCTCATTTTGTTTAGCACAAAGCGTACACGTTTGAGCCTCGAAGGCGCATCGAAATTGCGTGAGTTCATCGATGAGAGTGAAAGGATCGCCCAAGGCATATCTCCAAGATCAAATGGTCCAAAATCGCTTATGGGTGAACAAGTAGTTGCTGATTTTGGCCCTGTAGAATAAGAGTCGTCGTTTGGCAGAAAACGGACTGTAAAAGCTATTCTGGTCGAGTGGAATGGCAAATTGTTTTTCGAATTGAGGCGCTTTTCATGGTTTTTGACGAGTGTGGCCTGGGATAAAGACACCTTCACACAGGAACAAGCATACAAATTGCGCAAGTGCATCGATTTTGGTTTCAGACATCGTGCTTTTGTTTTTTGTTGCATGGATAATGCTCATGGGGTACCTTGGACAGACACAAATTTTGAAGAGCTTTGCCAAAACAGGCTCTTTCTTCTGGATAGTGTTGTCTCTATCAATGCTGGCAGGATTCATCGCCCTTGGCACACGTGCAATGTTGTTGATTCGATAAAAATCTAGGCTCAACCGATATCCAAAGGAGCACCCTATGAAAGCATCCTATTATCAAGGCAACAAAACCCTCACCGTCGGCGACGCGCCGCACGTGCCGCCCGGCCCCGGTGAGGTGCGCATCGACGTGGCCTACTGCGGCATCTGCGGCACCGACCTGCACATCTATCAGGGGCACATGGACAAGCGGGTCAAAATCCCGCAGATCATGGGCCACGAGATGTCCGGCACCCTTGCCGAAATTGGCCAAGACGTCGAGGGCTGGACGGTCGGCGAGCGGGTCGTCGTGCGCCCGCTCGATCCGTGCGGCGAGTGCCCGGCCTGCCGGGCGGGGCATGGGCACATCTGCTACCGGCTCAAATTCCTGGGCGTCGACACGCCGGGCGCGTTCCAGGGAGCGTGGACGGTGCCCGCGCACACCTTGCATCGCATCCCCGCCGACATGCCGCTCGACAAGGCGGCGCTGATCGAGCCGGTCGCCGTCGCCTGCCACGATGTGCGTCGCGGCGGTGTGCAGGCGGGCGAGTTTGCTGCCGTCATCGGCGGCGGGCCGATCGGCATGCTGGTCGCCCTGGTGGCCCGGCAGGCCGGGGCGCGGGTGCTGATCTCCGAGATCAACCCCTACCGGCTGAAACTCGCCGCCGAGATGGGCTTTGAGGCGGTCAACCCGGCAGAGGTCGATCTGGTCAGGCTGGTCGAGGAAAGAACCGCTGGTGCGGGCGCCGACGTGGTCTTTGAAGTGTCCGGCTCGCAGCCCGGCGCGACCACAATGACCCAGTTGGCGCGCACGCGCGGACGGATCGTTGTCGTCGCCATTTTCGCCTTCAAACCCGAAGTCGATCTGCACCGCTGCTTCTGGCGCGAGCTGACCCTCATCGGCACGCGGGTCTACGAGCCGCAGGATTTCGAGCGGGCCATCGAGCTGGTTGCGACGGGCGCAATCGACGTCGAACCGCTGATCAGTGCCCGGCTGCCGCTGGGCGCACTGCAAAGCGCGTTCGAGGATATTAAAGCAGGCAAAAACCTGATGAAAGTCTTGATCGACACGAGGGAGGTCTAGATGAGCATCCTGGATTTGTTCAAACTCGACGGCAAAACGGCGCTCGTCACCGGCTGCCGGCGCGGCATCGGGCGGGCGTTCGCCGAAGCGCTGGCCGAAGCCGGGGCCGACATTGTCGGCGTGAGCGCGACGCTGGAGCCGGGCAGCGAGATCGAGCAAGCGGTCACAGCGCTGGGGCGCACGTTCAAGGGCTACGCCTGCGATTTTGCCGACCGTAAAGCATTGTATCGTTTCATTGAGCGGGTCAAACAAGACGTTCCCAAAATCGACATCCTGATCAACAACGCGGGCACCATCCTGCGCAAGCCTGCCGCCGAGCACCCCGACGACTATTGGGACACCGTAATCGAGGTCAACTTGAACGCCCAGTTTATCCTGGCCCGCGAGTTCGGCAAAGAGATGGTCGCGCGCGGCTATGGCAAGATCGTCTTTACGGCCTCGCTGCTCACCTTTCAGGGCGGGATCACCATACCCGGCTATGCGGCAAGCAAGGGCGGCATCGGCCAATTGACGATGGCCTTGTCCAATGAGTGGGCCGGCAAGGGCGTCAACGTCAACGCCATCGCGCCCGGCTACATCGCCACCGACAACACTGCCGCACTGCGCGCTAACGAGGTTCGCAACCGGCAGATTTTGGAGCGCATCCCGGCCGGCCGCTGGGGCACGCCGGACGATCTCAAGGGCGCGGTGGTCTTTTTAGCTTCCGACGCAGCCAGTTACGTCAATGGTGAAATCCTCACCGTCGACGGGGGCTGGATGGGACGCTAAATGAAAGCCGTCCTGGCCTTGGGTGCGCACCCGTCGCTGGAGCGAACCATCCTCATCCCAGGATTTCAAGCCGGACAGGCATTTCGCGTCCAGGACAGCCTGACCATGGCCGGCAGCAAGGGCTTTAATTTCGCCCGCGCCCTGCACGCGATGGGCCACACAGCGACGGTGGTTACGCCTTTGGCCGGGCACACCGGCCAATACGTGGCCGACCTCGCCGCTGAAGAAAGGCTGGACTGCGCGGCAGTGTGGGTGCCGGGCCAGACCCGGCAAATCGTGAACGTCATCGATCCCGACAACGGGCGCTATACCGAGTTGATCGAAAATGGGCCAACCATCGGGGCGACGGAATGGGAAGCGATTCGCGCCTGTGTCCAGGCTCATTTGGACAATGCCGCCTACCTGGTGGTATGCGGCAGCCTCTTGCCGGGCACACCGGTCAAAGCACTGCGGCAGGTGATCGAAATGGCGGATCGCGCGGGCGTGCCCGTGGTGCTGGACACCTATGGACTGCCGCTAAAATACGCCATTTCTTGCCATTCTACGCTGCTCAAGATCAATGGGCGCGAAGCCGGCGACCTGCTGGGACGGCCTTCCATTCAAACGCAGCAAGAAGCCATTCAGGCCGCAGCCGAGATCAGACGGCTGGGGCCGCAGGCGGTGATCATTACCCTGGGCGCGTTGGGCGCCGGCGGGATCGACGCGGCAGGCACAGTTTTCGGCTGGCAAGCGTCGCACATCGAGCGGGGATGCGCCATTGGCAGTGGCGACGCGATGCTGGGTGCATTGATCGCCCGCTGGCGAGAGGGCGCGTCGTTGAGCGAAGCCACGCGCTGGGGCGTGGCAATCGGAGCGGCCAACATACTCACGTTGGGCGCGGCGCATTTTGATCGACGAGATGCAGACCGACTCTATACACAAACCACCGCTTGGTAAAAGACATCAAACCACAACCACGTTGAGTTATTTCTCGTACTCCAGTACAATGCCCAGTCTGTCCAGTTGGGCGATGACAGGTCAGCTTTTTCATGATAGAATGATCGTGCAAGTGTAGGTCTCGCTTACAGCGTGACGAAATAACCACCCTATTTGGGAGAATGATACCAATGTCACAAGCAACTGTAACCGTCTCACATGTCAGCAAATCTTTTGGCGCAGTGCGCGCCGTCGACGATGTCTCGTTCAAAGTCTTCCCCGGCGAAATCCTCGGCCTGCTCGGTCCCAACGGCGCCGGCAAGACGACCACCATCCGCATCATGCTCGACATTTTCCGGTCCGACGGCGGCAACGTCGCCGTGTTTGGCGGCACATTGGACGAAGCGGCCAAGCACCGCATCGGCTACATGCCCGAAGAGCGCGGCCTGTACAAGGATCAAAAGTTGGAACCGACGCTGCTCTTTCTGGCCACGCTCAAAGGGCTGAGCCAGGCCGAAGCGCACACGCGGCTGGGCGAATGGCTCAAGCGGCTTGACCTGTTCGACCATCGCCACAAGAAAATCCAGGAATTGAGCAAGGGCATGCAGCAAAAAGCGCAGGTCATCGCCACCCTGCTGCACGAACCAGACCTGGTTATCGTCGACGAGCCATTTGCTGGCCTCGACCCGGTGAACACGCGCCTGATCAAGACGATCATCGAGGAACAGCGCGCGGCCGGCAAGACGATCATCATGTCCACCCACCAGATGTACCAGGTCGAAGCACTGTGCAGCCGCATCGTGCTGATCAACAAAGGACGCACGGTGCTGTACGGCCAGGTCGACGAGATCAAGCGCCAGTTTTCGGGCAACGCTGTCGTGGTCGAGGGCCAGGGCAACATGGAAAACATCCCCGGCGTGATCGAGGTGCGGCGCGAAAACGGCGGCGCATTTCATATGCCGCTGGCGCCGGGAGTCAGCCCGCAAGACGTGTTTCGCGCCCTGGCCCAACGCGACGTAAAAATCGAGCGCTTCGAGATCGCTGAGCCGTCGCTGGACGACATTTTCATCAATGTGGTCGGCGCACCGGTGGACGACCAAACAGCCGAGGAGCAGGGCGATGCGTAAACTGTGGCTCGTCGCCAGATACGAATATCTCAAAGAAGCACGCAAAAAATCGTTCATTTTGACTACGCTAGGTATCCCGCTGTTGATCGTCGTGGTCATGGCGGTCAGTATTTACGTTGCCATACGCAACACCGACCAGCGCCCGCTGGGCTACGTCGATCAATCCGGACTGTTGGCCGGGGCGGTTATGCCCCGCCTCGATTCCGGCGAGGAGATGATCGAGTTGCGCGCTTTTGACGATCAAGCGAGCGCCCGGAAGGCACTGGAAGCGGGCCAGGTTCAGGCCTTTTATGTCATGCCCGCCGACTATATGCAGACTCGCAGCGTGCAGCTCTACTTTTGGGACAAATCGCCCAGCGACGCAGCGCGCTCTGATTTTCGCCGCTTTTTGCGCGCCAACCTGGCTGCGCCCCTGCCCGACGAAATTGGCACGCGGGTGCAGGAAGGGGTGACACTGACCGTGCGCTCGCTCGACGGCAAGCGTGAGTTCAGCGAAAGCCGCTTTATCAACCTGATTCTGCCCTTTGCGGCCGGGTTCTTTCTCTTTTTTGCCGTCATGAGCACCAGCGGACAAATGCTGCAAGCGGTGGCCGACGAAAAAGAAAACCGCACCGTCGAGGTGCTGATCACCTCGCTGTCGCCAGAGCAGATCATCGCCGGCAAGGCGTTGGGCACGGTGGGCCTGGCCTTTACCCAGCTGGCGTTGTGGACGCTGACTATCGTGATCGGCTTGCTGGTCGGCGCACAGTTTTGGGACGCGTTGGCCGCCGCCGAGGTTCCATGGGAGTTTTTGCTGGTGGTGGCGCTCTTTTTCATCCCTGCCTTTGTGCTCATCGTCGGGGTAATGACCGCCATCGGCGCGTCGGTATCCGAAGTGCGCCAGGGACAGCAAATTGCAGGTATTGTCAACTTGATCTTTATCGCACCGTTCTTTTTCAGCGCGCTTGTCTTTGCCCGGCCCAACAGCGCGGTGCTGGTGGCGCTGACCCTGTTTCCTACCACCTCGTTTCTCACTGTCGCCCTGCGCTGGTCGATGACGGTCATTCCGTGGTGGCAGTTGGTCACAAGCTGGCTGATCCTGATCGGTTCGGCAGCGTTCAGCATTTGGTCTGCCGCAAGAGTCTTTCGCTTTGGGATGCTGCAATACGGCCAAAAACTCGATCCACGCAATTTGTTCAAGGCAATTAGAGCAAGTAACAAATAGCAGATTGCTATTTGTTTATAGGAGTTAATCCACGATGCGTAACATCTTAATTGTCGTCAAAAACGAAATCCTGACCATGCTCGGCAAGCCATCGTTCTGGATCATGACCTTTATTTTTCCGCTGCTGATCCTGGGCCTGAACGTCGGCACACAGATGGTGGCCGAAAAGGCGTTTGAGCAAGAGACCGCGCCGGGCGAGACGGGCGCGAACGGCGCGCAACTCATCGGCTATGTGGATGGAGCCGGGCTGGTCAAGACGGTGCCGCCGGAACTGGCATCCTTTCTGCGCGCTTTTCCCGATCAAGCCGCAGCCCAGGCGGCGCTCAAGGCCGGCGAACTGCGCCAGTATTACGTGGTACCCGCCGATTTTGTCGAAACCGGCGACTTGACCCTAGTAGACGCCGAATTTTCACCCCTGCGCAACGCCGAGGGCTCGTGGCTGTTCGAATATGTCCTCAACCTCAACCTGGTCGGCGACCCGGCTCTGACCAACACCCTGCTCGATCCGACCTGGTCGGTGGAGCAGTTTGGGCTGGCCCCGCAGCTAGAAACGCAGTTGGGTGGCCAACTGGCCTACGTGGTACCGTATGCGATCTTGTTTATTTTCTTTTTTGCGCTCACCATGAGCAGTGGTTTTATGATGCAAAGCGTAAGCAAGGAAAAGGAAAACCGCGTCGCCGAAGTGCTGCTGCTCAGCCTGCGCCCGCGCGAGCTGATGCTGGGCAAAATTCTCGGTTTGGGCATCATCGCCCTGTTCCAGATGGGCGCGTGGATGGGCGGCTCGTTGATCTTTTTGGATCGCGGCAAAGAGCTGATCGAAGGACTGTCGCAGATCGAACTGCCGCCCGGATTCCTGGCCTGGGGACTGGCTTACTTTGTGCTCGGCTATCTGCTCTACGCCTCGGCCATGGGGGCGGTGGGCGCACTGGCTCCCAGCGCGCGCGAGGGCGGGCAGGTGACGTTCATGATCATGCTGCCCTTGATGATTCCGCTGTGGTTCAACGCCGTGTTTGCCCAGGAGCCGAACGGAAACGCAGTCATGTTTTTGAGTCTGTTCCCGCTCACCTCATCCATCTCGATGATCACGCGGATGGCGGCGACCCATGTGCCGATCTGGCAGCCGCTCGTCGGGCTGCTGCTCCTGGCTGGAACGGCTTATCTGTTCATCTTGCTTGCGGCTCGCCTCTTCCGCGCCGACACGCTGCTTTCCGGGCTGGCGCTCAACTGGCAGCGCGTGCTCACGGAAATCCGGCACAAGGACTGAAACAAGCGGACGCAGCCTCCATACTGCGCGCATGATCGCCGTGTGCAAAAACACACCCGGATGCAGGATCAAAAAAAGCCGTCCGGTCGACCGGACGGCTTTTTCGCTTGTTTATCTAGATGGGCTTACAGGGGCACAACTTCGCTGGCCTGCAAACCCTTCTCCCCCTCTTCGACGGCAAACTCGACTTGCTGACCTTCTTTCAGGGTGTGGAACCCCTCCATCTGAATAGCGCTGAAATGCACAAATACGTCATCCGTGCCCTCGCGCTCGATGAACCCGTAGCCCTTGGCTGCATTGAACCACTTGACAGTTCCGACTTCTCGTTCCATTTCTTCCTACTTTCTGTAAAAAATTTTTGCGTGCTGCTTCACTTGTGCGCAAGCAAAAAGGCCCGGACGAATTCGTCCCGGCCTTTATAGGTCACACTCCATGGAAGCTGCATCGTCCTACGATGCAGAATTATAGCCAATTCATCGCTTCTGTCAAATCGCCGCCAAAGCCGCCAGCATGGTCTGGATGACCTCAAGTGGCTGGTTGACGGCAATCACCCACTCGCACGATGTGTCAGCTTGGGCGGCGGTCTCCTGCACGCCGATCATAAATCCCCCCATAACCTGGTAGAAATCAGCCAGCACCACCGCGCCATTCTTGCCAGATGGTGCGAGCAGGGTCAGGGATTGATCGCCTTTGTATGCGCGCGCCCACGGATCGACCAGGTTGGCCTGGCTGATAAAGGGCTTGGGCACGCGATTACGCGTCCAGGCTTGCGTGCCGCCCGGCGCTTGCAGCACGGTCTCCTCCATCGCCCCTTGCAGCAGCAGGTTGAGAAAGAAACCGCCCACCCACTCGATCCGGCGCGGCGTGAGGTTGCAGTGCGTCAGTTTCAGGCGCACCAGCTCGGAACCGGGCAGGGTCAAATACTGCAACACAAACCGCTGCCC
>JAFGEY010000086.1 GCA_016931365.1 Anaerolineae bacterium
CAGCGTGGTCGGCCCGACGCACTTTGGCCCCATGCTCACCTCCCCCGAACTGCGCGGGCTGGGCATCGGCTCGGTGCTGCTCAAACGTTGCCTGGTCGACTGGCAAAAAGCGGGCCATACCCGGTGCGAGATCATTTGGACCGGGCCGATCTCGTTCTATGCCCGCGCGGTCGGCGCGACAATGGGCAGTGCGTTCTGGGTGTTTTACAAATCGTTGATCCAGTGAACCCGTCGATGCGGCATTTTGGGACCGTTGTCTATGCCGGCTTGCTGCTGATGAGCCTCGCCGCGTGCTGGGTTCCACCGCTGACGCTGTCTCCATCGCCGACGGCGACGACGGAGCCGGTGATGGCGCCAACGGCAACACCCTTTGCCACAGCGACACCCGCAGCATCGACGGCCACGCCAACCTCCCAACCACCTGACCACCCAACCACACGCAATGTTGCCACCAACCAGCCTGTCATCCCATCCCCCACTCCCACACCAACGGTCGCCTACGGCTGGCAGTACTGGCCCAACGCGGTCGATTTTCGGGCCATCGCCGTTGACCGCGTTGCGGCAGACCGCGTTGCGGCAGACCGCGTTGCGGCAGACCGCACCAGCGATCTGTGGCTCGCCACGTTGAGCGGCCTGGTGCGTTACCAGCCCGACCTCCGCCAATGGGCGGTGTGGACGACCGCCGACGGTCTGATCGACAACACGGGCGAGTCGGTGGCCGTGTGGCGCGACGCCGTGTGGATCGGCACACAGGGCGGGATCAGCCGCTACGATCCCCAGGCCGGCACGTGGCAGTCTTACACGCTTGAACATGGCCTGCCGGGGCTGCACAACATCCAACTGTACGTAGATGAGCAAGCCGATACGTTGTGGGCAGGCACGTCGAGCGGGCTGGCGCGCTATAAGCCGGGCAGCGATCGCTGGCAGACCGAGCGCAGCGATCCGGTGCGGCACCTGTGGGCCGATGCCAGTGCGTTGTGGGCCAGCGTTCCCCCGTCAACCGAGCGACGCGGCGGCCTTTACCGGCTGAACAAGTCGACCAACCACTGGCAGGACATTCACCAATTACCCGATTCTCCCCCGCCGGACACATACGCTCTCACCGGAAATGAGCACACCTTGTGGGCCGTCGGCGCGCGCGGGGGTGTGTATGCATACGACCTTGCTGCCGCCACCTGGCGCGAGATGACTGAATTGTACAACCGCGTCGATACCCTGTTCCAATACCCGACCTATCACGGCGGTGAGTTGTGGCTGTTTGGCAGCGGCCGGGTCGTGCGCGTCAACGTCGAGACGGGACAGATTGGGCGCACCCCGTATCCTGAACAACCTTACTTTTACCCTCAGCATCCTCCTGTTTGGATCGATCAATCCGCCTGGGTTCCGGCTCAATCGGGGCTGTACGCGCTGGAAGGGAGGCAATGGGTCAAACACGAGCGCTCTGCCTCACCAGCGCAGATCGACTCAATAGCAGGTGTGTATGGCGATCGGCTCTTTTTGAATGCCTCCGGCGGTCCCGGCCTTTTCGAGCCACGCAGCGGCGACTGGCTCGCCATTCAATTCCCGATCGATTCGCCTTCGACCGCCTGGAGCGCTGCCCGCCGCCCACCCGCAGCGGACTTGTGGATGTTCGGCGCTCAAGCGGGCACGCTGGCGTACTATGAGGACGCTACACACCCACTCGAACAAATCCAGGTTCCAGAACAGATCGAACCCCAACAGCTTTTACCGCAGATCGGCCAGGACGGGCAGCTTTGGTTTGCCGGCATGAACGCGCTGGTCGCCTTTGATCCGCAAACACGGGACTGGCGCACATTTTCCGTGCCCAACGCCACCCGGATCGACGCAGTGCAGCAGGGCTTGCGTTCTGACGCGAACGATCCGGCCTTCATCTGGCTGATCAAAGACGGCAGCGCGCTGGCGCGCTTTGACACCAACATCCACACATATAACGTCTACCCGGTTCCTTTTGGCGTCAGGTGGCATCACCTCGCCGTCACAGAGCACACTGTCTGGTTGGGCGGCGAATCGAGCCAACTGCTCGCTTTTGACATCGGCCAACAACGCTGGCAACAGATGCAGTTGGATCGAACCTGTGTCGGCAGCACGATCAGCGCGCTGGCAGCCAACGAACAAGCGGTGTGGATCGGCGGCGACCAGGGCGTCGTGCAACTGGGACAGCAGACCTGTCTTACCGTCGCGGAGGGGATGCTTGACAACCAGGTCGATCGGATTGTGCTGACCGGTGACGGCTGGGCCTGGTTCGTTAACGGCTGGCGCGGGCTGTGGGGATATGGCCCCATCGAGGAGGAAACAAAATGACCATCTATGCCATTCTATCTGACGTTCACGGGCGCACATCGGCGCTGCAGAGCGTTCTAGACGATGCTCGGCAGCACGGCGCAACCGCCTTTATCGCCCTTGGCGACATCGGCACCGACCCTTGTTACAACTTGCTGCGCGAGGTCGATGCACAAAGCACATTTGGCAATTACGAAGTGTCGGGATGGGACAAGCTCGCGCCCGAAAATCAACAGTGGGTGCTCAGTCTGCCCGCCGTTCTGATCGGCGACACCTTTTTGGCCGCCCACGCCGCGCCCTACTTTCCAACGGGTGTTGCCGATGTGCACCAAGTGCTCGACTACCTGCTTGAGCGTCAGGTCAAGTGGCAGGCGCTCTTTCCCAACCTGGCCGAAGACGAGCACGCGCGTTGGCTGACTTTTGCCGAACTGGAAGCGCGGGACAAACGGGTCTTTTTCCACGGACATACCCACTTGCAACGCGCCTGGCGCGTCGGGCCGGACAACGCGATGACGTCAATCCAGGACGACGTGATCGACCTGGAGACGTCGAGCCGGTACATCATCGGCGTGGGCAGTATTATCCTACCAGTGGAGGAAAGGTGGTCTCGCTATGCGTTGTACGACAGCACGGCGGGGCAAGTGGAATTGCATAAAGTGAGTTAAACAGCATCGAGGGGCAGGAATAATCCTGCCCCTCGATTGGTTTGTGAAACCAGGACGGTTTCAATCAGCAGTCACCGATTATTCGGCGGTCGCTGTGCTACCCAGCGGCCTTGGCCTCGAGCGCAGCCCGTTCTTCTTCAGACAGCCCGACATTGTCCAGTGAGCGATTCTCGATCCACTTTTCGAGCAGATCTTTCTTAACCCGCCACTGACGGCCCAGCTTGAGTGCCGGGAGCTGTCCCTCACGGGCCAGCCGGCGAACGGTCAGTTCGTGCAGGCCCAGGTACTCGGCCACTTCAGTGATAGTCATAATGGAGGGAAAATCTTCTTTATTCATCGTACATTGTCCTTTCTATCTATAGATTGGTTAAACTGAATTCCACGCTATCTCAACACGGCGGCGATGGCCGCGATGTGTTGAGGTGAACTCCCACAACAACCACCGACGATTCGCGCACCCAACGCAACCCACTTGGGCGCGTGCTCGGCAAACGCATCAGACCCCAGATCAAACACGGTCTGCCCGTCAACCAATCTGGGCAAGCCGGCGTTGGGCTTGGCGATCAGCGCAGCGCCAGGCAAAGCCTGGCGATACTCGGTCAACACCGGCGGGACAATCTCGATCCCTTCGCCGCAGTTCATCCCGATGGCAGCCAACCCCAGCGGCCAGAGCGTTTCGGCGGCCTGCGATGGCTTGACGCCCATCATTGTGCGCCCGCTCTTGGTGTAGCTCAACGAACAGAACACTGGCAGATCGCAGACGCTCTTGACCGCCGTCACGGCGGCCTGCGCCTCGCTCAAGTCGCTCATCGTCTCCACCCACAGCAGGTCAACGCCGCCTTCGACCAGCGCCCGGGCCTGCTCGGCAAACACCTTGACCGCCTCGTCGTAACCGAGCGTGCCATAAGGCTCCATCAATTCGCCGGTCGGGCCGATATCTCCGGCGACGTATGCCTTGCCATCAGCTTCCAGACGGGCCAACCCGGCGGCGGCGCGGTTGAACTCGACGGTACGGGCGCCAAACCCACCGGCACGATCCAGCTTGAGACGGCTGCCGCCAAAGGTATTGGTCAAAATGATCTGCGATCCGGCATCCAGGTAGGCGCGATACAGCTTGCGCACGTTGGCCGGCTGCTCGGCATTCCATAGCTCAGGCGGGCTGCCCACCGACAGCCCCATCGACTGGATCATCGTGCCGGTCGCCCCGTCGGCGATCAGAGTATGGCCTGATTCAAGCACACGCGATAGCTCTTGCAAGCAAACCTCCTCAATCCGTTTTAGCCGACGTCGGCGTGATCGTGAGCGTCGCCGTCAGCGTCGGAGTTCGGGTAACAAAGGGCGTCAGCGACGCGCGCAGCGTGCTGGTCGGCACGGGCGGTTCGGTCGGCAGTGGCGTCACCGTGCCCGGCGGGCCGGGCACCACCGTCGGCGTCAATATTTCGCCTTCGATTGGATAACCTGTCGAGTACCAGGTTTGCAAACCGCCCTCCAGGACTGCAATTTTGCTGAACCCCAAACGATAGAGCGTCATCGCCGCCTCCAGGCTCATCGAGCGATTGGGCGACGTGCAGTACAAGACAATGGTCTTGTTGCCATCAACCTCATTCACCCGATCTTCCAGATCTTCCAACGGAATGTGCAGCGCATCTGGAATGTGAACCTGATTGTACGCTGCCCGGTTGCGCACATCGATCACCATGATCGGCTCGCCGGACTCTAGCGCGCGATCCAGCCTGCTGGGTGAAATGAGTGGCACATAGGCTTCAGAAGGCGGCGGCGGCGTGCCATCCCAGGTCGGCGTCGGAACCACAACTAGCGTTGCGGTTGCCGTCGCTTCGGGTTCGGACGTCGGCGTCCAGGTCGGTGGAAAAGGCGCACCTTGCCCCGGCACAATGGCGGTTGGAGTGGGCTGCCCCTCACATCCGACGGCGGCAAAAATAAGTGCAAGCACTACGAACAAACGCGTAAACCTACGCATCTTTGCTCCCAGTAAAACATCATTATGCGGCCTAAAACTATATAGATTAAAATGAAAAGGCCTCTAGCATTTCTAGCTTGTGTCATATTGTTGTTAATGTCAACAATCTGGCTCTATCTTAACACAGAACGATACACAAGTCAACTATAAATCGTTTTCCATCTTTTGGTACCTTGATTACATCAAATGTCATAGCGTACCGAATCGCCTGGCCCAAAAACAAAAAGCGCACCGGCTTGGGCCGGTGCGCCGATCTCATATGCAAGTCTTGCTTATCCAAGCACTTGTAGCTCGCGCTCAAAGGTCGTCAGACAGTCAACACCCTGCACGGTGACGACGACATTGTCTTCGATGCGCACGCCGCCGACGCCCGGCAGATAGATACCTGGCTCAACCGTAAATACCATCCCCGACGACAACGGTTCTCCATTGCCTTCGACAATATAAGGTGGCTCATGAACTTCCAGCCCCAGCCCATGCCCGGTGCGGTGAAAAAAATGCGGCCCATATCCCGCCGCGTCGATCACCCGCCGCGCCGCCCGATCGACCTCTTGCGCAGGCACACCGGCTCTAACGACCGCCTTTCCCGCCGCGTTGGCCTGTCGCACAACCTCATAGATGCGTTTCAATTCGTCGCTCACCGTGCCGGCAGAAAATGTGCGCGTGAGGTCTGCCGGGTAGCCGCCATACGTTGCCCCACAGTCGATGACCACCAGATCGCCGGATTGCACAGGCCGATCCGATGGTCCGGCGTGCGGATCAGCGCTGTTTGGGCCAGCGACGACAATGATAAAGGCGACGCCGTCGGCTCCGGCCTGGCGCATCAACTGTTCAAGCCGGACGGCGATTTCCTTTTCAGTCAAGCCGATCAAGGGCCGGGCGATCAGTTTGTGCAATGCCTGCTCAGTGATCGCAACGGCCCGGCGCATTGTCGCGATCTCGCCCACATCCTTGA
Organism: Anaerolineae bacterium; assembly: GCA_016931365.1. Next base: position 5,900 of record JAFGEY010000086.1, read on the forward strand.
TCGCCCGCAGGCCGGGCAGCGCCGCTTCAAGCGAGACAAACTCCGCCCCAGTCGCCGCCTGTTCGATGTAATGCAGCTCGAGCACGCGCATGTGCAGATGCTCGACGGCAATCCGCTTGCCGGATAAACCCAGTTCGCGCGATGCCTGTGCAAAAGCCGTCGTAGGGCCATCCTCATCGGTATAGCCGATCAGCTGAGCATTCCCCTGCACCATTTTTTCGGCACGGCCTCGTTCGAGAACCGGCAGCACAACCACGGGTTGTCCTTGAACAGGAAAAAAGGCCACGATGGGCCTTTCGGAAGCATGAAGCGCCAACCCGCTCACATAATTCAAATTCGGTCCCGGCACTAGAGCAACACAATCCACACCAGCCGTGTGTTGCTGACAGATCAACTGTGTTTGCCTGTTGTTGAGCATACCACTCACCTTACCCTGAATCAGACAGTCGCCTTGGGTTTGTCCTGGCGAAAAATAAGCATATCAACCATCCGACCTTGCACATCCCGATATCGATCCGACAAGCGGGCCATCAACTGCCACGACTCTTGCTCGAACGCAGCGCACAAATCCTGACGATTGCTATCCACATATGCCATAATGTACTGGATATCTTCGGATAATGGATGCGTCCAGGTGATGATTTCGTGCAGCAGGCGCGCCGTGTGCTGTGCAAAATTGGGATGCACCCACACATCAAGCAAGCGGATGTGCTGTTGATAGGAGGCCACGGGCCAGGGATCGAGGAACGGCATCAGGGTCGCAAACCCCACCAGCGCGCCACCGGGTGTTTGCAAGCCGATCGCCATGCCTTTGCCCGTCTCCAACACTTCAAACAGGCCAAGCAACCGCCCATCGACTGCCCAATCATCGAAAATGCCAAGCCCATAGTGCCGGACCAGGTAGGGCAGAGGCTGGTTGCACAGCAGCATCAGCGAAGCCCAATGCCCGGGCGTGAGCTGCGTCGTTTTGATCGACTCGTTGGACACAAAATAGTCCTCTACCCACTCATGCACCGGCTGACCACTGACCGTGCGTCCCATCACCACGCCATCGCTCCAGGGGTCGCGCCGTATTTCGTGGAAACCAAATTCCTGGTACAGGTGATAGATGCTCGTATCCCAGCCGCTATTCAGCATCAAAAACTCGCCGCCGTCCGCGCGAAAATGTTCAAAAGCATGTTTGAGTAACTCTCGCGACAGTCCTTGACGGCGATACTCAGGGTGTTCAAAGAGACGGTGCACGCAGCCTACCCGCACATCGGAGCGGGAGGTAGAAACATCGAGACAGGCAATGGGATTGGATTTGTCCATCGTGACGTGAAAAAGGTCTCGCCCGCCTTTGCCATCCAGGCGATAGCGCAGGTCTTCAGTCCAGGCATTGAACCGGTGAGATTGATCCCAATACGAATAGAGGGAGAGCAGCGGGCGAATCCAATCTTTGACCGGGGGACGCAAGGTAATGATTTTGTACTCCATTTCAACTCCCTTGAGATGAACACCCCCCCAAGAACACGCATCGGGTGTACAAATACAAACCAACTGACCCTACATAGTAAATTATACCACATCAGGGCTCTATGCTTCAACTTCTCCAACGTTACATTTTCGCTACAAAAACTAAAGGGGATTGAAGAGCAACAGCGCTCTCCCCAACCCCCATCAAAATATCTTGAAACGAAACAATTGTCTGCGTTCTACTCGACAGCGATCGGCAGATTGAACCCGAACGCGCTCCCTCGATCGACCTCGCTGGAGGCCCAGACCGTGCCGCCATGCGCTTGGGTCACGAACTTGATCAGCGGCAGCCCCAATCCCAACCCCTCTACGCCCCGGTTGACGCTGTCGGCGGTCTGCGTAAACGCTTCCCAGATGGTAGGCAACTGATCGGGCGCGATGCCACAGCCTGTGTCCTGTACTTCAAAGCGCACGCTGCCGTCTTGTGTCCGGCAAGATACGCTCACCGATCCCCCTTCGTGGTTGAACTTGATTGCATTGTGCACCATATGGTACATCGCTTCGCCAAGCCGATCCTTGTCCACCAACATCAGGGGCAGATCGCCGGCCACGTGCACCTCGATCTCGATGTTGCGTGAATGGGCCATCGTTTCCAGCGGCGCAACCGTCTCGCGGATCAAAGTCTCAAGATTGGCTCGCTCGCGTTTCAGTTCACCTTGCTTGCTCAACAACGAAGCGAAAGAGATCACGCGATCGATCATCTGCCGTCCGTCGGCCAGTTCCTTGTCCAACTGTTTGATTTGCTGCGATAGTTCATTGAGCATTCCCCGTTCTGCGTAACGGGCCAGCAATTGCACCGAAAACCCGGCAGCGACAAAAGGGGTGCGCAATTCATGGGTGATCACGCCAATAAAATCGGACTTGAGTTTATCCAATTCTTGCAGGCGACTGTAGGCGCCGGTCAATTCCTCGTTTGTCCGTTCCAACGCGCGGTTGGCCAATTCGAGTTCGGCGTTCAGCCGCATCACATTGACCGACATTGTCTCAACCTGATCGAACAGGCGAGCGTTTTGCAAAGCGACGGCAGTTTGATCGGCCAACGCCTTGAGCCAGGCCAATTCATCCTGCGTATACATTTCGCCCGATTCTTTGGGGCCAAGCGCGACCACGCCGACCAGCTTGTCGTTGGTATGAACGGGCAAAAGCAATTCGATTCCCAGCGCGCGCAGCCACGCACGCTCCCCTTTGGGCACCTCAACATATCGTTCCTGCAAATCGACATCATATTGGGACACCGGATTGTCCGAGCTGTGCAGTTGCCCGGCCAATGGACTGTCTGGATGAAGCTCGAAATCATTCTTGGGCAACGCGCCGAGGATCATGATCGGATCCAACAGTAGACCGCCGATCTCTTGCTTGCCCTCGCGGACAAGGTAAAGCCCCCCATATTCTATGCCCGTGGCGTGCATCACGGTGCTCATCACCAGGTCGGCCAGGGGATCCAGGCGCAAGGTCTCGATCACTTTTTCACCATAAGCGCGCAAGACACTGTCGTAATCCGCCGATTCGACATGAAAGAGGCCGCGGTCGACCAGTTTTTGAATGCCCTGGCGCAATGGGTGCGTGGCAAAAGACAGAAACACCGCCGCCACGCCGGCACCGATCAGCGCACTAAAAACCAACTCTCCCTGTAGGATGGTCCACGTGCCCCACATCAAGCCGAAACCGATGCCCACGGCGATCAGGGTAGAGACAATATAACCAAAGGTGTAACGAACGACCGTTCGGATATCGAGCAGGTTGTGACTGAACGTGAGCAGGGTCAGCACCAGCACGCCGCTGAAACGCGCGCTGAGGCCAAAGAGGTTGAACGGTACGCGCCGCGAGGCAAAAAAAGCGTCGCCCAACACCAGCAAAAGCAAGGCCAAAAACAGGTATCGATAACGATTGCGGTGCATCGGGCTGACCGTCTGTCGATAACTGCGCCAGATAGCCCAAATCGGCGCGAACGCAAACACGCCCCAGCCCAAAATGCTGAGCAATTCGATGATCGAATCTGCCGTCCAGCGCATTTGCCCGACGGTGATCTGAACGATCTCGAAGGGCAGGATACGGGCAACCACCAACACAAAAAGTACCAAATACAGCGCCCCCATCACCCACCAGGCCAAAACCACCTTTCTGACCACGTCTTTGCGCAAAAAAGCGTACATCAGGTTGTAAAAGATCACCGCCAACACAACCAGTCCGGCCAGCGCGATCCGTTCGCCGAACCAGACCACCCAGTCGTCGCGCAGTACCCCCACCGCAAAGGCCACGGCCACATCCCACAGAGCCAACACGAACAGATAAAGCGCCAGGGTGCGCTCGGTTCGATTTCGGATCCGGTGGCGAAGCGCCATAAGCGCCAATATCGCCACATAGCCGATCAGTAGAATCAACGGCACAATCGCTCGATCGATACTCATTACTGCCCCCAAGACGCTTTGCCGTCCGAGACCAACGAAAATTCTTCACTGCCAAGTTCCGGCGGCTTACCCAGTGGAATGCGGAAGCCAAACGTGCTCCCCTCGCCAACGCGGCTAAAGGCCCAAACTTCGCCGCCGTGTGCAGTCACGATATATTTCACCAGCGCCAGTCCCAATCCCAGCCCCTCGACGCCGCGCCGGAGCGAATCGGCGGCCTGGCTGAACCCGTCCCAGATCGTCTTGAGCTTGTCCGCCGACACGCCGACACCGGTATCGACTATGCGCAGGTTAATCAAATTCTCATCGGCAGCGCAAGAGACGGTGACCTGGCCCTGCGCCGGGGTGAACTTGATCGCATTGTGGACGAGGTGGTGCACAGCCTCGGCAATGCGCTCCCGGTCGGCCCAGACTGGCGGCAGCACCTCTGCAAGTTGGACTTGCAGGTTGATCTGGCGCATCTGCGCGATCTTGATCAGCGGATCGACCACCTCTTGCACAATCTGGCCCAGATCAACTTGCGTCTTGCGCAGTTCACCCTGTTTGGACAGAAACGCCGCAAAGTTGACCAGCTTGTCGATCATTGCCTTGAGCTGATCGACCCCTTTGACGATGTCACGAACCGTTTCGGCTTGCTCGGGATCGAGCCTGTCACTGACCTGACGCTGCAAGAGTTGCAACGAAAAATCAACCCCGGCCAGGGGACTGCGCAGTTCGTGGGTGACCACCCCAATAAAGGCCGACTTGAGTTTGTCCATCTCTTGCAAGCGGCGGTTGACCACGTCCAGGTCGGTATAAAGTCGATTGAGCACCGTGTTCAAGGTGCGCATCTCGCTGAACAGACGCGCATTTTGCAGGGGAAATCCGCTGCGTTCGGCCAGTTCGGACAGAAATTCGACCTCGTTAGCCCGGTAAACGCTTCCTCGTGCCTTGTCACCCAACGCCAGAATACCAATCAACTGCCCGCGCGAGCGAATGGGCACAAACAACCGCATCCCCAGCGATTTGAGCCACTCACGCTCCTGCTCGCGGACGATGGCATAACGCGGGTCTTTGTCCAGCGCCTCCTGCGTCACACTGACCCCCTTGCGCCGCAGATCGTCCATCAATGGGCTGAACGCTCGAAACCTGATCGGTTCGATCGACGCCAGTTCCGAGTTGCCGACCACCTGAAAAGCAATGTTGTCCAGGTGTCCCTCGCTGTCGCCGACGAGCAAAACTCCCCTTTGGACGCCAAATGCCTCGCCAGCGATCAGCATCATGGTCTCGGAAAGCTGCACCGGATCCAAAATGTCGGTAGCGCGTTTGTTAAAGTTGTGCAGGTGATACGGCAGGTCCGCCGCCTCACCGAACAAAAGCCGGTCGATGACCAAACTGGCCACGCGGTGCATCAGTGCGTAAATCATGCCCACCGTGCCCGAGGCGATAATCACTCCCAAGCCGAGTGCGGCACCTGAAAACGCCTGCCGGAGAATGTACAGGCTGGCGACCAGAATCAATCCGGTCAGCAAAGTGACCAGGACATAAATAAACAGGCTGCGAAATATCGACCGCGCCTCAACCGCATGCACGTTTAAAACCACAACGGTCGTTGCGACAATGCCCAGAGTCGCCCACAGCGGCGCCGACACACCCAGCGGAGACCAGGTGCTCAACACACCAAACACACCGATGCCCAGGAACACAAAAGCGATCAGCCCATAGACGAACAACCGGCTTTCCAGTCTGTCGGCCTGCTGGGCCACTGACACGATCCCACTCACGGCAAACGTTGCCCAGATCGCCGTCGCAAATCCCTGCCAGACCCAGGTTTCCAGCGGCGAACGATCGTCCACCCCAAACACATCCCCCAACACGACCAGCACTGATAGCGCCATAGCCAGGGCCACTCGGGTCGCGATCCAATGCCATAAATTGGGCAACCTACCCTGGCCGTGCTGGATCAATGCCCAGAACAGCACACCGATGGCAACACTGCTTGCCACCGTCGCATATTGTGCAAAAAGCGGCCTCCGGTCGGGCGACCAGGAAAGCGATACATTCCACACAATGAGGGAGAAAAACCAGGCCAGGAGCAGTTGAACCAACCGACCACGCAACTGGCGGGTGCCTAGCACGGCGACGATCAGGCCAATGCAGACTAAAATTGAGAGGCTGGGAAATGCGACATCAAGCGTTGGCAACATTTGGGCTTCCCTTATCCCGGAGTTCAGAAGCGTTCTCGCGTTCGCTCTGCCTCCTACCGAGAATCATTCGGGCACGAAAAGAAAACTGAGTTCATTATAACATGCGTCAAAATGAGGGTCAAGAAATCCACTTGTGGTATAATTCCATCATCGAATTCTGCCGTCTGGGCAAGCGACAGCCCGGCCCGGACCCGTTCTTGATCGGCTAAAGCCCTTACTTTACCACTTTATCTGGACAGCATCCACAGCGGATGCAAGGAGTAGAAAAATGCTTGTTCAAAATGCCCTGTTTGATCGACTCGATGAATGCATCCAGCGTATCCCGGTCATCGACTGCCACGAGCATATGCAAGGCCCCGATGCGCTCACGCCTTACAAAGAGCCGATCGCCGCACTGATCCGCGGCTATGTGTTCAGCGATCTGCAATCGGCGGCCTTTGGCGTGCCCGACCGGGAATTGGCCCGCCTGCAAGACCACGAGGTGCCCACCGACGAAAAATGGCCGCTGTTTGAGCGATTGTGGCGCGCCACCGAACACACCGCCTACGCGCAGGTGACCAAATGGGTGCTCAAGACCGTTTACGGCGAGCGAGAGATGACCCGCGACGCGCTCGAGCGCGTCGCCGCGCAACTGGCGGGGCGCGACGAGGATGCTTATTTCCGCACCTTCGACGAGGCCGGAATCAAAGCGATGATCGTCGATGTTTTGGGATGGCTTGATGCCGGGTTTAAGGTTTTCCTCGATGGCGAAAAAACGTTCCCTGATCGCTGGAAACTGATGATCTCGCTGCCGGGCATGCACCCCACCAACCTGACTGCGGAGACCATTGCCTACTATGGCTCGCTCGTTGACCGGCACATCACCTCACTCGACGAGTACCTGGAGGCTATTTATGCTATTTTCGAGCGCTGCATTGAGCGCGGCGCGATCGGGATCAAAGATCAATCAGCGTACAACCGCACTCTTTCCTACGATCTGGTGCCTCAAGCCGACGCCGAGCGCCTGTTCAACCGCGCATTGGGCGATCCGCGCAACAGCCTCGGCTGGCCGGAAGGCAAACCGCTGAACGACTTTATGTTTCACCAATTTATGCGCTTTGCCCGCGATCTGAACCTGACCGTGCAGCTCCACACCGGGCACATGGCCGGCATCCGCAACCGCGTCGACAAGACCAACGCCGCCTATCTCACCTCCGTGCTCGAAGTTCATCAACAAGTGCGCTTTGACCTCTTTCACGGCAACTGGCCCTATATGGGCGACCTGCTCTTCCTGGGCAAAAATTATCCCAACGTCGCCCTCGACCTTTGCTGGCTGCACATCATCGACCCCGATTACGCTGTCGAACTGCTCCAGCGGGCCACGCTCACCATGCCACACAGCAAGATTCACGGCTTTGGCGGCGATTACGGCGACGTGCCCGAATTCGCCGCCGGTCATCTGTCCATCGCCCGCCGCAACATCGCTGTTGCGCTCACTCATCTGGTCGAAGGGGGCTGGATCGACGAAACCCAGGCACTTACCCTGGCCGCCGACTGGCTGTTCAACAACCCCAACCGGTTCTTTAACCTGGGTTTTGAAGCAGTGCGTGCAAATTGAGCGGTAGGGGTGAAGCATTCGCTGAACTGCGCGAATGCTTCACTCTTACTTGTCATAAGATTTTTCCAGCAGCCCATTCTTGTGTATAATATGGGTATGCGTAGAAAACCTTGACCAAAGGCAAAATCGACCAGTTGGGGGGAATATGAACACACTCTTTGGGATCGACATCGCCTGGGTGCTCCTGATCGGCGTTGTCCTGGCGCTCGTCGTCTGGAGCCTCTGGCGATGGCTTGGGCGCAGGAGACGCCATCACACGCCCGCCGATCCTTCGCCATATCGCACTGCCGCAGCCGAGACCGAGGCCAATTGGACGGCCTGGAAGACCAGCATCCGCAACGCCCTGATGCAGTACGGCTGGGTCGAATCTTATTTTTTATCCTCCATTCCTCTTCCCCTGCATGCCGCCGCGATGCGCCGTTACGTTCAGGAGAATACCGGCGACGCGCTGATTTTCCAGGAAGAGCCGCTGCGCATCGAGTTGGCCAATCGCGAGCGAATGCGCCTCTTTTTGCACAGTTGGAAAGCGGCGTGGGAACTGACCGAATCGGAAAACAGCTTTAACAGCGTCGTCGCCGAGATCGCCGCCCAATTGTGCAATATGCTGGGTTTCGTCCGGGTACAAGAAGAGCAGCGCATCTTTCACTCCCTGCACGCCTTTATGGTCCGCGCGCCGGCCCTGCGGCTCAAAGTTCCGCCCCGCTTTCCGATCATCTTTGTGCGGCGGCGCGAAGGCAACCGCGATGATGTGGCCGACCTGCGCAGCCTGATGAGCATCCTCAACGTGACCAGCTATTTCGCGCTGATCATCGACCTGAACGACTTTGCCGACCGCCTCGATCCCAGCAAGAACCTCAAATACCTGGCCCGCGAAATGATCCACGACTTTATTGTGCTTAACGGCCATGACCTGCGCCAGATCGTCGTCGCCCGCGACTCCGGCCGGCGACTGGTCGAGTTGATGCTTCAGCAGGTCGACCTGACCGTGGTCTCCCCCTATGTCACGTCCGGGCCCGTGCCCGACAATATGTTTTTTGGCCGTGATTACGAACTCAAGACGATTGTTCGCAAGATCGAAGAAACCAGCTTTGCCGTCGTCGGCGGACGCAAGATCGGCAAAACGTCGATCCTGGCCAAAGTCTATCGCCTCTTGTCCGAAGACGACGCACACCGCGACACCCGCTACCTCGACTGTCAGGCCGTGACCCACTATGAGGCTTTCTTTGAAGCCGCAAAAATTAACTGGGACATCCAACTGCCGATCGACGCCCCGGAAGCGTTCGGGCAGTGCATCGCCCGCAACCACAGCCGCCCGGAGGCAGCGCCGATCGTCATCCTGCTCGACGAAGTGGACTCTTTGCTCGAATACGACGCCCAACACGGCCACGCCCTCTTTCGCGTCTTTCGTGCCCTGTCACAAGAAAACCACGCCCGGTTTGTGTTCTGCGGCGAGCGCACGCTCTACGATCAACTGCACGACGGACGCTCGCCCCTGTTCAACTTTGGCGATACCGTCCAATTGGGCGCGCTCACCGAGTCGGCGGCGCGGCGGATTATCCTCGAACCGATGCAGACGATGGGCATTTCGATCCAGGAGCAGGAAGAAATGGTCTACGAGATCATCGACCTGGCCTCCTGCCATCCTAACATCGTGCAATACCTGTGCCAGCAGCTCATCCTGGAGGCAAACACCCGCCGTGCGCGGCTGATCACCCCGGTCGATCTGCAAACGGTGCGCCATTCAAGCCGCTTTCACGAGTATTTTCTGTCCGTCACCTGGGGCAACACCGGCCCGCTGGAGCGAGTGATCACCCTGCTCGTCGCCGGGCACGACACGCTCAGTTTTGGCGATCTGGAAGGCATCCTCGCCGAGCGCGGCTTTGCCGTCCCCCAAAGCACGCTCGAACAAGCCATCTCGGGCCTGCGCTTGTACGGCATCTTGATCAAAGTGGGCCAGACCTACCGCTTTACCAGCCAGGTTTTTGCCGAAGTGATCCAGGAAAGCCAGGAAGTGGATATTCTACTCACCAGTCTGCGCAACCAATTGCGCGACCAGGCCGAACGCGAAGGTTGGAGGCCAACATGGTAAATTTCAAGACCACCGGGCCGCTCGACGACACTCAGGATCGGGCGATATACGTCGAGCGTCCCGAACAAGAAGCTATTTTGAGCGAGGTGCGCAAGCCCGAGATCGATGCCTACCTGGCCCTGCTCGGCTCGCGGCAGACCGGCAAAACCACGCTGCTCTATCGCGTCTACGGACAGCTCAAACGCGCAGGCGAGGCCGTGGCCTTTCTCGATCTGTCGGCGTACCGGGCCCCCAATACGGCCCAAAGCTATGCCCACGCGGCGACCAAAATCTGGGATGAACTCCAGGCCACCCTGTCCAGCGACGCCGGCGCCGGGCATCCCAAAGCTTTACGCGCGCTCGCCGCCGCCGTCGATGGGCCGGTGCGCTTTCGCGAATTTCTGCTCCAGCTGGCGCGACAGTGCCGGGGCGCACGGATCGTGATTTTGCTCGACGAGGTAGGCGCATTTATGTCCAACCTCGGTTTTTTCGAGACCATCCGCAGCATTGCATCGAGCCGCGGGCACGAGTCCGAGCAAGCCTTCAAAAAGTACCTGTTTGTCTTTTCCGGCGCAGTCGATCTGCATGACCTGACCACCAGACAAAACTCGCCCCTGGCCAACATTTGCAAGGCGATCTATTTGCGGGATTGGGAGCCGCGCGACACTGCAAAACTGGTCAATCTGCTGGCGGAAACTGCCCCGGTCGACGCCGGCGTGGCTGCCTACGTTCACGCACAGACATTGGGACACCCCTACCTCACTTCGCGCCTCTGCGACCTGGTGCAGCGTGCCCGGCCCAAACAGATCGATCGGGTCGAGATCGACCGCGCGCTGGAGCGCATGCTTGAAGAAGACGAAAACCTGCGCTACGTCACCCGCGAGCTGGAACGTTACCCCGAAGCCGCCGACCTGTTGCGCGCCATCCTGCTCGAAGACAAGCGCGTGCCATTCAGTATGATCAATCCGCAGGTGGCCCGATTGTTCGTGATCGGCGCGATCCGCCGCGAGACGCACACCGAAACCGTCGACGGTGTGCGGCGCGAGCGCGCCCATTGCGCCGTGCGTAACTCGATCTACAAACGCAGCCTGCGCGACTATTTCCAGGTCGTCGCACCGCATGCGCTGCCAGCGGTGGAAGAGCTGCCCGCCGACATCCCGCTTGCCACCTCAGCGAATGGTACATTGAGCCTGCCGCCGGCCGTCGATCCACGCAACTATCTCGACTTTACACTGCACGTTTACCCCAGCCCCACACGCGGCGATCCCTTCCCGGTGACGGTCGATTCGTGGGCCGGCTCGGCCAGCGGCCAGTTGCTCCTCGACGTGCGCTCGCTGGCGATCAAGGCGCTGTTGGCCCGCCTGCACGAAAACCGGCTCGCCCCAGACGACCTGCGCACGCTCGGCGCGATGCTCTGGCAGGCCATTTTTACCTCGCCCGACGTCGAGCGCCGCTATGTGGCCTGCCAGGCCGAGGCCGGGCTGCGCAAAGGCATCCGCATCAAACTCGATATCGAGTCGCCCGACCTGATGTCGCTGCCCTGGGAATACCTGTACGATCCCGAGTCGCAGAGCTTTCCAGCCCTCTCGCCGCGCACACCGATCACGCGCTACACCCACCCGCGCCAGCAAGAGCCGCCACCGCTGGCCTTCGAGCCGCCGCTGCGCATCTTGCTGGTCAGCGCCACGCCGCAGGAACACCCCCAACTCGACGTCGAACGGGAGCGCGCGCAGATTTTCGAGGCGATGGAGCGCCTGCAATTCGCGGGCAAGGTCGAGATCGAGATGCTTGAACATGCCACGGTGCGCAATCTCCAGCTCGTGCTGCGCCGACCCTTCCACGTTTTGCACTACATCGGCCACGGCGCATACGACGCGCAGACCGGCAGCGGCATGCTGGCCCTCGAAGACGAGCAGGGCCACGAGCATGCCGTCTCGGCAGCGCAACTGCACTACCTGCTCCGCGACACGACGATCCGCCTGGCCGTGTTCAACGCCTGTATGACCGCACAGAGCGCGCCATCAGGTCACGCCGCGCCCGCCGGGCACGACGCACCCACCGGGTACGAGGTCGCCGTGGGGCGCAGCGTCGCCGGCGAGTTGATGCGCGCCGGCCTCTCGGCGGCGCTGGGCATGCAATTTGCAATTTCCGAATCCAGTGCTACA
>JAFGEY010000087.1 GCA_016931365.1 Anaerolineae bacterium
TCCACGTCGCCCATTTTGGCCGCGTTGAGGGCGCGCGTCTGCAATTTGAATGCCGTCACCTTTTCGACCAGGTTCATCGTTAATGGATCGTATTGTTTGGTCAGGTTGGTGTCGGCGCTAAAGTCGATCATGATGTCCGTCTTGAACTTTTCGCCGACCAATCCCAGCCCCGGCACGTCAAAGTTGATCTCTGCCTGGGCAATGCGGAACTTGCCCTCCGGTCGTGGCGAGATCAACAGTTCGGCGAGCAGCGAAACGCCTTCATCCTTGTCGATCTCGCCCAACCGCATCTGTATGGACTCATCGGTCAGCGGCTTGTAGCCCAGGTTCTCGATGATCGGCGTGACCTGCCATACCTGGCGCGGAGTCACGCCGTTGACCAGTCGCAGCACCAGTTCGGCATTCTGGATTGCCGTGGCTTGCATATGCTGCACGGTAGACTGGAAAAAGGCAGTGATGTCTTCCGGTTTTTCAATAAAATCGCCGCTGCCGCCGCTGTTATCGGCCACTTCGTCGAGCAGGTCCTCGTTCCAGTCTTCGCCGAGGCCCATCGCCTGGATGACGATGCCTTTGGCTCCCATCTCGGTGCCCAGCTTGCGACAATCACCCTCGTCGCCAAAAGTCTCGCCGTCGGTCAACAGCAACATCCGGTTCAGGCGGTCACCGGAGAGGTTTTTCTCCAGCTCGCCCATCCCGCGCCGCATCCCGCCTGACATTGCCGTGCCGCCGCCATCACGGATGCCGTCGATCTCTTTTTTGAGCGCCACCTTGTCGGCAGCCTTCGTGCTGGTCACGATGGGGTAAACCCGGTCGCTGAAGGCAATGATCGACACATAGTCGTCGTCGCCGAGTATATCAATGACCTGCTTGGCCGCCTTGCGCAGGTTCTTGATCTTGTCGCCTTCCATCGAGCCGCTCTTGTCGAGCACCAGCGCGATGTTGAGCGGCGTGCGCACCTCGGCGATGCTCTCCCCGCCCTCGACCTGAATGTAAACGTACGCCAACTGCTGTGTCTTGAGCACAGGCAGATACGGCTTGTTAAGCGTACAGGTGAGTTTCACTTGTTCCATACCGCCTCCTAACCCGAATAAATCGGAACTAAACAGAGATGTCTCTACGAAAAATTGCCTCTAGGTGCCCGTCACCTTATGCGATGTGTCCGATGCTGTGCATCGGCAGCATCGCCGGTGACGGGTAGCCATTCATAATTGAACCACGATAACGCTGATGTTATCCATGCCGCCGGCCAGGTTGGCCAGATCGACCATCTCTTTGCAGGCCAGCTGCGGATCGGACTGGCGCATCAGCACTTCTTCGATCCCTTCGTTGCGGATCATCTCCCACAGGCCGTCGCAGCAGATGACCAGCCGGTCGCCGGGGCAGAACTCATAGCTCGCCACATCAACATCGACCGAGGGCCGATCGCCAATCGAGCGGTAAATCACGCTGCGTTGAGGGTGCGTGTAGATATCGTCCGGCTCCGCCGCCCCGGCAGCGACCATACTGGCGACGACCGAATGGTCGGTGGTCAACTGCTCCAGGCCATTCTCGCCCCAGCGGAAGCCCCGGCAGTCGCCGACATGGGCGACATAGGCCGTCCAATCTTTCAAGATCACCGCCGTCATCGTGGTGCCCATATCCGTGTTGCGCTTTTGGCGCTCCAGATAAACCTCTTCGTTGGCCTCCTGTACCGCCGCGATCATGGCGTTTTGCACTTCCTGCGGCGAGAGCACATAGCCGATCAATTCATCAGAAAAGACCTTTTGCAGCAATTCGCCAACCATCGTCTGAATCGCCAACCGGCTGGCCACTTCACCGCCCTCGTGCCCGCCTATCCCATCGGCGACGACAAAAAGGCCTATCTGCGCCGGCGCCGACTCGTAAGTGCTTTCCATCGAGAATGTAAACATGGCATCTTCGTCGAGATCGCGCTGCCGGCCTACATCGGACTTTTGCCCGACGATAAAGCGCATCCGTCCCGACGGTTCGGAAAGCGGCCCGGTCTTCTTTTTGGTCTCTTGCCAAATCCAATAGGCGCAATCTCCCTCGACGAACTTGGACTCGACGGCAGCGTCAACGGGCGCGTCTTTCCGCTCAACAGGCCGCGACAGCATCCGGACAAGCGGTTTCTGGTCGAGCACGGCGCCACAGCTTTCACAAAAAGCCTGATCGGGATTGTTTTGGTCGTACCCGCATCGCAAGCAGCGCTGCAAGTCACGCACGTGGTAAAGCACCTCGTCCCGCTCGAATGAAAGCACTTCGCTGACCTGGTATCGCCCGTTGACGACCGTGCCCGGCTGCAATATGGCCACCTCTTCAACCGGCTCGCGCCAAAAAAGATCGTCCACACGCGAGTCCGATTCATCTTCCGGAATGTCCTCAAGTTCTTCAACCAGCTCGATCGTCTCTTGCTCGACAGATTCCACATCCGACAACGACGCTTCAGATTCGGCCATTGCTTCAACCTCCACAGGTGATTCGTCGCTCTGATCCAGTTCAGCTTGGGCGGCTTCACCTTCTGGCACTAGTAATTCATCATCCAGCTCGCCATCGACAACCTCGACGTCATGAACTGATTCCGCATCAAGTTTTTCTTCCACGTCTTCAATCACTTTAATCTCGGGGATTTCCGACACCAACTCGCCTTCTTGAACATCCACATCTGCCGTGGCGGCGTCCCAATCGGCGATGAATTGAATGACTGTTTCTGGTTCGATCTCGTCCACATTCGCGGATTCAGAGGCGATCTCTGCCTCGATCGGAAGCTCGTCTACATTTTCATCCAGCACCTCAACCTCATGCAAGAGCGCACCGCAGTACTGGCAAAAGCGGGCGACGTCTCGGTTTTCCTGGTCGCATTGGGGACACTTCATTTTCCTTACCTCCCGGCTGTTATGCCTGCTCGATCATCTGCTGCGCCCACGCGCGCGCCTGCTGCTGGCTGCCTTCCCGGTCGTTGACCAGCGGCTCGCGCAGTTCAAGCTCGCCGATCACCTGACCGCCGCGCAACTTGGATTTCATCGTTCGCAGCGCCTGCCCACTGGGATCGCCACAGCAGGCGTAAAGCGCGACTTTTTTGCCCTCGGCAGACACCCGGCTCAGTAAAGTGTTTAGTGGTGCAGCATTCTTGCTGGCCCACACCGGCGTGCCGATGAACCACAGATCATAATCGGCCGGGTTCTTGTCAAAGGGCTGAAGCGCCGGCCTGGCACTGAACAGGGCCTGCATTCCGCCAATAAAATAGCGCAAAAACCCGCCGGGATAGGGTTGGGCCGGTATCAATTCGAGCAAATCGGCCCCTACCGCTTCGGCGATGGTTTCGGCGATGTATTTGGTATTTCCGGTGAGTGAGAAATAAACGACCAGTTTTTTTGTCATATAGAAACGTCATCCCCCATCGATGAGTCACTTGAACAAAAAGAGAATGCCCAACTCACCGATCTCGATCTTGTCGCCATTGTTCAACTTACGGTAAGTATCCGTGATCAGCGGCTGGTTGTTCACATAGGTGCCGTTACTGCTGCCCAAATCCTTGATGAAATAGCCGTTTCGAGCCTTGACGATGTGCGCGTGGCGGCGAGAAACATAGCCCTCCGGATCGTAAAAGGTCATATCGAAATCGGGACGGTAGCCCTCACCGGGGTCAGCACGGCCCAACATCAGCGGGTTCGATTTGACTGGCATTTCCCAGGCTGCGCGCACGGGTTCGATCACGCGCAGCACGGCCGGGCGAAAGCCGGCAAAGGCATAGCCACACTTGACGCAAAACCGCGCGTCGAGCGCGCTTGTCTGCTGGCAACGCGGGCAACGACGTACCTTACGCACCACGCGGCGCACCTGGGGCTGCGAAACGCTGCTCTTTTGTGCCGTTGAAACTGATGCCGATGCCGCCTGCGGTGCGGATTGAGTAACAGGCTTGTGCAGTCTGGGCGGCGTTGCGGTAACCGTCGTCGCCTCAGCAGCAGTTGCCGCCGCGACGAACGCCGCCGGCTGTCCGGGCGCGACGTAACCGGGCAGGCAGGCAATCATGGCTTGTTTCATCTCTTGTGCCGATGCATACCGATTCTGACGCTCGCGGGCCATCGACCTGGTCACAATCTGCACCACCCCCGGAGAAACGGCCTCGTTCAATTCACTCAGCGATGTCGGCTCGGAGGGCAAGAACGCCGGAGAAGGCGGCATGTTGGCCAGCAGATGATACATAGTCGCCCCCAGGCCATAGAGGTCCGAGCGGGGATCGGTCTGTTCTTCGCCCCACTGCTCCGGCGCGGCATAGTTTTCGGAGCCGAGGGCGATGGTATCCTGCGGTTTGCCCTCTTTGTAGGTGCGCGCAATGCCAAAATCGACCAACTTGACGACGCCTGCGTTGTTGACCATCACGTTGCTCGGCTTGAGATCGCGAAAGATGACCGGAGGCTGGCGGGTGTGCAGGTAATCGAGCACATCACAAACCTGTACCGCCCATTGAAGCACCTCGCGCTCCAGTAGCGGAGAGCGCGCTTTTTCGATGCGCTTTTCCAGCGACTCGCCCCAGATGAACTCCATCACCAGATAGGCGCGGCCATTGTCTTCGAAAAAATCAATGACTTGGGGCAGGTTGGGATGGTTGAGTTGGGCAAGGATGATCGCCTCCTGATTGAACAGTCGGCGAGCATGTTCTTGTGTATCGGGATCTTGGGTTTGGGGGCGCAGTTCTTTGAGTGCCCACAGCGCACTGCCGCTGTCGGGCAGCTTGACAACCTGGTATACCCAGGCCATGCCGCCGCCCCCCACGAGGCGCTTGACCTGGTATTGATTCCCGGCACTGCCGTTGAGCACAATGCCGATTTCCAGAGGTTTTTCTCTGGGCATTTATGTCTCCTGCGATCAAGGTTCCAACAAACATTGCTCAGTTGGTGCGTTTACCTTTACGCACCATCAAGATGATTTGTTGCACCCAGAAGAACGTACCAGTGCATTCGCATTCTTGCGCATTCGAATGCACTGGCATTCGGATGCCAATCTGACAGGAGTTTATTTTGGCGTGCCCCACAGCACGAGTCCCATCTCAAAGAGAGACACTTGTTCCGGATGGTTCGGCACAACACGCACTGTAAAGCCGTGCTGCCCGCTGGAGGTATAGGTCACACTGCCGACAAACGAATAGACACCCTCCGAGCCGAGCTCCTTGCCTGTCATCTCGACGATCTGTGGATCGACGATCTCGCCGCTCGGATCGACAGCGCCAAAATATAATTCGACTTTGACATCTGCGGGTGTCAATTCACCCAAATATATCTCGGCCCACACGCTGCTCGGCACGTTGACGCTGGTCTCGTTAACTAGATCCGATTCGACATTCTCGATGCGAATTTTGGGCCAGTATTGTCGCACGCGCACTTTCCAGTCGACAAAACCGCGCAGGTTCTCCATATTGCCATCAGATAACCGGTTGAACCGCTTGTAGGATGGAATATAATATTTTTCAGTGTATTGCTGCAACATACGATGCGTATTGAACTTGGGACAGATAGCTCGCATTGTCGCTTTCATCATATCAACCCACCGGCGCGGCAAACCATCTGAACCTCGTTCGTAGAACAACGGGACAACCTCTTTTTCAAGCAGGTTATAGATGGCGTTCGACTCGACGTGATCCTGGAGATTATAGTCGGTGTACTCTTCGCCTGAACCAACGGCCCAGCCGATTTCAGGCGTAAAGGCTTCGGCCCACCAGCCGTCGAGGATGCTCATATTGAGCGCGCCGTTAGCGGCCGCTTTCATGCCGCTGGTGCCGCTGGCCTCGTGCGGGCGCGTGGGCGTGTTCATCCAGACATCGACACCTTGCACCAGATAGCGGGCAATGTTCATATCATAGTTTTCCAAAAAGACCATTCGATAGCGCAGTTCAGAACGGCGGGCCATGTGCACGATCTGCCGGATCAGCTCTTTGCCGGGGTTGTCGTGCGGGTGCGCTTTGCCAGAAAAAATGATCTGTACAGGCCGCTGCGGATCGCCCAGGATTTTGATCAACCGATCTGGATCGCGGAAAAGCAGGGTCGCCCGCTTATAGGTCGCAAATCGGCGCGCAAAGCCGATAGTCAGTGCTTCCGGGTTAAGCACCTCTTCGGCGGCCAACAATTCAGCCTTGGACGCTCCACGTTGCTCAAGCTGTTCACGCAGATGCCGTCGCACAAAAGAGACCATTCGCTCGCGCCGCCGCTGGTGTGTATTCCAAAGCTCTGCGCCAGGGATGCGATCCACATGATTCCAGACCTCTTGCTCGGCAGGCGTCTGCCGCCAGCGTGGGCCAAGATAGCGCTCGTAAAGGCTGGCCATGTCGCCGGAAATCCACGATTGCTGGTGGATACCATTAGTTACATGTCCAATCGGCACTTCTTCGACGGGCAGACCGGCCCAGACGCCCTGGAACATCTGACGCGAGACATGACCGTGCAATTCGCTCACCCCGTTGGAGTACGACGCCAGGCGCAAGGCCAGGATGGTCATACAGAAAGGCTCATAGGGATCATTGGGATTTTGCCGTCCCAGGGCCATAAACTGATCGTGGTTTAGCCCCAGTTCGGCATAGCGGAACCCCCAATAGTGACCGATCTGATCGGAGGAAAAGCGATCGATGCCCGCAGGTACGGGTGTATGGGTGGTAAATACCATACCGGCCCGGGCCAGTTCTTTGGCCTGTTCAAAGGTCAAAGCGTGTTTTTTCATCAACTGGCTGACCCGTTCGATGGCCAAAAAAGCCGAGTGCCCTTCGTTCATATGGTAAACGGTGGGTTCAAATCCTAATGCATTGAGCGCGCGAATGCCACCCACGCCGATCAACAGTTCTTGCTTGAGACGCATGTCCAGGTCACCGCCGTAAAGCAGATCGGTGATGTCCTGATCATCGCGGTTGTTCTGTTCGATGTTCGTGTCAAGCAAGTACAACCGGATGCGTCCCACATTGACGCGCCAGATACATGCATAAACGTCGCGTCCAGGAAAGGTCAGTTTGATCATCAAAGGCGAACCGTCTTGGTCGCGTTGCATCTCGAGGGGCAGGTTGTAAAAATCGTTATCCGGGTAGCTTTCCTGCTGCCACCCGTCGGCATTGAGATATTGCCGAAAATAGCCTTTTTGGTATAACAGGCCAACGCCGACAAGTGGAATGCCCAAATCACTCGCCGACTTGAGATGATCGCCAGCCAGAACGCCCAAACCACCCGAGTAAAGTCGCAGAGATTCGGTAAGGCCAAATTCAAGTGAAAAATAAGCAACGACCGCCTCGCCGTATTCAGAATCGTGTTCCCTTTCAAACCAGGCTTTGCGCGACATATACCGATCAAGACGACTTTCGGCACGCTCCAACTGACTCATAAAACTGTCATCGGCAGCCAGTGCTTGCAGGCGTTCCTGTTTGATGCGTCCAAGCATCAATACTGGATTGTGTCGCGTTTCTTCCCATAGATCAGGGTCTATCTGACCGAAAAATGAAATTGACTCATGATCCCAACACCACATCAAATTCCGGGCCAGTTCTTGGATCCGTTTCAATTCTGGCGGAAGTGAGGGTTTAACTGTGAAAATATAAAGGGGACGCATAAGTACCTCCTTTGATCAGACTTGAGCGCCGTGGTTCCTACCAATCTGGGACCAACACAAACAGATTTCGCAACATCAATATATCACAATCAAGAAAGGGCGTCAACTATGCTTATGTGAGGGAAAACTAATCTGCCAAACCAGCCGCTTGGATTTTGCCCCGCATGGGGTCTCGTGTATAATGAGCACCATTCGCAGTCCCCAGACAACTGGCTACGCATCGACGTATATATTTATATGATTAAAGAAAAAAACGATTCACAAAGCAGCGTCGCTCGTTCTGCCGCAATCGTCTCAATCGGCAATGTCTTGAGCCGAATGATGGGCTTGATCCGCGGGATGGCGATCTCGGATCTGTTTGGCGCGCAAACGGCGATCCTGGCCTACAACGCCGCCGATATTGTGCCACGCCGATTCTACGAGTTGCTGATCGGCGGGATGATCACCTCGGCTTTGGTTCCAACATTAAGCGAGTATGCAACCCAAGAACATCGTAAAGAATTTTCCAACATTGCCAGTTTATTATTTACGCTGTCGATCCTCACACTGGGCCTGGTCATCCTGGTTTCAGAACTGGCCGCTCCATTCATCACCCATGTCCTGGTGAGCGGCTTTGACACGCCTTTGCAGATCGAGACGACGCGCTTGCTGCGTATCACGTTGTTGGGTATGATGTTCCTGAGTTTATCCGGATTGGCGACGGCACTGTGCCAGGCCTTGCAACGGTTTGCACTGCCCGCCTTTACGACGGTCGTTTTTAATGCAGGCGTGGTTCTCGCTGCCCTGCTCTGGGGGCGACGATGGGGTGTGAGCAGCCTGGCTGTCGGACTGGTCATCGGCGCATTGTCGCAGTTTGTGCTCCAGCTCCCGGCGTTACGCGGCATCCGCTTTCGCCCTGCATTTGATGTCCGCCACCCGGCGTTGCGACACATTCTACGGCTCTACTTGCCGGTCGTCGTGGGAATGATCCCCAATGAACTGGGCATCCTCCTCGATCGCAACTTGGCTTCCGGCATCGGCAACAGCCTGGCCATTATGGACTATGCCACCCAACTGCGCCAATTTCCGCTTGGGTTGGTCTCAATGGCCGTCTCGACGGCAATCCTGCCGACTTTGGCCCGGCAGACGGTTTATGAACAAGCGCAAGGACACTCGACCACATTTCGAGAGACGTTAGCAGGAGGTCTGCGGCTCGTACTCGTACTGACCCTTCCCGCTGCTGTCGGACTGTTTATTCTGGCCGAGCCACTCATCGCCCTGGTCTTTGAACATGGCAATTTTACTGCTCAAGATACGCTGCAAACAGCCATTGCTTTACGTTATTATCTCGTTGGGATGATCTTTGCTGCCATCGACCAGCCGCTTGTTTTTGCCTTTTACGCGCGCAAAAACACTTTCATCCCGGCGCTCGTCGGCGTCGTGGGCGTTGTGCTATACGCGTTGACCGCCCTTCCAACCGTCAACTCTTTGGGCATGGTTGGTTTGATTCTTGCCAACAACGTGCAGTTGGCCGGGCATACGCTGTTGATGCTCGTGCTGTTCTGGCGTATGGTTGGGCCATTACACCCCTTTGGCATCGGCACGACGACGATCAAAGCACTCATTGCTTCAGCAGTGATGGGCGCTGCAATCTATGGCACGAAACTGGCGACTGCCTTGCTCGCAACAAAGGGGCGGCTCGAATGGGCGACCACGGTAGGCCTCTGTGGTGTCGTCGGTATTGCTGCTTATTTTGGTTCCTGTATGCTGCTGCGCATGCAGGAACTAGACATCCTCTACCGCATTTGTGATATAATAAAGACAATTCGCGCCTCATCAAACAGATAAGAGGATGTTGAGTATCTTGGCTTGTTCATCACTCTCGACCTTTTTCAGGAGACTCAATACGGGAAATGGAACGCCTTGTTGAAGGTACGAAACATCTCGGACTTGCTTTAACCCAATCCCAGATCGGGAAATTTCAAGACCTGTACGAGATTCTGGTCGAATGGAATACCCGGCTTAATCTGACGGCGATCACCGAATATGAACAAATCCAGATCCGTCACTTTTTGGATTCGCTGAGTTGTGTGCTGGCCCTAAAGCATCAGCAATATGAACGCAACGATGTGCCGCTTTCGTGCATCGATGTCGGCAGTGGCGCCGGGTTTCCGGGACTTGCACTCAAGATATACTGTCCGCAAATCGAAATGACCTTGCTTGAAGCCACAGGCAAAAAAGTGGACTTTATCGAGTTTGCCATTCAACACCTCGGTCTCAAACGCATCAAAGCGATCAAAGGCCGCGCCGAAGAGGTTGGACAGATACCCGATCACCGAGAACGCTACGACGTGGTATTAGCACGCGCCGTCGCCGAGTTGCCGGTTTTGGCCGAATATCTGCTGCCGTTGTGCCGTCTAGGCGGCTTGATCGTGGCGCAAAAAGGCGCGTCGGCACAGGAAGAAATCCAGACAGCCGACTATGCCATTTCGGTTTTGGGTGGGCGGCTGAAAAAAATAATGTCTATCGAACTGCTCGGACTGGCCGAAGTACGCAACCTGGTTCTGATCGAAAAAGTCGCCCGCACACCAGATAAATACCCGCGCCGGCCGGGCATGCCGGCTAAACGCCCGTTGAAGCGAGAGTAGCATTCCACACATGTCAATCTATACGAACGTACCGATTTAGCAGGGAAGGATTCCTGATATGAGCAAATTGCCTCAATACATCGGACGCTATGAAGTGCTTGAATTGATCGGACAGGGTGCGATGGGCAAAGTCTACAAGGCCCGCGACCCCAACATCGATCGCGTCGTAGCCATCAAGGTCATCCGTCCCGAACTGATCACGCAGTCGGAAACCTTTTTGCAGCGTTTTCGACGCGAAACCCAAGCCGCAGGCAGACTTTCTCACCCGAACATTGTCGTTGTCTATGACGCCGACATGCAAGGCGAACTCTCATATATGGTGATGGAGTACCTGGAAGGTCGTTCTCTTGCTCAAGTTTTAAGTGAAGAGCTGTCACCGCAACAAATCATCGACTTGAGCCTGCAAATCTGTGACGCGCTCGATTATGCCCACAACCAGGGATTGGTGCACCGCGACATCAAACCGGAAAATGTCATGATCCTTTCGACCGGACGCGTCAAGATCACCGATTTTGGCCTGGCGCGCTTGGCAACGTCACCTCACCTGACCCACTCGGGCATGATCACCGGCACGCCAAGCTATATGGCTCCGGAGCAAATCGCCGGCGAAGAACTCGACGGGCGCGCGGACATTTTCGCACTAGGGTGTGTGATGTACGAGATGATTGCTGGCACACGCCCATTTTCTGGTCAAAGCGTGGGCACGGTCCTCTATCGGGTGATGAACGAAGAGCCAGAACCTTCAGAAAAATTCACCGCGGTTACGCCGCCAATGCTCAGAAGCATTGTGTTGAGAATGCTCGCCAAAAGGCCGGAGGATCGATATCCCTCATGTGCCGAGGTGCTAAACGACCTTAAACGGTGCAAAATGACGGGCGAAGCCCTGGGGATAATTGAGCCGCTCCCTCCTCTGGAGACAATTCAGACAGCCGTTTTTACGCCGCCCAGCGACTTACCTGGCTTCAATCCTTTCACATACGGCAATCCAATCACTGAACCAGCCCGTTTTTACGGCCGCCATCGCGAAATTGAGCAAATCTTTAGCCGTTTGCGAAACCCCGCCTTTGAATCCAGCTCCATCGTCGGCGAACGGCGAACGGGAAAAACCTCGCTGCTGCGCGTGATCGCACATCCCGACGTTGTTCGTGCTAACGGACTCGATCCCGACAAGTACATTTTCGTCTACAACGATTTGATGATGGTCAGCGAGTCAACGACGCCACTCCAACTGTGGGTTCGCCTCTTGCGCACCATTCGGCGGCAAATTGAGAATACAGATCAGGAACTCAATGACATCATCGAGGAGCTGCGTGCTTCGGAAACGGTTGACAACTATTTGCTGGCCGACTTTTTCGATCTGTTGAATGACATCGGAATTCATGTCGTGCTCTTGCTCGACGAATTTGAAAACATCACTTACAATCAAAACTTTGGGCCGGACTTTTACGGCGGATTGCGGTCGTTAGCTATTCACCATAACTTGGCGCTGATCACGTCCAGTCGTCTAGAGTTGGTCAATCTTTGCCACTCGGATCAGGTGCGCACCTCGCCCTTTTTCAATATCTTTGCCAATATCAACCTGCGCGGGTTGGAACCCGTCGCCGTCGGTGCCCTGCTGTCCCAGACAGCCAATACACCATTCGGTTTTACCGCTGAAGAATGTCAGGCAATTGCACATTTTGCCGGCAATCATCCTTTTTTCACCCAGGTTGCTGCGCATTTTGGGTGGGATGCGTACAACGAAGGACTCGACGAAAATCAGCGGCTGGATTACATGCGCCACAACGCATACATCGAGGTTGAGCCACACCTGGCAGACTACTGGCAGCACAGCAGTGAAGACGAGCGCATTGTCTTGACCGCGCTGGCGCTTTCAAGTGTTTTGATCCAGAGCAGTAAAAGGATTGACGCCGACATCGTACAACAATCGTTGAGGCGCATCGAGTCTGTGATTGGACAACTGGAAAAGCGAACCCTGGTTATTGCGCGCGAGAATCAAAGACAGTTGTTCTCTGATACTTTCGCCGAGTGGATACTCGGTGAGTTGTTCGATCTGGTAGGCGCGCCCGATCAAGAATTTCAAGAGTGGCTCAAGACCCAATCCAGCTCTTTCAATCCTGTCGTGCTTGATCTGTTACCTCGCATCAAGGCAAAACATCGTTCGTGGATGGGACAATGGCTTTCGACCAGCGAGTCAACGGCGTTGCTTCAAGCAGCTTGTCAGTTTGTCGGGCTGAACGGCCGTTAGCCGCAACCCGACCGAAAGATGTTTCACGTTTTACAATTTTCAGGCGATGAGGATACCGTGAACGACGCCCCCCCCAACATCCCAATATGTGATTACGAAGGCTCAGATTATCGCGCCCGATTCTGGCAAAACCAGGGACGCGAATACGAAGATTTGACCGAACGCTTTGCCCTCCGCAAACTGCTCCCCCCCAGGGGAGACCGTTTATTGGAAATCGGCACAGGATTTGGCCGCCTGGTCGATATGTATCAGGGATACGACCGAATTGCTCTCCTCGACTATTCCAAATCCCTGCTCCAGGAAGCACAGCAACGACTGGGCACAGCTTCCAAATACACATACATTGCTGGCAACGTTTATCATCTCCCATTCGACGCGGCTCAATTTGATGCAGTGTGTATGATCCGGGTCATCCATCACCTTGCCGATGTGCCTTCGGCTCTGAGCCAGATCGCACACATACTCAAGCTTGGCGGCATCCTGATCCTCGAATTTGCCAGCAAATTTCACACTAAATCGATCCTGCGCTACGCGATGCGCCGCCAGACCTGGTCACCATTTAACCTGGAACCAGTCGAGTTTGCGGAGCTCAATTTTGACTTTCATCCCAGATGGATGCGACAGCAACTTGTGGCGCGCGGTTTCCAGATCGAACGAACCCGTAGCCTTTCTCATTTTCGAATTCCACTCCTCAAACGCTTTGTACCCGCTCGTTTGCTCGCAGTACTCGACCGTGCATTCCAGCCAACCGGACAGTGGTGGCCGCTCACGCCAAGCATTATGCTCCGTGCCAAACACACCGGAACAACGTTATCTCCCAACCCAGGTGAATTGACATTCCGCTGTCCCCGGTGCGGAACCAGCACTTTTGAGCGCGCGGAAACGATGCTGCATTGCACATCATGCGGCGCGTGTTGGCGCATTGATAACGGCATTTATGATTTCAAGACTCCCATTGAATCCTGACTGCCACAAAATAGCGTAAACTCTGCATTCCATCTTTATACTTGTGTGAAATATGAATTTATGTCTTACTCCCCCACTCTGTATCAAACCCTATCGAAAACGGGGTAGGGGAGGGGTGTTCTCATGTTATGGAAAATTGGGGCTTGCCAAAAAATTGAAAAGGTGATATCATATACATAACATAATCTTACAAGACTCCTGATCGAAGGAGGTTCAGATCGATGATCAAGCAATTATCAAGCAAGCATAGAGTGATTGGAATCATCGCCCTTGCTCTCGTACTCATGATGGCTGCCTGCAACCCATTTGGCGGTTCCAAAGCAGCACCAACGGCGACATTTACGCCGCCGCCGACAGAAACGCCGTTGATGGTGCTACCAACTTATACGCCCACGCCTGCGGCTGAACAGGCTACCAATACGCCTGTCGTCGCGGCGGAAGAAAAGCCAACACTCACCCCCACACCCGAAACGCAAACCCAACCACCGGTCCCCGAAGTTGGTGGCAAAGAGCCCGGTCCGGTCCCGGTCGTCTACAAAGTCACGACCGTGCCGCAGATCGGCCAAGTACTTGCCAACGGTAGCTTTGAAGAGGGGTTTGCCGACACTGGCGCGGCCACTGGGTGGAGCAATTTTGACAATGACAGAGCAGTCTATAAATGGGTGGATGAACTCAACCCCGCACACGTTTCTCACGGACAACACGCACAACTGATGCAAGTGATGGGTCCTGGCGAAGCCGATCGTTTTGTCGGCATCTATCAGACCATCGAGGTTGTGGCTGGTGAGACTTATACCGTTTCGCTGCACGGGATCATCAAAGCATCGACGGCCAACAACAGCAACACGCCCTATGGACACCGCATCCAATGGGCTGTTGACCAAAAAGGTCGCGGCAACTGGGCGGCCCTGGACTGGGGCGACTGGATCGACACGGGATGGAACGACGTACCCCTGAACACCGAAAACCCGACCATGAACGCCTATACCACGCAGATCACCCCCGAAAGCGGCAAGATCACGCTCTTTGTGCGCGGCTGGACCAAGTGGCCCATTCTGGGCAGCGAAGCTAAATACTACATCGACGGCATTTTTCTGGAAGGCCCTGTACCTGGTGAAGAAAAGACGATCACTGTAGTGACCCAAGGCGGTGATGGCACTGTCGAGACAGAAATGCCGACCACCGGCGGCACCGGCATCTGGATTCCCATTCTCGGCGTTGTGCTTGTGCTTGGCTTCGCCGCCTGGGAAATCCGCAAGTCCTGGGCAAGATAATCCTTTTTTTAGCTCAAGCGCATTCAGTGGCGTGGACAATAGTTTGTCCGCGCCACTTTTTCATGGTACAATAACGCCAGATGAGCATTATTGCCGATGAGGAGGAATAATTATGCAAGCATCCTGCCTGCAAGAAAACCTGTCCAGAGGCCTGGCGATTATTGGTCGGGCCGTCGCTACGCGCCCCACACTTCCTGTGTTGTCTCACGTGCTGATGGCAACGGAAGACGCGCAAATCAAACTTGCCGCAACCGATCTAGAGTTATTTGTTATCTGCTGGATCGGTTCGCGCGTAGAGCAAGAAGGCGAAATTACATTGCCCGCCCGCCTGCTCACCGACCTGATCAATTCGCTGCCTCAAGAACGGATCGACCTCTTTCTCGATGGACAGACACTCCATCTAGTCTGCGGTCGCAGTGAAGCAGATGTCAAAGGCATCGATGCACAAGAATTTCCACTGATCCCGGCAGTGGACAACGAGGTCAGCGGCAATTCGCCCGAGATGCTGCTCGAACCAAGTTTGCTCCGCCAAATGATTGCTCAGGTGGTCTTTGCCGCTGCCACGGATGAAAGCCGCCCCATCCTCACCGGTGTGCTGGCGCGCTTTGATCAGGATACCCTCACCCTCGCCGCTGCCGATGGGTTCCGTCTTTCTGTGCGCTCAGCCCGACTATCCACACCGGCCCCACAGCCAATCAGCGTGGTCATCCCGGCCAAGGCGCTCAATGAACTGGCCCGCGTCAGCGGCGACGAAGAGGAACCGATTGGGATGTATATCACTCCCTCACGCAGCCAGGTGCTCTTTCATCTGCAAGGCAACACGGGCGCCAATGAGGGCAAGATTTTCGGCATCGACCTTGTTTCGCAACTCATCGAAGGAAACTTTCCCGACTTTAACCAGATTGTCCCAAAATCGCGCACCACACGCACCGTCCTCAATACTCAGGAGCTGCTCAAAGCGTGCAAGACGACCAACATTTTTGCACGCAGCGAAGCCAACATCGTCCAATTTGACCTCGATCCCGTCGCCGGAAAACTCACCATCAGCGCCACCAGCGCAGAAATGGGCGACAGTGAGGTCGAACTCGATGCAGCCATCGAAGGCGAACCGGTGACCATCGCTTTCAATGTCCGCTTTCTGATCGACGCGCTCTCGGTAATGGACAGCGCGCAGGTCGCCCTGGAAACCAATTCGGCTGCCAGCCCTGGCGTGCTCAAACCATTGGACGACAGCAACTTTGTGCATGTGATTATGCCCATGCACATCCGATCACGTTAAGATTCGTGGGCTTGCTCATCTGGCAGGGGCTGAAAGTAGACAAGCAAACTTGCTTCAATAAGTAAATTTGCTTACACTTTCAGCCTTTTTTATTCATATACACATTTAATTTCAAAGGAGAGGCTATGTCTGATAAAAAAAGATACGCTATCATCGGGCTGGGTGGCCGCTCTCGAATGTACTACCGGGCCATCGCCACCCACTTTGCAGCAACCTCTGAACTGGTCGGCTTTTGCGACATCAACCAGACACGCATGGATTTTGCCAACCGTGCGCTCAGTGAAGAGATGGATGCACGGCCAGTTCCCACCTTTGGCATCGACCAGTACGATCAAATGATCCGGGAAACCAAACCCGATATCGTGATCGTCACCTCCATTGACCGCACGCATCACAAATACATCGTCCGCGCGATGGAATTGGGCTGCGACGTGATCACTGAAAAACCGATGACCATCGACGAGGTCAAATGCCAGGCCATTTTCGATGCGATCAAACGCACCGGCAAAAACCTCCGCGTCACTTTTAACTATCGCTACGCACCGCACAACACCAAACTGCGCGAACTGATCATGAACGACACCATCGGCAAGGTGCACTCAGTCCACTTTGAATGGCTGCTCGACACCTACCACGGCGCCGACTATTTCCGGCGCTGGCACCGCGACAAGCGCAACAGCGGCGGGCTGCTGGTCCACAAGGCCACACACCACTTTGACCTGGTCAATTTCTGGCTGGGCACACACCCCAAAACCGTCTTTGCGATGGGCGACCTAGTTTATTACGGCCGTGAAAACGCTGAAAATCGCGGCATCACCAAATTTTACGCCCGCGCGCACGGCAGCACCAACGCTCAGAACGATCCTTTTGCCATTCACCTGGAACAAAACGGGCGGCTCAAGGAGATGTATCTCGACGCCGAGCACGAAGACGGCTATTTCCGCGACCAGAGCGTATTTGGCGATGGGATCAGCATCGAGGATATGATGGGAGTGATGGTGCGTTACGAAAACAATGCGGTGATGACCTACTCGCTCAACGCTTATATGCCCTGGGAGGGCTACCGGGTGAGCTTGAACGGCGACAAGGGGAGAATCCAGATCGCGATTGTAGAAACTGCCTACATCAATGCCGGGGGCGATATGGCTGCCGAAGGCGCGGCGCGCACCAAACGAATTACCGTGTTTCCGCTCTTTGCCGAACCTTACGATGCAGAAATTCCCGAGGGCATCGGCGGACACGGCGGCGGTGACCTAGTGATGTTGGAAGACATTTTCGGCAGCGACCCGCCGCCCGATCCGTTCAAACGCGCCGCCAGCCACATCGAAGGCGCATACTCGATCCTGGTTGGCATCGCCGGCAACAAATCGATCAAGACCGGCCTGCCAGTACATGTCAAAGACCTTGTCGAATTCTAAATGACTGCTGCGTAAGGCGTATTGCGTGGTCCGTCACACAATACGCCTTACGCCTCATGCCTCGCGTTTCTGCGCCACAGCCAGCAGCAACATAAAGACAAACCCCAGATCGATCAAAAACATGGCGTGATCGACAAGTCCGTGCGCCAGCAGCGCGGCCATTGACGCCGCAATGCCTAGCACAAGTGTTCGGTTATCCCCAAAACGGCTCAGTTTTCCCCAACTTGTGTGGACAAACCAGCCCACCAGCCAGCCGACGACGATCAGGCCGGGCAGGCCCAGCCGCGTCCAGGCGTCGAGCAACAGGTTGTGCGGGTGCGACAGATCCAATTCGCCCCACGCCGAGGGCAGCACATAGCGCGTGCGATAATGATAGAGGAAATTGTCCGGCCCAACGCCCCAGATCGGATGATCGACGATCATGCTCCATGTAGCCCGCCACAGTTTCAGGCGAAAGAATGCTGTGCCTGAAGATGGGTCAAACCAGCCGCGAAAGCGGTCGGTGAATGCCAACGGCGTCAGGAGCAGCGCCAGCACAACCAGCGCGCCGGCCGTCGTCCAGATCGCCTTACGGCGTCCCGCCTTGTGGCGGAATTGCAGCCACCCCAGCGCCAGGATCGACGCCGGCAGACCCAGCAAAAGCGCCCCTTTGGAAAAGGTCAGCAGCGACGCGCCCAGCACCGGCAGCGCTCCCATACCGTAGACGATGCGCCGCACCCGGTTTTTATCCAGCCAGGCTGCGGCCAGCAGCACCGGTAACGCGCGCATCAGGTAGAGCGCCAGGTTGTTGGGCGATCCATAGAACCCACGCACCCGCGAGATACCGTCGGCGGTGATCAGGTTTTGTCCCGTCGCCCACTGGATCAAGCCGATTGCCGCGACGATCACGTTGCCCAGCAGCCAGCCTTCGACCAACCGCCGCCAGGCGCGCTCGCTCTTGATCGACCATCGAATCAGAGCATAAAACAACGCACTTTCAAGAAATACCACGCGAAATTCGTGCCAGGCCACGTCGCGGTATTCGGCGACGTTGACGGCCAGCCAGGCAACCACGAGCAGCGCGGCCACGCCCAGATCGAGCACATAAGCGCGTGCTTGCACGCGCCCGCGCCAGTTCGGTCTCCGCGCAAACTCGCCGAGTTTGCCGAGCAAGCGTAGCGGCCATTCGTTCAAAAAAGCCAGCCAATGGGTAAATATAGCCTGCATGCCCTGCTGCATCGCCGCTCGTCCCCAATCGAGCAGACGAGCCAGTAGCCAGGCGACGAGGCATTCCCACAAAAACAGCTCGACCACCGAAAAGGGCCATCCAAACAGCAGTTTGGGGCGGGTGTAGAAAGGCAGCGACAGTGCCACCAGGGCCAATCCCAAGTCAATGCGCAGGAACACCAGCGCAAAAAGGACGACCAACAAAGGCAGGGCGAGCGCCGTCCAGGGAACCAAGTAGAAAGCCAGCGCCACACTTGACGTCAAAAGTACAGGCACCCACTCCGGCAGAGCGCGGTATCTCTTGAACGCGCGCCCGATCAAGGCATAGATGGGCTGCGCGGCCTGGGGGGTAAACAAAAACTGTCCCACGGCAATCACCAGAGCCAGCGCACCGATCAGAAGCAGTACGCCCCACAGCGCGGCGCCGGGCGGCGGCGACTTTTCATCGCGCACCGTCCAGCCAATCAGCGGCCACTGTCCCCACCCGCCATGGGCGACGATCTCGACGCGATGCGCTTGCTCGGACAATTCACGCGCTGCCATCACTGTTTCGATGCTTCCTTGCGGATCGTGCAAGATCAAGTACGCCCGCCCGCTCTCGTCGCGCGGCAGACTGTTGGCCGGACGGCCATCGACCGAGACGTAGAAAAAGCCCCAGAAATCGCCGCGCCGCACCCGCAAATCCAGCGCCGTGCCGACGAAATCAAAGGCAATGATCGCATTACGTTCTGATTCCGACGCATCCTGCGGCGGATCGGCTCCGGCGTCGGAAAAACGCCACGCGCCGGTGTACTCGGCATTGTGCGCGTCTGGAACATAAACACCCGTATATACTGGATATTTTTTACCATTATCTATCGTTATTGCTTCAAGTAGCGGCGTTTCCTGCCCGTCTGAATCGATCAGCGCAAAGCCCCATCGCGGATTGTCGACCGGCACATCCGGCTGCCAGGTGTAGAGAAAGGTCGGGCCAAGCCAGGGCCAGTCGCGGCGGGCCAGGTGCAGCGCTTCCAGCGTATAGTCGGCCTGCTGCTGCGCCGACACCACGGGCCAGGGATTCGGCGCGTTGCCCGTAAAGGCGTTCCAGCCCCAGGCCGTCGCCCACACGGGCACGTCGCCCAGGCCGAGGCGCACCATCTCGCGCCGCACCAACGCCGCGCGCTTCCAGTTGAGCTGGGCTGCGTCCGCGCTGGCCCCCGGCGGATCGCCAAATCCATAAGGCTGTACGGCGACAATGTCGAAAAAGCCCGCGCCGCCCGCCTCAACGACGCGACGCAGAAATTCGACCTCGTTAAGGTTCAGCGGGCCGGGTTCGACCGTGGGCGCGAGGGCCGCCAGCAGCACCGGCGCGCCGGGATCGTTTTGGCGCACTTGGACCGTGCCTTCGCGCAGCAGCGCCGTCCAAGCCACCGGATCGACGTACTTGTTTCCCCAATGATCGGCCAGGTTCGGCTCATCCCACATCTGGTACGCGCCGACCTTGCCCCGATAGCGTGCCGCAAAGGCGCGCACAAACGCGCCCCAGTCGGAGACTTGATGCGGGGGAGCGAGCGGGGAATCGCCATCCAAATCCGAGTGCGCCCAGGCTGGCGATCCGTCCAACACGGCGAGCAGCGTCAGACCGTGCCGGTCGCAGCCCTCGACGATGGCATCCCACCGCGTCCACTCGAACTCGTCGAGTTCGAACTCGACGCGCCGGGGCTCGATCTCGTTCCAGGGGAAACGCTGGCGCACCCAGCGAAACCCCGCCGCCTCGATCTGCGCCAGCGTGCGCTCAAGATCGTCGCCCTCATACTGCTGCAAGTCGACGTTGACCCCGCGCTCATTGCAATTGGCCCACGGACTCTGCAAAGGAACCAGCGCGCGTTCGGCCCGAGCTTGATTTTGCCACCAAACCAGTCCCGCGCCAAGCAGACACAATACGCCGACGACGGTCAAAGCGATCAACCGGCCCAGAGCGTAGCGCGGGCTGATGAGCCAGTCTATCCATCGCTGTCGCATCGTTACTCCCAATCCACCAGCACGCACTGCCCGTCGCCGGTTAGTTGCCTGGACTGCCCGTTCTGTACGTCGACTAGGTACAGATCGCCCAGGTAGAGGACGACCATCTGCGCTCCTTTGGGCGACCAGGCATACTCGACCGGCGGCACCAGCCCGATTTGCCCTCGCGGGGGAAAGAAATCGCGCTTGTTGCTGCCATCGCGATCCATCAGCCAGAGGGTGTAGCGGCTTTCATACGAATTGAAGGGATCATAAGATTGGGCATAGGAGAGCAGCCCCTCGGTCGCCGTGCCCGGCACCGACGCACCCAGCGCAGCCCACATCCCCGCCGCATCGACCAGCCGCGCGCGCACCTCCCCATTGAGCGAAAAAGCCCACACGTCAAAGCGCTGGCTCGACTCGGCCGTCTGTCCCTCCGGCGGCAGGCCATGCACGGTACCGATCACAAACGTATTATCGGACGACCATGCAATGTGCGGTATCCACACCCAATCACGCAAGGAACTCAGGGGCGCAAAGGAGGCCAGCGGAAAAGCCCGGCGCGACTTGACCTCCACCCAGCCGATCTCGTCGGCGCGGGCGTAGGCGATTTTGTCCCCATCTGGTGACCAGAGCAGGCGCATCGGCCACCAGCTGTACGCGCCGGTCGTGTTGGCGGGCAGCAAACGCTTGGGATCGGGCTTGATCACCTCCCCATCGTTTCCCCGCACCGACGCCAGCCACAAGTCGTTGTTGGCCTTCCAGCCGGGCGAGCTGCTCTTGATGCCGGTCGTGTAGGCGATCTGCCGCCCGTCGGGCGACCACTCGGCGCCAAGCACATTGTCGATGCTGAGTTTGACTGGCTTTTCGTCGATCAAGCGGATGTTCAGCAGGTACAGTGCGTTGAACGGCCCCTCCAGGACAACTGTGTCGGTGGGCACTGAGTAGAGCAGATACGAGCCATCGGGCGAGAGGGCAAAGACCTGCCCATCGAGGTTACCATCCAAAGTGACGGCGTGCCGGCCGCCGCTCTCGCCGCGCATAACCCAGGCATTGCCGCCGTTGAGATAAGTGATCGTCCCCTCGACCCCCACTGACTCGGCCACGCCCTCCACGCCGACGGCGATGATCTGCGCCGACGGCTCTTTGACCACGGCTCGCTGCAAAACAGTGCGCGCTACCTCGACGCCGTCCTCAAAACGCAGGCGGTAAGTCACTTCGACCTCGCCGTTCTGACCGGCCTGGAGCAGTTTGCGCTCCCCGACGGGCAACGCCTCACTCTTGATCGTCTGCTGGGTATAGGCCACCATCTCGCGCTCGACGAGCACCTCTTCCTGCACGCGGATCACGCGCACGGTCATCCCATCCTGGATTTCGACCCACAGATCGGGCTGCACGCGGTCTTCCGTGCCGACGGTCACGTCGGCCTCTTCCAGCGCCTCACGGACGGTGAGCACGTTGGTCGACAGGGGAATATCCCGCCCATCGACGTGAACCGTCACCTGGTTGCTGACGATGTTAGGCCGGCACGCGGAGAGAATCAGAATGAATAATAAAATCAGATAACGAAATTTTAGCATCACCTATCATTTCTCATTTTTTGGCGCCCCCGTGCAGTCGCTCTGCTGGGGCAGCCACGAGGGCTGTCCCTACCCACGACGATTTCCAAGGCAAGAGCCGTCTTTACGCCCCCAATACGCTACATCGTCAAGGCCATGATCGCTTTTTGCGCGTGCAAGCGATTCTCGGCCTGATCATAGACCACCGAGTGCGGGCCGTCGATGACCTCGTTCGTCACCTCGATCTCGCGGTCGGCGGGCAGCGGGTGCATATAGATCACGTCTTCCTGAGCCAGTTTGATCCGCCGCGCGTCGGTGATCCAGCCGGTGTATTTCTGGCTGATGCGGGCGCTCTCTTGCAAATCTTCGGTGGTCAGCATACAGCCCCAGCTCTTGGGATAGACCACGTCAGCGCCCTTGAACGCCTCGTCCATATCATGGACGATCTCGAAACTGCCGCCTGCCTTGCGCGCGTTGTCGGCGGCCAACTGCTCAATCTCTGGCATCAGCTTAAATTCGGGCGGATAAGCCAGGGTCACGTCCATGCCAAAGCGCGCGGCGAGCAGAATCAACGACTGCGGCACCGAGAGTGGTTTTTGATAGCTGGCCGCATAGGCCCAGGAAACGGCGATCTTTTTTCCTTCTAAATTTCGTCCCTTTTTCTCGACAATCGTCATCAGATCGGCCATGATCTGGAAGGGATGATAGATTTCGCACTGCATATTGAGCACCGGCGCCGGCGAATACTGGGCCACCTCGTTGATGTAGCGGTTGCCCTGGCCCCAGTCGCAGTGGCGGATGGCAATGCCGTCGCCGTAGGAGCCGAGAATTTTGCCGATCTCTTTGGGCGTATCGCCGTGCGAAATCTGGGTCGTGCTAGATTCGATAAAATGGGCGTGCCCGCCAAGCTGGGTCATCCCGGCTTCAAACGAGTTGCGCGTGCGCGTCGAAGTAAAGAAAAAGAGCATAAACAGAGTTTTACGCAGCAAATAATCGGTTTGCAGGCCAAGCGCGCGGCTGCGCTTGAGATCCCAGGCCACGTCGAGCGCGGTCTCGATCTCTTCAAACGTCCAATCCTGTGTGGTGATCAAGTCTTTGCCTTTGAGCCGTGTTTGCATATCAAACCTCCAGTGATTTTTATTGAAATGCCGGTAGGGTGAAATAAAAAATGCTGCCCTGCCCAGGCTTGCTATAGACGCCTACCTGCCCGCCCAGCTTGTCCACAATCCGCTGCACGATTGACAATCCCAATCCTTGCCCCTCGATGTGTGCCTGTCCCAGGCGGGTAAAGGGTGTAAACAACTTGGTTTGCGCTTCAGTCTCGATGCCTGCGCCGTTGTCGCGCACCCAAAAGCGGATCATCGATCCTGGCGCATCTGGTGACGGACTGCTCAAATGCGTCGAGCCGAGTTCCACCCGGGGCGGGATGCCGAGCGCGGGCGAACCGCCGTACTTGATCGCATTGCTGATGTAATTGGCCCACACTTCCTCCACCCACGGGCCATAACCGAGAGCCGCCGGCCACATTTCAGGCATCACGATCTCGGCCTGGTACTCCCAGATCATATTTG
Organism: Anaerolineae bacterium; assembly: GCA_016931365.1. The sequence goes on from JAFGEY010000087.1 coordinate 23,710, forward strand.
CCAGGCGATCCTGCGCCCCGTCGACCAATATCTGCATATTCAACGGCTCCACCTTAACCTCATCCTGTTTGCGCACGCTGGCCAGCAGCAGCAGTTCATCGACGATATTGCAAATTTTGTCGCCACCCTGGAGGATGACATCCAGGGACTTGTCCAACTCTTCAGCAGAAAACCGCTCCCGGCGGATCTGAATGAACTCGCAATATCCCATCATCGTCGTCAATGGATTCTTGAGATCGTGGGCTACGGTATGCGCAAACGCGTCCAGTTCGGCGTTTTGTGTCTCCAGATCAGCAGCGTACTGGCGCAGTGCGGCCTCACTGTCCAGCAGCGAGAGGCGCAGTTGGGTTTGCTGGATCGCCACCGCCAACGACGCGGCAACCTCGGCGGCGATGTTAACGTGCTCGGCGGTGAATACGCCGGGGTGATGCGATTCCAGGGTCAAGACGCCGGTCACCGTTGACTGGACGAGCAGAGGCACAAACAGATACGATCTCACGCCATCGCGATACAATCGCTGCTGCAACGGTGTGCGATGGGTCAACCCGGCCAAGTCGGCCGCGCCACGAATCATAGGACGCTCGACGACCGCATCATGCAGTGCATCCAGCCGCGCGGCCACGTCGATGTTGAGGTCAGAATCGGCCTCGACAGCCAGCAGACGATTCTCGCCCGTCGGAGCAAACTCGACAATCGCGCCCAACTGGCAAGGGATCAGATAACGGATGCGCCCCAGCACGGCCATGGCAATCGCAGAAGGCGACTGCGCGCCCAGAATGGCCTGGTCGATCTCGTGCAAGATTTGCAGGCGGTCGGTGCGCGCCTGCACCTGGGTCTCAAGTTCATCGCTCAAGAGCACGTTCTCGATAAACACGGCCGCCTGTGCCGCCAGGCGAGCCATCAACTCGACCGACTGCGCGTCAAACGGTGAATCTCCTGAATGCCTTTGAACGCAAATTGCGCCCAAAGGCGTTCGATAGGCGATCAATGGCGCGCAGAGCAGCGGGTACGGGTCAGCGATAACCAGTGGTTGAGCGCTGGACACCGCCTGCTTGAGCATTGCCGGATTGAACAGTCCCTCTTCCCCTTGACTAACGCATCGTGCAAGGTTTCCATCTGCATCGAGCAAGGCCACCTGCCCGGTCTCGGCTTGAACCAGGTCGATCGCCGAATGCAGCACATCATCGAGCAAAGGCTCCAGCATCCGCGTCTGGGCCAAATGCAGGCTGATGTCAAGCAGTTTTTGCCAGGGGTGTAAATCCATCCTAAATAGTCTCATCAAAACAATTCATAGTGGCTCAGGTGCTCGTCACTTGGTGAATTTTAACGAAAATTCGACACTTCCAAGACATAACAACATTCTGTCGAATTCAAGTGACGGGCACCTTGTTGAGTTTTTTCAGTAGAGTCAACCATGCTCATTGCCGGACTTGTCTATAATGTCTACATACTCGGGATATAGTTGTTTGAAACAGTCGGGACAAATGCCGTGGCTAAAATCCACGTCCGAGTGATCGCGCACATAAACCTCTACGTCTTGCCAGTAACCCTGATCGTCACGCACTTTTTTGCAGTTAGCACAGATCGGCAGCAACCCACGCAGCGTCTTGACTTGGGCCAGCGCCTCTTCCAGTTCGCACACGCGTTGAGCCAACTGCTTTTGCAGCGCGCGCAACTTGAGGTGCGTTTCGACACGGGCCAACACCTCCTCGAACTGGAAGGGCTTGGTCACGTAATCCACGCCGCCGGCCCTAAAGGCATCAACTTTGTCTTTGACCGCATCCAGCGCGCTGATAAAGATGATCGGAATGTCGCGCGTTCGTTCGTCTTGCTTGAGCCGCTCGCTAATCTGGTAGCCGTCCATCTCGGGCATCATAATGTCAAGCAGGATCAAGTCGGGTACGGCCGCCCGCACCGACTCCAACGCGCGCTCTCCGCTAGGGACCGCACGCACCTGGTAGCCCTGTCCGCTCAAAACTTGAAACAGCAACTTGAGATTGGCCGGCGTGTCATCCACAACCAGAATCGTCGCACCTGTTTCTGGAATAGCCTGAATGTCTTGTCCTGTTTCGCTCATTCGCTTCCTCCCGAGTGTAACCAAGCCAGTATCTCATCATGCTCAAAACCATACACCAGTTGGGTCAACTTGTCAACCAACCCAGGATCGCTGCCAGCCTGACTCAACTGTTCCAGCAAAGCCAACATCTGCTGCATATCACCCACGATCACGGCCTGGCGCATTGCCGACACCCACGCAGGATCGAGGTTGTGAATCCGTGTTTGAATAGCGTCGGCGTCTGGCTCATGATCTGGGCGAGCTTCCGCGCTTACTTGCTCAACATTCGGCGCGGCATAAACAAATCGCACCCTTAAATGGCGCATCAATATATCAAATATCGTTGTTTTCTGGAATGGTTTGCGCACAAAGTCATCACACCCACCAGCGATGATATTTTCCCGCTCTTCCTCGAACGCACTGGCCGTCAACGCAACAAAAATCGTCTCACTTTTCAATGCTTGATTCTGGATTCTCGCCTTGATTTCCTTGATCGCTTCGCGTCCATCCATTTTGGGCATGCGCATGTCCATAAAGATGAGCTGGGGCCGCCAACTTTCCCATATTGCAATAGCCTCTTGACCGTTCGCGGCTTCGCAAAGCTCGAATCCCAGGGGGCTTAACAGCTTTACCAGCAACGTGCGGCTGGCTGCGTCATCTTCGACAACAAGGATGCGATAGACGGGTTGCCTCGGCTCAAGGCCGATGATCTGTCGTGCAGCATAGGTATCCTCTACCTTCGCCGCATCTACGAATTCGGCCTGGATGTCAAAGGCAAACACACTGCCCTGCCCGACCTTGCTCTGCACGGTGAGATCGCCACCCATCAGGCGCACATACTGCCGGCTGATGGGCAAGCCCAGGCCGGTGCCCTGCCCCGACTGCCGCCCGCTCTCCGTCTGCATAAAGGCATCAAAGAGCTTTTCCAACTCGTCGGAAGCAATGCCAACACCGGTGTCTTGGATCTCAAAGGAAAGGATGGACAGGGAAGGAGTCAACAAGGGAACAGGTATCTGACCTTCCTTGTCGACGCTTCCCTTGTTTCCTTGTCTACTCGTTACTCTCAAAGTGATGCTTCCTTGCTCCGTGAACTTGACCGCATTGCCCAACAGGTTGATCAACACCTGGCGCAGTTTGCTCATATCGGTGCAGATGTACTGTGGCACACTTGGCGCGAGGTCAAACACAACCGTCAGCCCTTTCTGGCGCGCGCGCAGGCTGAACATCTCGCCCAGGCAGAGCAGCATCTCGTGCAGATCAAAGGCTGCCGGCCGCAACTCCGTCCGCCCGGCCTCGATCTTGGAGAGGTCCAGCACATCGTTGATCAGGGCCAGCAAATGCTCCCCACTGCGGTGGATGATTTCCACATTCTCACGCTGCCGATCAGCCAGCAATTCATCGTGCAACATCACCTCGGCAAAGCCCAGAATGGCCGTGAGCGGCGTGCGCAACTCATGGCTTATGCTCGCCAGAAAGACGCTCTTGGCCCGGTTGGCCGCCTCGGCCGCATCCTTAGCTTGTAAGAGGGCTTGCTCCGTTTGCCGCTGGATCGCCATGCTGTCCAGAAAGGCGTTAAACCACCGAAATAATTCCCCAATCTCATCTGAACGGAATGTCATCAGGCGAAATTGCCAATCAAATGTGTTATTCTGGATATTCTTGAACAAACCGGTGAGATAAGTCAGCGGACGCACCATCGTGCGCGAAAATCCTACGCCAATCACAGCCACAAAGCCAATGCTGACCAACAACATCGCAATGCCGGTATCGCGGATGGTATCCGCACTGGCAGTCACCGTATGCATGGGAACCAGGCCAGCCAAATACCAGCCGCTGACCTTCGATTGACAATAGGTCACGAGCATCTTCTGTTGCTCCAACGCCATGATAAACGCGCCCTGTGGTCCTGTGAGCCGCTCGATGAATGCGGGCATAACCTTGTGCCCGATATTGGCCTTATCTGGGTGGAAGACAATGCGGTTCTGGGGATCGATGATGAGCAGATACCCTCCCGCCCCCAAATCCAATTGCCGGTAGTGGTCATACAAACTCTCCGGGCTATAGTTGACGAGCATCAGCGCGCCCGGTCTCTCTTGCAATGTGGCGGCATCCACCGCGCGAAGCAGTTTGGCTGCCGTGACCACCTGCTCGTAAGCCGAGTTGATGTTCACATTTCGCTCCATGCCTGTCCAGACTACAGGCGTGGAGCCTTTTTCGACATTCGCCCAAATCTGCTTCAAGACAACGTCATCAATATCCCGTACATTCAACGTATCGCCTACATGATAATGCGCACCGCCGGGCGTGAAAATATCTATCGAAACCAGACCATGCAAGCTGAGATAACTGCTAAGAATATACCCTATGCGCGCGTGCGTCGCCAAACGCTGATATGTATAGTCGGCTCGATACTGATTGGTATCATCTATTGCCTCGCGGATTTCCTCAACGCCAGAGATATTCGTGATCAGGCTTTCCACCTCAGCCATAATCTGTTCCAGGTAGTCTTTTTGATCCACTACCAACGTCTGCATAAACCGGGTCACATCTGCCTGAATCACCCGTCGCGAAGTTGAGTAAGAAATCAACGCAAAGAACAAAAGGGGCAGTACGCCGATTACTCCTAAGAACAGCACAAACTGCCAAGTCATCTTGGGATGTAGCAAACGTCGCATCCGCTACTCCTTGCTCTGGCACGCATCACGCTTCACGCCCAGATACCAATTCGTTCCTCAAAACCGGTTTATTCCAGCGTTTTTGCTGTCACTAACTTGACATCAACCAAGACTTCTGCAGGCACTGTTTCTCCCTGGTGCATGCGCAACGCAAACTGGACACCAGTGTAGCCTTGCAATGCCGCCTGCTGATCAATCGTCGCCTGCAACTTGCCATTGCGTAGAAATTCCAGGGCCTCGTCCAGCGCATCATAGGCGGCGACCAGCACATCCGTCCTGCCCACCTCGTCAAGGTACTCAATCACGCCAAACGCCATCATGTCGTTGGCACAAAAGATGACTTGGACGTTCGGGTATTGTTCCAATAATCCCTTGACTACATCGTGAGCCTCGTCAATCTTCCAGTGTGCAGTCTCCTGTGCGACCACCTGGATATTGGGATTTTCACGAAACGCCCGCAGCGCGCCGTTTTTGCGATCCTCAGCGTTCTTTGCCGTGCGGATACCTTCCAAGATAATCGCCTGCGTAGGTGTCGCGACCTGATCGCTGATGTACTTGGCTGAAAGGTATGCGCCCAGCTCATTATCCACGCTGATAAAAGGCACACCCATCAAGCCGATTTGCTGCATGCCCTGCAGGTCCAATTGATTATCAATGTTCACAATGACAATCCCGGCATCTTGCGCCTCTTTCAAAGCCGGCAGCAGCGCCTTGGAGTCAGCCGGCGCAACCACGATCGCATCTACATGCTCCGCAATTAATCCCCGGATGATCGTAATTTGTTGCTCTACTGAGGTCTCCTGTGCCCCGGTCTTGACTACCAATTGAATTCCCAACTCGGCCTCTGCCTGACGCGCGCCCTTTTCCATCTCTACAAAGAATGGATTAGTCAAGGTCTTCATCACCAACGCGATGGTATACTGTGGTGCTTCCGACACGACCGTCGCCATAATCTGCGTCCCATCATTCACCACTAATGGCTTACCTTGCTCCGAGACGGCACGACTGCATCCCACCAACAAGGCGCTCAACATCACCAGCCTGATCCAGTTTATTCGCAGCATCCTACACCTCTATCAAAATGATTGAAAACCAACTTGCCCAGTTTCAACCAGTAAGCGCCTGGCCAGGTGACAATTCTAGCCAATTCACTCCATCCACTTGAGAATTGCCTCGTGATCAAATTGGTACACCTTTTTCCGCAGATCATCTAGCAGCTCTTGCGGCCCCGGCAGTTGGTCCACCAACGCACTCATTTGCACCACATCGCCGATCATCAATGCCTGGCGCATCGCTGACCGCCATCCATCAGGCGCACCCTGCAGCAAGACCGGATCGAGCGGACGAGACTTGATAGCCGGGCCATTCTCGTACAAAAAACGCACGCCGAGTTGGCGGGTCAATACATCTACAATCTGCGCCTCGCGAAACGGCTTGCGCAGGAAATCATCGCAGCCGGCAGCCAGGATTTCGGCGCGCTCCTGATCAAACGCGCTGGCCGACAAAGCCACAATCACGGTCTGCTGACCTTGAGGAGCCGCCTTGATGCGCCGCGTCGCCTCATATCCATCCAGCACCGGCATGCGTATGTCCATCCAGATCAGGTGTGGACGCCATGACTCCCAAATCGCCACTGCTTCCTGCCCGTCGGCCGCTTCGTGCACCTCAAAGCCCAGCGGACGCAACAGCCTGACCAGCACGTCGCGAGCAGACTCGTTATCTTCAACAACCAACAGGCGGAAAGGCCCGCCATCGGAAGCCTGTTGACCTGGCTCCAGTCCCAAAACATGCCGGGAAGCAGCCGCAGTCAAGGCCTCGCACGCTGCCGCTGTCGGCAACTCAACCTGGATGTCGAAGCGAAAGCACGAACCTTTGCCCACCATACTCTCGACCGTAATGTCGCCGCCCATCAGGCGCACATACTGCCGGCTGATCGCCAGCCCCAGGCCGGTACCCTGCCCCGACTGCCGCCCGCTCTCCGTCTGTATAAAGGCACCAAAGAGCTTTTCCAACTCGTCGGAAGCGATGCCGACGCCGGTGTCTTGAATCTCAAAATAAAGGGTAGACAAGGGAACAGATATCTGATCTTCCTTGTCTACGCTTCCCTCGTTTCCTTGTCTACTCTTTAACTTCAAAATAATGCTCCCCCGCTCCGTGAACTTGACCGCATTGCCCAACAGGTTGATCAACACCTGGCGTAGCTTGCTCATGTCGGCATAGACATGCTGCGGCACTTCTGGAGCAAGATCGAACACCACCGTCAAGCCCTTTTGCTCGGCGCGCAGGCTGAACATCTCGCCCAAGCCGAGCAGCATCTCGTGTAGGTCAAAAACCTCCGGCTGCACCTCCACGCGCCCGGCCTCGATCTTGGAGAGATCCAGCACATCGTTGATCAGTGCCAGCAAATGCTCCCCACTGCGATGGATGATTTCCACATTCTCGCGCTGCCGGTCAGCCAGCAATTCATCGTGCAACATCACCTCGGCAAAGCCCAGAATGGCCGTGAGCGGTGTGCGCAACTCATGGCTCATGTTGGACAAGAAGGCACTCTTGGCCCGGTTGGCCATCTCGGCCGCCTCTTTGGACTGGCGCAGCGATTCTTCCATTTGCTTGCGCTCGGTGATGTCTTCGACCACCGCCAGAACGCGGTATATCTGTCCTGCATCGTTCTCAATTGAAAATGTGCGCCCCCACACCCAGCGTATGCTGCCATCTGGCCGGAGGATGCGATATTCCCGGTCGAAAGGAACACCTTGAGTTTGTTCTCGGACGGCCTCAAGCACCCGATCCTTATCTTCAGGATGGACGGCCTGGATAAATGAAATAGAATTGACGATCAAACTCTCGCACGTCTGCCCCCATATTTCCTCATAGGCCGGGTTGACATAAAGCACTTGGAGCGTTTGTGTATCCCACAGCCAGACGGCCTGCCGCATTGCCGCGGTGATTTGGCGCATCCTGGCTTCGCTTTCGCGCCGCGCTTCTTCCGCTTGCTTGCGCTCGATGGCCATAGCAACCTGGGTGGACACAAACAAAAGGAGATTCTTGTTTTCTTCACTGTAGCGGAGGCCAGGATCGTAGGTCTGGGCAGCCATCACACCGATCGTCTTCCGGTCAATCGTCTTGAGCGGTATGCCGATCCAATCAACGGCCGGGGCGCCTGTGATCTCGACCTCACCCGAGTCGATCAGATGTTGATATCCTTCGGGCGATGCCAGCAGCGGCTTGCCGGTGCGCAAAACGTAGGCAGTCAGGCCTTTGTTCGGCCGGTAAGGTGGCGGCGTGGGATCGTGCTCGTCCACGTGATAGACAAAACGGATCAAGCCGTCAGCCTCATCATAAAGGGCAATGTAAAAGTTTTTGGCCGACATCAATTCGCCGACAACGGCATGGATCGCCGGAAACAACTCATTCAGGTTTTGCACCGACTGAGCCGCCTCCGAGATGCGATAGAGCGCCGCCTGCACCTGTTCCCCCCGCTTGAGTTCGGTGATGTCGATGGTGTACCCGCCCAACATCGGCGGCTGACCGGGCTCTTTGATCGGGAATTTGAGGCTGTGATAGTAGTGCCCGGCGAAAGATTCATCTGCCGAGACCACCAGACCTTCACGCATGACACGCTGATCGTCCAGTGTCATCGGCCCGGCCAATTCCGGTGACCAGATCTCTTCGTTGGTCTTGCCGAGCAGTTCAGACACCGGTTTGCCCAGCATCTGCTCAAAGTGACGGCTGAGGATCACCGCGCGGGTATCGGCATCCTTGATATACATCGGTATCGGGATGTATTTCAGATACAGTTCAAACCGGTCAGTGAGACTGCGCAGTTCTTTTTCTACCTGCTCACGCTCGGTAATGTCGGCCATCCCCACCAGCAGGCACGGTTCGCCGGAAAAATCCAATGGCAATACATTCACCAGGGCAAACTTGGTGCGACCCTGCGCGGTCTTGAGTTCAACCACTTTATTGACGACGCGGCCCTTGGTCTTAACTTCGTCCAACAGGGTCCGGCGGTCGGTAGAAAACGCATAATAGTCAGGTGCACGCGTTGAGGTCAGGTCTGCCTCTGAGCCTTCCATATAATCAATTAGCGCCTGATTGGCTCGGACAATGCCGCCATCGGCCGCGCGGGTGATGAGGAGAGGAAAGGGATTCGTTTCAAACAAAAGGCGAAAGTGCTCTTCACTGCGCCGGATGGCCTCTTCGGCTTGCTTGCGCTCGGTGATGTCCTGAGTCAGGATATAAACGCCGCCACGCTGTCCGGGCGCGGCTGCCTCGGGCACATAGTTTACATTCAGCCAGCGGGTCCCCTGGTGGGGCAGTTCTATGGTGCTTTCAAACGAAACTTCCTGCCCGGCCAGAGCCGCTTCCATCATCGGTGCCGTCCGGTCATAGTATGCCTTGCCGAGCACGTCTTTCACATGCCTGCCGATGATTTCGTCGGCGTTGAGGCCGAAGACCTCGACATATTTTTGGTTGACAAACCGGTAGCGCAGTTCGGCGTCAACAGCGCTGATATAAAGCGGTATGTTATTGGTAATCGTGCGCAATTCCCGCTCGCTTTCGCGCAGCGCCTGAGTGCGCTCCGTAACGCGCGCTTCCAACCCATCGATGAGCGTATCCAGTCGCACCGACAAGTCGTTAAAAGACTGGGTCAGGAAGCCAATCTCGTCGGGGTACTGAACGGGGAGGTGCACATCGTAGTGGCCTGCGTTTAAATGCCTTCCTCCTTCCAAAAGTGCGTTGAGCGGCTTGACCAGGCTGGTGTAGAGCAAAGCCGGAAAGCCCACGATCACCAGCAGACTGACGCCGAGAATCAGGTAGGCCAGGGGGATGAGAAAGTGATGCAGGTAGCTGCGAAACTCGAGTTGATAGTCCTGGATCAGACCGCGCGCGTCGCCTTGCACCGACGATGCAGAAAAATCGGTCAATGCCGGCCAAGTATCCAACCGGCCGGGGACTGCGCCGATCAGCCAGGGCGTCAAGCCAGCATCCTGATTCGAAAGGTAAACCAGCCTGTCCGACAACTCCTTGTAGGTGATGTCAAAGACACCGCTGCGGTAGAGAATGACCTGAAAGGTAAAAATAGCCTCCGCATTGTAAAATGAGGGAACCTGGTACCAGGTCAAAATCAGTCGTTCCTCATCTTGCCGGACAAACACGCCCCCCGGTCCGCTTTCAGGGCGCAGGTCGAAGAAAAGGGGTATAATGACGGGTCTCCCACCGCCATAATGATAATTCAAAAAAGAGTAACGTATGTTTTCCCCCAGACTGATGACGCCATCGCCGGATACGTACAACTCTTCATAGAGATGGCCGTAAAAAGGAAAAGAAAACGCAGAATTGAGCCTGATACTCCATCTATCGACGTCTTCAGCCATCTCCAGGTGGTCACCGATATCGTTTTCAAAGTCAAGCGGCTGCCGGGTCACGTCATAGCCGCCGCGCACATTCGGGGTAAAGCGCAGCGTCTGCTGGTCGGGCAGAACCGGACGATATGAGGCCGCGTACCTGGGGCTGATGACCCAGCCGACGGTTCCCAGCGCCGCCAGCAGCACCATCAGAGTGATACCAACCAGCTTGACGACAAACGAAGTCGTTTCGGAGCGATAGTCGAGATAAATCACCGCAAAGGCAACCAGCGCGACGAGGATGCCCCAAGATAGACTAACGTGATAGTAGCTTCTCGAAACGAGATAATAGGCGGCTAGGAGATTGCTCAGACTCAAGACAAAAGGAATCAGATAGACCAGCCCCAGAGCACGCGTGGCGCGCGCGTCGCGTCCCAAGGGACGCCATATATAACGCAAAGGCAGACTGGCCCGGCCGCCGGCATTCTCAACCGAGATGCGTATAGTCTGGCGCAAGAAAACCAGCGGCACCCACAGAAAGGCCAGTGCCAATGGAAAATCGGCATAATCCGGGCGATAGATGGCCTGTCCGAGACACAGCAATCGAAATCGATGCAGGGTGAACAAAAATTCCCACAGCGTATAGGCGGCGCTCAAGATAAGCACAGCTCGCGCCTCCCATTTGTGGCGCGGAGACAGAGCCGGGAAGCGGTAGGCAAATTGCAGCAGCAGCACCAACCCGATCCCCACCACGGTGGTTTGGGGAAGAATAGCATAAAAATCATACCCGCGCGGCAGCGACGTTTCGGCAAAGAGCAACAGGCTGAACCCGGTGATGGTGGTCAAAAAGCCGATCAAGAGGTATAGGTGCGGCTGGCGATTGCGTGACGGCACCAATCTGGCCCGACGCAATAAATAGCCGGTAATCGCCAGCGCCAAGATGGATTGGGTCAAATAGCTAATGGCAGCCGGAGTGAGATAAATGCTCACCATACATCTTCCTCACATCACATTTTTCTTTAACTGCTGAATTGTTGTACTGTCGTCAGCGTTCCAACCAGGCCAGAATTTGTTCATGCGCGAAACCATACACCCGTTGGGTCAACCCGTCAACCAACTCAGGCTCACCACCTTGCTGGCGCAACTGCTCCAACAAGTCCAGCATCTGCCGCACATCGCCTACAACTGTCGCCCGGCGCATCGCTGACCGCCATTCGTCAGGCACGTCGCGCAGCAAAGCCGGATCGAACTGACCGGACTCTCGCACCTTATCCTCCTTGTAGACAAAGCGCATGCCGAGGTGTCGGGTCAAGGTGTCTAAAATCTGAGTCTCTCGAAATGGCTTACGGATGAAATCATCGCCGCCCATGGCCAGGATGTGCTCCCGCTCTTCCTCAAACGCACTCGCCGTGACCAAAATAATGATCGATTTCCAGGCATCTCGATCACTTTCGATCTCCCGGACAGCGCTCAGGCCGTCCAGCACCGGCATGTTGGCATCCATCCAGATCAGGTGCGGCCGCCACGCCCGCCAAATGTCCACCGCCTCCCGCCCGTTACACGCTTGCTGGAGCGCAAACCCCAGCGGCGCGAGCAGTTCGACTAACAAGCGGCGGCCCGCCTCGTCATCGTCAACCACCAGCAGACGATACGGGCCGCCGTCAGGCGACGCCTGTCCCGGCGCTATCCCTACGGCTCGCCGCGTTGGCTGCGCCAGATGCGTCTGATCCTCGGCGATCACTTCCACGGGCAGGTCAAAGTGAAAGGTCGAGCCTTGCCCCACCTGACTTTGTACAATCAGTTCGCCGCCCATCAGGCGTACGTACTCGCGGCTGATGGGCAGTCCCAGGCCGGTGCCCTGACCGGAGCGCCGCCCGCTTTCGGTCTGGACAAAGGCATCAAAGATCTTGTCCAATTCTTCGGGGGCAATGCCAACGCCGGTGTCCTGGATTTCAAAAACCAGGCGAATCTGCGAATCCGACCGCAGCTCACCTTGCTTTACATTCATTGTCACACTCCCTTGTTGAGTAAACTTGACCGCGTTGCCCAGCAGATTGATCAGCACCTGGCGCAGCTTGCCCGCGTCGGCATAGACGTACTGCGGCACGTCTGAAGCCAGGTCAAACACCATGGTCAAACCTTTTTGTTCGGCGCGCAGGCTGAACATCTCACCCAGGCCCAGCAGCATCTCGTGCAGGTCAAAGACCTCCACATCAAGTTCCACCTTGCCCGCCTCGATCTTGGACAGGTCGAGTACATCGTTGATCAAGGCCAGCAGGTGCTCGCCACCGCGATCGATGATTTCCAGATTCTCGCGTTGGCGCGTGGTCAGCATTTCATCGTGCAGCATCAGTTCGGTAAAACCGAGGATGGCACTGAGTGGTGTGCGCAGTTCGTGGCTCATATTGGCCAGAAACTGGCTCTTGGCCCGATTGGCCGCCTCGGCAGCCTCTTTTTCAGCCTGGAGCTTTTGCCACAGCGGCTGTGTCACAATGACCTTGAGTGAAACGCCCTGCTCGTTCCACACGCCATCATGGTTTGAGCCAACAACACGAAACAGATATTCCCCAGCAGCAAGGTTGCTGTAGCCGGCAAATCGGCGCTTGCTTGACGCCTCATTCCAGCCCTGATCAAAGCCTTCCAGCTTGTACCTGTAGCAGTTCCTGCCCGGTGCGATATAACTGAGCGCGGCAAACTCGAAGGCAAAAACATAATCATCGGGCCCCAGCGTGATCGTCTGCGTAGCCCAGAGTGCCTCTTTGAGTGGTGAATCGGGGCCAATGGGTACAGATTTGTTGAACAGTAACAAGTCGGTCAGCACAACCGGGGGAACATAGGGATGATCTTGAACCTGTTCCGGGTAAAAAACAACAAGCCCTTTGACGTTGCCAAAAAACAGTGCGCCATCCTGGCCCTTACAAAAAGCTGCACCAACAAACTCGTTGCTTAACAAACCATCGTTGACATCGTAATTTCTGAATATCTCTGTTTGCGGATCAAATTTGGATAGCCCATATGTCGTACTCAGCCACAGATGGCCAGATTCGTCTTCCAGTATGCCGCCAATCGTGTCACTGAGCAGGCCGTCGCGGGTCAAATAGGTAGTAAACGTGTCCGTCCGCGGTTCAAAGCGACACAATCCCCCCGATGTGCCGATCCACAAGCGCTCTCTTGTATCTTGATATATACACTGTACTGCATTGTTGGCCAAGCTGACAGGATCATCGGCATAATGCCGATAATGACGAAATTGGCTCGTGTGCGGATCAAAGCGACTGAGGCCACCGTACCAACTACCCAGCCACAACATCCCATCGTTGTCCTGATAAATGGCCCGGATATTGTTATCCGTGCTTGAGGGGTTGTCGGGATAAAGCGCAAAAACATCAAAGTGCTGCCTTGCAGGATCAAAGCGATTCAGTCCTCTATTTGTACCAATCCATAAAATTCCATCATTATCTTGATAAACGGAAAAAACATCGTTATCATTTAAACTGTGCGCATCGTTGGGGTCGTGCTGGTAGCGATCAATTTGCTTAGTGAGTGGATCGAAACAAAACACCCCCAAGTTGCGGGAACCACCAAACCAAAGGCGGCCTGATGAATCCCGGTCAAGAGCACCGATGCTATTTAGAACCGTTTCATCGACAAATCGATAGTGAGTAAATTGCCCCGTCTCCACATCCAGCTTGTCCAGCACACCAGAACTGGTGCCGACCCACAATACGCCATCTTGGGCTTGACACAGCGCACTGACTTGCCGGTCGGCGAGACTGTGAGGGTTCTGGATATCGTGGGCATAATCCCTGAACGGAGACGGTTGGCAAGTAAAGGTATTGAGACCGCCTTCATACAAACCGAGCCAGATCAACCCAGACCGATCCTCGTAAACCACACGCACAAGCCGGGCGCTCAAGCCGTTGGTATCGGCGAGACTGTATCGATGCCAGACCAGTTGCCCGGACACATAATCCAGTTGGTAAAGCCCATTGCCACTGCCAAACCAAAAATAGCCCAACGAATCTTGACATATGCAGCGAATATGATTGTCTTTGAACCCATAACCTGCAAATTGCGTGTCGTCATAGCGAGTGCATTGTCCAGTTTGCATGTCGAAGCGACTTACTCCATGCCTGGCCCCCGCCCACAACGCGCCTTCACAGTCGACAAGCAGGGAATAAACCTCATTATTGTTCAAGCTGTGTGGATTCTGCGGGTCGTGGCAGTAACGTATGACGTGGCCCGTGACCGGATCAAGTTTACACAGGCCGCCTCCCGTTCCAGCCCAAATTGTGCCATCTGAGGCAGCAGCCAGTGCATATATTGCCCCACGAGGCAAGCTGTACGGATTGTCGGCATCAGCCTGATAATGCGTAAACGTTCCCGTCCGAGGATCAAATCGATCCACGCCATTTTCCAATGTGCCAATCCACAGATGCCCTGACGGATCCAGGCATAAACTCAGGATAAAACTGCCACAAAAACTGTTTGCATCGTCAGACCGATGCCGATAATGCGCAAACGTTTCGACACGTGGATCAAATCGATTCAATTCTCCTGCACCGGTACCAAGCCACAATGCTCCCGTTTTGTCCTCGCATATCGCCGTGACCAGATTATCGCTCAAACTGTTCGCGTCATCAGGATCGTGCTTGTATACATTGAACATATACCCATCATAGCGATTCAAGCCATTCCAGGTGCCAAACCACATAAATCCCCAGCGATCTTGGGCAATTGAGCGCACACTGTTGTTGGAAAGTCCGTCATCGATATCCAGATGGGTAAACCGTATGGCCTGGCGCATCGTGGATCGCCGATCAAACATTTTTTTCACGACGGCGCTCCCTCAATCCAGACACGCATGGTCACACTGCCCCCAAATACGCCACCGCCATCCGCGCATACACCTCTGCCGCCGTGACCAGATCATCCACCTTGACTCGATCTTCCGTCGTGTGCGCGTCTATTTCGTTGCCGGCCGCAAAGCCGATCGTCGGGATGCCCAATCGGCCCATCGTCGCCACGCCATCGGTGGAAAAAACCCAGCGACTGATTTGCGGTTTTTGCCCGCGCACCGCCTCGACCGCGCGCACGCCGGCCTGCACCAGGGGGTGATCCTCCGGCAGCAGCCAGGTGGGATAGTATTTTTTTTGCACACAATGATATCCAGTATGGCTTAAAGCATCGTATTGCAGTACCGACACCTCGCCGCGCACATCCGCCTCGCGCAACACTTGCTCCAGCTCGGTCACACTGCTGGCCTCGGTCTCACCGACGGTCAAGCGCCGGTCGATGTAGGCCGTGCATGAATCCGGCACCACGTTCAGCGAGCCGCTCGTCGACTCGATGCGGGTGACGGCAATCGTCCCTTTGCCCAGGAATGGGTCGCCCTTGAGCCGGGGCGCGAGGGCCTGGATGCCATCCAACACTTTGCCCATCTCGTACACCGCGTTGAGGCCGCGCTCCGGCGCCGAGGCATGGCAGGAGCGGCCATAGACGGTGATTTTGAGCTCCATCCGCCCGCGATGGCCGCGATAAATGTTCAGATCAGTCGCCTCGCCAATGATCACCGCATCGGGGCGAAGGGCCTCGCACAATAACCCGGCGGCATAGCCGTCACAGTCTTCTTCCTGGACAATGCCGGCCACATAGAGCGTACCGTTCAGTTTGACACCGGCATCGAGGAGCAGTTTGGCACCGTAAACCATCGCCGCCAGGCCCTGCTTGTCGTCGGACGCGCCGCGCCCGTAAATGTAGCCATCCTCCAGTTTGCCCTCGAACGGGTCGTAATCCCACGAGGCCGGATCGCCAATGCCCACCGTGTCAATGTGCGATTCCATCAGCAGCGTCGAGTCCTCTCGACGAGGCGTCTCTGAGCCGATTCGCCCGACCACGTTGCCGACCTCGTCCACCCACACCTCGTCGAACCCCACCCGGCGCATCTCCTCGGCGATGCGCGCCGCCACCGCCTCTTCCTGGCTCGACGGGCTGGAGATGCGCACCA
Organism: Anaerolineae bacterium; assembly: GCA_016931365.1. The sequence goes on from JAFGEY010000087.1 coordinate 39,796, forward strand.
GGTCGCGCAGAAAAATGATCAAATTATTTCGATCTTGATCGTTTAATTTCATCGTTCACACCTTCATTCCTGACCGCTGACTGCCGACCGCCGATCGCGGATCGCGGTCGGCAGTCAGTCGTCATCCGTCAGTTTTCAACCATCTGCCCCATGCGCGCCAGCGCCTTGTGGATGTTCTCCATCGACGTGGCGTAGGACAGCCGCAGGTAGCCTTCGCCATAGCGGCCAAACGAGGTGCCAGCCAGCGTGGCCACGCCGGCCTCGTTGAGCAGCCGGTCGGCAATGACTCTGGCCGAATCGCCCAGCCCGCGCTCAATCAGCCCGGTGATGTTGGGAAACGCATAAAACGCGCCGCGCGGCATGCAGCAACGAATGCCCGGAATCTCGTTCAGCCCGGCGACGATCAGATCGCGGCGGCGGCGAAATTCCTCGACCATCCGCGCCACCGGCCGCTGATCGCCGGTCAGCGCGGCCATACCAGCCATCTGGGTAAACGCCGAAGTGCACGAGTTGCTGTTGACCATCAGCTTGGTGGTCCAAGCGGCCAGCTCGCGGTTCATCACCCCGTAGCCCAGCCGCCAGCCGGTCATGGCGTAGGTCTTGGAAAAGCCGTCGAGGATGAGGGTGCGTTCCTGCATGCCCGGCAGCGCGGCGATGCTGAAATGCTCTCCTTCGTACAGGATGCGCGAATAGATCTCGTCTGACAGCACATAGCAGTCGTGCTTGAGGGCCATCTCGGCCACGCCTTCCAGGTCGGCGCGGCTCATCACCCCGCCGCAGGGGTTGCCCGGCGAGTTGATGACAATCAGCTTGGTGCGCGGCGTGACCAGGCTTTTAAACTCGTCCAGGTCAAAGCTGAATTCGCGCGCCTCGCGCAGCGGCAGCGGCACGGCCGCACCGCCCACAAAGTTGATCATGCTCTCGTAAATGGGAAAGCCGGGGTTGGGATAAATCACCTCGTCGCCGGGATCGACCAGTGCCATGATCGCATAAAACATGATCGGCTTGCCGCCGGGCACGACGACCACATTGTCCACCCCCACCGGGATGTGGCGCGTCTCAGCCACGTAATCGGCGACGGTCTGGCGCACCGGGGTTAGCCCGGCGGCGGGCGTGTAATGGGTGTACCCGGCATCGAGCGCGTCTTTGGCGGCCTGCTTGATGTGCGCCGGCGTGTCAAAATCCGGCTCGCCGATCTCCATGTGGATGATTTCTTTGCCCTGCGCTTCCAATGCCCTGGCGCGGGCCAGCACCTCAAAGGCGGTTTCGGTGCCCAGACGGTTCAAGCGGTCGGCAAAAGGTTTCATTTGGTTTTGCTCCTTTCAACAAGTAGACAAGGAAAAAGGAAACAAGGTCGTTATTCAGACGGCGGATCGGGAATGGTGCAGGCTACGTCGGTTGGCTCGGTGATATGTCTTCTTTTTGCTCCCCCAAAAATGCTTCTACCGTCAGCCCGGTTTCGTGAATGATGGCACGAAGCGTGCCACGCGGCAAAACGCCCGGATGGTGTGGCACTGTAACGCGCCGCCGGCTCTGCGAGTTGTACCAGATTTCGTGGCTGCCCTTTGCCTGCCGATCAAACACAAAACCAGCCGCTCGCAAATGTTGTATCACTTCCCGATAGGTCAGTGCTGGCAATCTGGTCATCTGTCCATAGACTCCAAAGACAATCCAATGGGAATACTGGTCTTGACTTTATGCCACTGCTGTTTCATCGCCGTCTGAACTTTGGACGGCAAGGGGTCGCCATGCTCCAGACAGGATTCGATCAGCTTTCGGGCCACATCTTGGGCAATTTCCATTGTTTCTGCTACTGTCCGCCCTTGTGCGATCAATCCTTGCAGATCAGGACTCGTAGCCAGATAACCGCCTTCTTTGAGGCTTTCAATTTGAATATCCAGAAAAATCTCACTCATGTTTACATCCTTTCAAAATAGCCCGACTCTTTAGCCCAATTCGGCTCTCAACCTGCCCAACCTCTGCGCCCTTTCCCCTACAAACCGTTCGATTCCTTCTACAATCCACGCCGGCGACAGGTGCGCCTCTTCCAACACCTCGTTGAGCGTGCCGCCGGTGCGCCAGCGATTGTCCCAGTCCGCCGACAGCGCATATTCCTCGGCCTGCGGGTTGAACAGCCAGTCGTGCATCAGCCAGCGCGCCTGGGTGGTGATCACTGTCGAGTTGAGGCGGTCGTCGGGCGACAACACCCGCTCGCGGTATTCGGACGGCTGCAAGGCGAACAACTGCGGGCTTGTCGCGCAGACGATCTTGACGTTGAGGCCGCGCCGCTCCAGTTCGGGCAAAATCTGGATCACGTTGGCCACGGCGCTGGTGCCCTGGACGATGAACACACCGTCTTTGGGCTGCCCGGCACGATAATCGCGAATCACGTATGCGCCTTTGGCCGCCTCGAAATGCGAGGGCATGCCCAGCGCCTGGCGGTCGGGGGTGGTGATCGGCGGGCGGGTCAGGTGCAGGGCGACCAGCGGCGCGTCCTGTCGCAGCGCCGCGCCGAGCAGCACCGGCACCTCGTTGTACTCCCACGGATGCAGGTTGATGATCTGCCCCTGCGGGAAAAGCTGCGTCACCCCCGGTGCGAAAATGCCAAAGTGGGTGCGGCTGTCGTCGGCGGTCTCCGGGCCGGA
>JAFGEY010000088.1 GCA_016931365.1 Anaerolineae bacterium
CGTCGTCGATTTGCCCGCGCCGTTCGGCCCGATATAGCCGACCAGTTCGCCGGGCCGGATGTCAAAGCTGATCCCGTCGACGGCGCGCACCACGCTGTACTGGCGGGTGAACAGGTTGCGCACCGCGCCCAGTGCGCCGCGATGGTGTTTGGATATTTTGAAATGTTTGTGCAAATTTTCGACATGGATGATGGGGGAAATCATTGAAATTCCTTTCATCGCTTATCAGACGTCAAGCGTTAAACGTCAAACGTCAGGCTTGGGGATGCGGCTGGGTCTTTCTATACCTGACGTTTGACGTTTTGCTTTTTCACGTCCCCGTGCTCGTGTAATGCCGGATGCCAAAGCGCCAAAAGGCCAGCGCCAGGGCCATCATCCCTGCGCCAGCCAGTGGGCAAAGCAGCGGCGCCCAGGCTGGAAAGCCAAACGGATCGGGCTTGTCTAGGAAGTACAGCGCGGGATAATAGTTCATAAAGATTCCTGGAATGACATAGGTGAAAAAGCGGCGCAGCCATGGGCCGTAGATGCTCATCGGATACGACATCATTTCCACGCCGCCGTAGGTGAAAATGTTGACCACCTCGATCGATTGCACGGTCCAAAAAGTGATCGTCGCGCCGGTGATAAACAGCGCACCAAAAAACGAGACCAGGCTGGACAGCACCACCGGCATAAAGAGCGCCTTGAGCATCGTCCAGCGCACCCGGGCATAGATCAAGGCCAACGCGAGCACCAGCGCGCCCTGGAAAATCCGCGCCAGCCGGCGCAGCGCAAACTCGGAACCCATCACCTGCCAGGTCACGCCGACCGGGCGCAGCAGAATCCGGTCGAATGTGCCCCGCCGTACCTGCTGCCCGAAAAAGCCGGGATCAAAGCCGCTAAAGATCATATCCATCATCCCAAATGCCGTCTCGACCATACCATACAGCAAAGCGATCTCCCACAGCGTCCATCCGGCGATGTTCTCAAACCGCTCCAGAATCAGCGCCAGGGTGAGAAAGGCCATCCCGGTGCTGATGCCGGTGCCGATCAGGTCAAAGAAAAAGCCCGCGCGATATTGCATTTGCGAGCGGATGCTGACTGAGATCAGCCGCCGGTAAACATCGAGCGTTTGTCGCATCTTACCCTCCCTGGATCACCAGCTTGCGCACGCCCTGCCGCAAGATGATCTGGCACAGTGCAAACAGGATGATCGCCCACAGCAGTTGAAAGCCCAGTGCGCGCAGCAAATCCACCCCCTCGATCCCGCCCAGGTAGATTTCGACCACACTGTTGATCAAGGCCGGAAAGGGGGTCAGGTGGCACAGGCGCACGAACCAGGCGGGGAAAAAGCGCAGCGGCATTAGAAACCCGCTCAAGAACAACGCCAGGCTAAAGGCCGTCCGGCCTATGCCGCGCGCATCGGGCGTCCAAAAGGCAGCCAGGTTGACCAGAAAGCGCCACTCAAAGCTGATCAGCAGGCTGAGCAGGAGCGAGGCGATCAGCGCCAGCCAGTGCGTCACGGTGCCCGGCAGCGTGAGAGGAAAAAAGACGGCGTAGGCGAGCATGATGGTGATCCCGCGTACGAGCATCTGCGCGATGGCTCGTCCGAGGTCCTGGGCCAGCCAAAAGGTGAAATAATCGAGCGGCTTGAGCAAATCCGAGGCAATATCGCCGCTGTAAACGGCATGGATCACCTCCCACCAGCCAAAAATGTTCAGGTAGGCGATGACAGCCTGGGTCAGCCCGGTGTAGGTGATCGCATCCTGCAGCGAGAGGCCCGAAATCTCGCCCTGCGCCTGGAACAAGGAGATCATGATCGAAGCGCGCAGCAGCCCAAAGAAAAAGTTGGTCGCCAGCCCGGCCCAGTTTGCGCCGCGATAGGCCAGTTGGCGTTGAAAAGAGAGGGCGATCAACTTCCAAAAGAAGAGCATGCGCTGTTTCCTTGATTGTTTCAACAAATGCAGGAGCGATAACTATAGCATTGCCTTCAAGCAGTGTCAATCCCAAAGACTAAATGACCCAAATTGCCTCAATGTGACAGCGGCCGCTTGATACAAGATAGACAGGATGAACAGGATTGATGGGATATTTGCACATAAAAAATAGATGATTTATCCTGTTCATCCTGAAAATCCTGTTAATTTTGCACAAGCCGATGTTCTCTTGCATTGACCAGACTGCCCAGACAGGCTATAATGAGAGCAGAGGAAAACCTTGGATACCATTCATGTTTCAATTGGCACGGCGACCGTGCTTGACCTTTCCAACGCTCCGCTGGCTATTGCGCCGACGACGGCCTATCTGATGCTGGGCGGGCGCTGCGTGATGAATTGCGCCTTTTGCGCCCAGGCGCGAGATAGCGAAGCCAGCGAGCTAGCGCTTTCTCGTGTTATTTGGCCTCCGTTCGCGCTCGACGCGGTCTGTGGGCGGCTGGCCGAGGCCGAAAAGCGAGGCGCGCTGCGCCGTTGCTGTATCCAGGTTACGGCGGGGTCGGAGGCTTATCGGGATACGCTAGAGGCCGTCCGCGCCATCCACAGCGCGACCGCTCTGCCACTCGATGTGGCTCTTTTGCCCGCCAGCCTCGATCAGGTAGCCGAACTCGTCACCGCCGGGGTTGATCACATCGGGTTTGGCCTTGACGCCGCCTGCCAGCGTGTGTTTGAGCAAGTCAAGGGCGGGCATTGGGCACATGTCGTGCGGATGATCGAAGGGACGGCCCGGCAGTTTCCGGGGCGCGCGGCGGTGCATCTGATCGTCGGGCTGGGCGAAACGGAACAAGAGCTGGTCGAGCGTATCGAGTGGGCGTGCGATCTGGGCGTCCCAATAGGACTGTTTGCCTTTACACCCGTCAAGGGCACACTGCTGGCCGATCACCCGCCGCCATCATTGGCCCAATATCGGCGCATGCAGGCTGCGCACTGGCTGATCGTGCGGCATGGCGTGCATGCCGACAATTTCGCGTTTAGTGCGAACGGCACGTTGATCGACATCCATCGACCCGCTTGGCCCACGCTCCTGGCCGACGGTGAAGCGTTTCGCACTTGCGGCTGCCCGGACTGCAACCGGCCCTTTTACAACGAGCGTCCTGGCGGCACGATATACAACTATGCGCGGCCTCTGACCGCAGTCGAGGCGGCGCGCGCGCTGGACGAGTTGGAGCTGCGAGAGTGAATTTTGAACTTTCTACCTGGCGGTTGTTGAACACCGGGTTTAGTGACGGCGCGAGCAATATGGCCGTCGATGAGGCGATTCTGACCGCCGTCGCTGAAGGCAAATCGCCGCCGACGCTGCGCTTTTACGGCTGGCAGCCGCCTTGCGTGTCGATCGGCTATGCCCAGTCGATGCGCGCCGAGATCGATCTGCAGGCGTGCCGGCGCAAGGGTTACACCTGGGTGCGCCGTCCCACCGGCGGGCGGGCGGTGCTGCACATCGACGAACTGACCTACAGCGTGATTGCCCCGGCGGATGAGCCGCGCGTCTCCGGCGACATCCTGACCTCATACCGCCGCCTCAGCCGGGGGCTGGTCGAAGGGTTGAGCGCGCTGGGTTGCGCGGTCTGCCAGGCCGAGATGCAGGATGGCGGCAAGGGCGAGTCGGCGGCCTGCTTTGATGTGCCTTCGCATTATGAGGTGACGGCGTTGGGCCACAAGCTGGTTGGCAGCGCGCAGGTGCGGCGCAAGGGCGTGGTCCTGCAACACGGCGCATTACCTCTCACCGGCGATGTGTCGCGCCTGGCCGATGTGCTGAATTTGGACGAGCCAGAGCGAAAAACGTTGCGCGCCAAGCTGCTGCAGCGTGCGGTGACGCTGAAAGAAGCGGCAGGCTACTCTATTTCTTTTGAACGAGCGGTCGATGCGTTGCGTGCAGGCTTTGGCCGGGCGCTGAACCTGCACCTGGAACCGGGCAGTCTGTCCGATGACGAGCGATCATATGTCGCTTTGCTGCGGGAAAAATACCTCGACGATGCGTGGATGTTTTCAAAATAATTTGGGAGCAACAAGATGCAAATGGAACCTGTCGATCCGGCGGATGGACTAGATCCGGAGGCCATTCTCGACGAGATGGTGCTCGGTTTTCATCCCGAATGGATTCACCCCACGGCGTGGATTGCCCCCGGCGCGGTCGTCACTGGCGAGGTTTACCTGGACGAAGAGACGAGCGTGTGGTATGGCTGCGTGCTTCGTGGTGACATTGCCCCAATCCGCATCGGGACGCGTAGCAACATCCAGGACGGTACCATTATTCACGTCGATCACGCACATCCGGCAACCATCGGCGCGGATGTGGTGGTCGGACACGGGGCGATCATCCACGGGGCGACAGTGGAGAACGGTTGCCTGATCGCCATTCGGGCGACGGTGTTGAGCGGGGCCGTGGTCGGCACTGAATCAATTGTCGGTGCGGGGGCGGTAGTGACCGAGGATGCAGTGATCCCGCCGCGATCGCTGGTGTTGGGTGTGCCGGGCAAGGTCCGGCGCACACTCACTGATGAGGAGGCGGCGCAAATCAGGGCGCTGGCAGAGCGATACGTGATTTATTCGCGTGGCTATATGGCGGGTTCGCCGCCGGACGACACGAGATAGGGCCTATCCCCAAGATCCTTGCTTATGCAATGGAAACCATTTCCTGGGCAAGAAATTTTTCGAGTGGAAAGGCTGGCGGATGGATTACATCCGCATTCAGTTCCGGTTGATTCAGGACAGGATCGATTTTAGTCGATGGACGAGCGTGAAATTCTGAGTCGGATTATTCCCTATGTGCCGCCGTACTGGGTGCGACAGGCGCTATCTGCTCCTGCACACACACTAGTGGGGCATGAAGAGCGCATCTTTGCCGCGGTGCTCTTTGTCGATATTTCCGGTTTTACGCCAATGACCGAAGCATTGTCGCAACAGGGACGTGAGGGCATTGAGGAACTGTCGGCGATCCTCGATCTCTATTTTACGGTGATGTCCGAGCCGGTGCTCGACCTGGGCGGCGATGTGGTCAAGTTTGCCGGCGACGCACTGATTGTGGCTTTTCCCATTCAGCCTGACCTCGGCGATGCGCACCTGGGATCAGCGGTCGAGTGCGCATTGCGCATGCAGACGGCGATGGCCAAATTTGCCAGCGTGCATACATCAGCGGGCGATTTTCCCCTGCGGATGAAGATTGGCATCGGCGAGGGCGCGATTTACAATACCACCGTCGGCGATGAAGCAGGCGAGATGCAGCCAGTTTTTGCCGGGCTGCCGCTGGCACGCTGCCAGCAGGCCGAAGACCGCGCTTTAGCGGGCGAGATCGTTGTTGATGCGGGAGTGGCGCGGCGCATTCCGGGCCACCTGGAGATCGGCGAGGCGCGAGGCACGTTTCGACCTGTCCTCGGTGGGAGCGATCTGCCAACTTTGCCGCCCGTTTGTCCGATTGATGTAGAACTGCTCGACGCCGACCCCGCTGTCGAACTGATCCAGCGTCTCAAGCCCTACCTGCCGTTGCAGCTCGTCCAGCGCATCCGTCAGGGGCAGACCGGCGTCTTTGGCGAGCATCGTCTGGTGACGGTGATGTTTGTCAAGTTTGGCGGGCTGAATTATGACTGGGAACCCCAGGTCGGCGAGACGCTGCAGATCTATTTCAATGTGATGCAGGACTGCGTCGCGCGCTATGGCGGACGACTGAACGAGGTCGATATCGGCTCCAGCGGTGGGACACTGGTGATTTTTTTCGGCGCGCCGACTGCTCACGAGGATGATGAATTGCACGCCATCTCTTGTGCCTGGGAGATGCAGCAGGCCGTCTCGCAGGTGCGGATGCGGGCTGGTTTGGCGGCACAAAATCTGCGGCAGAGCATCGGCATCAGCACCGGGGCGCTTTTTGTGGGCGATGTTGGCGGGCCGCTGCGCCGTGTCTATGCGGCGGTCGGCGACGAAGTGAACCTGGCTGCCAGGTTGATGAATCTGGCCGAATGGGGCGAGGTGGTGGTCACGCGTCTGATTCAAAAACGCTGTGCGGCTCGCTTTGAGTTTGAAAGTATGGGCGAAGTGAGGCTCAAAGGCAAAGCCGAACCGGTGCCGGTGTTTGCCCTGCTCGCGCCCAGGATGGATAGCTCTGATGAGCACATTGTCTCACAGTGGACCGAAACAGGTCCGTTGTTGGGTCGGAGTGAGGAGCTAGAGACTATTTATGTTGTGCAGGAGCAGGCCTGGCAGGGTACGCCGCATTTGCTGCTCCTTTCGGGCGAGGCAGGGATCGGCAAATCGCGGCTGGTTGCCGAAGTGGTGCGTGGTTGGAGTGCGCGCGGCGGGTTGGCCCTGGTCGGCGACTGCCGCACCCAGCGCAGTCGCTCCGACTATGGTGCCTGGACCCACATTTTGTATGGTGCGCTCGGTGTGCAAGCGGATGATTCGCCGGAGCGCCAGCGAGAAAAGATCGAAAGCCAGTTGGTGATGCTTTCGCCCGAGTTGGCACATGACGCGGGCGTGTTTTTCGATTTGTTGGACATCCGATCGGCGGGCGGCGATCCGCTGGAGACACTCTTTTTGCCACAACGGCAGCATGTCCAGCGCCGCCGGGCTGTGGTGGGTCTGGTATGTGCATTGGCACGACGCCAACCGCTTCTTTTGGCCCTGGAAAACGTGCAGGATGCGGGTGCGGCTTCCTTGACCTTGTTCAACGACCTGCTTCACGGCGTCGATGCGTTAGCCTTGTTGGTTTGCGTGGCTTATCGTCCTGTGCCCGATCTGGCGATCGACGTTGAGGCCATTTCGTCGACGCAGATGCAGATCGGGCCACTTGAGGAAGACGATTTTCAGGCGCTTGCTGCGCAGCGGCTCCGAGAGGCAGGGTTGGATTTTGATCTGGCTCCGCAGATTGCCGCGCGCGCGCACGGCAATCCGCTTTACCTGCACCAGCTCATCCGTATGATTGCCGAGTCGGCGGATGAAGGTGGCGCGCTGGACCGTGTGACTGTTCCAGAGGGGGTTCTGGAATTGATTCAATCCCAGATCGATCGGCTGGACGAAGACATCAAACTGACCCTGCGCGTGGCGGCGGTGATTGGCACGACATTTGACATCCATATTTTGCAGCGTGCGCACCCTTCATCGATCGCGATGCCTGCTCTTTCGGCCCAGTTGGCTGTGCTACAGCGAATGCAGTTGATATGCCCGACATCGATGGAAGGAGCTGCCGCATCCGTTCAAACTGATTACGTCTTTGTTCAAGCGATGGTCCAGCAAGTGATCTATGATCGCCTGCTGAGCGCCGACCGCGAGCGTTTTCATCGTCGTGTGGCCGATGTACTAGAGATCGTTCACCAGGCCGATCTGTCGCCCTTTTTCGAGTCACTGGCCGACCATTTTGAGCGGGCCAGGGTGCCTTTCAAGGCTGCCTTTTATTGGCACAAAGCGGGCCGGCGTGCAGCAGAGGCCGGCGACGCGCAGCAGGCGCTTGCGCATTACACCCATGCGTGCGTGGTGCTGGACAAGTACGCACTCGATCGACAGCCCAAGATCGCGTCGGAGCAGGTGCGCCTGGAATTGTTGATCGATCGAGCGCGGGTGTACCAGACCTTGTTGGACAGCGCTGGTGCGCTCGAAGATTATGGTCGAGCCTTTCAACTTGCATCAGTGCAGGGGCGGCTTGATGTACAGGGCGATGCGCTGCTGCATACCGGGCAAATCGCGTTCGATCAGACTCGCTATCCCGATGCGCTGTATTATACTCGCCAGGCGGTACAGCGTTTTTCGGCTCTCCAGGATCGGGCAGCATTGGCACAGTCGTTAGTTCTGATTTCCAGAGCACACTTGCAGCAAGGGCATTTGGATGAGGCCGAACAAGACGTCCAGCAGGCCGTACAACTCGCGCCAGGGGGCGAGGCTGCAATCGAGACTCAGATTTTGCAGAGCCAAATCTGGCACAGGGTTGGTAGCCTGGATCGGGCGATCGATGCCTTGCAGGTGGTGCTCAGGCACAAGCAGGCCAGTTCGATGCCAGGCGTGCGCATTGCAGCGCTCGGGCAACTGGCCCTGGTGTTGCTCGAACGCGGGCGGTGGGGGCAGGCGATTGAATTGGCACTGGAAGCAGTTGATCTGGGCCGCTCCGGCGGCGATCTCGATCTGGCCCAGGCGCATTGTTTCTGGGGGCAGGTGCTGACCCAGGTGGGCGCTTATGCTGAGGCCAGCGTATGTCTGAATGCGGCGGCTGATACGTTCATTCGCGCCCGGTCGCGGGTGAGATTGCAAGATTGCCTGTGGGTGCTCGGTGAGGCCCTTTTGGCGCAGGGTCAATACGAAGCGGCAGATGAACGGTTTCGCCAGACGTTGACACTGGCCCAGGAGAGTCATACAGTGCAAGTACTTGTGCGCACACAATTGGGGATGAGCAAATTGGCGGCTATCGATCGCGACTGGGCCGAAGAACAGCGTTTGTGCGCCGAGGCTCGGGCGTTGGCCCGGCGAGCCAACCTGCAACTGCTGACAGTCGAGGCGCGCCTGGGTTTGGCGCGCGCCTATTTGGGTCGGAAAACCTGGAAAGCCGCCCAGCGCGAGGCGCTGTTGGCGCGTGACAAGAGCTATCAATTGCGCTGGCCATACAATTTGTTTCGCGCCGAGGCGATGTTGGGCGAGGCGCTGGTTGGCCTTGAATCTCCTCAACGCGCGCAGCAGCATTTTCAAGAGGCCCGATTGCTGATCCTGCGTTTGGCCGACACGCTGCCCGAACCGTATCGGGCGATCTTTAGCAATCGTCCCTACGTGCAGGTGATTCTCAACTCACCAGCCGTGGAGGCGCAGGCGTGATCGGTGGCTGGACGCGGGCGCATTGGCTCGTCGTGGGGTGTTGTCTGGGCGTCTTTGTCGCTGCCGGATTGATCGCCGACTGGGTCTTTGAACGCGTGCCACACCTGGAAGACGAGGTGGCCTATTTGTTTCAGGCGCAGGTCTTTGCTGCAGGCAAGCTCTACGTTGATGCGCCTTTTCACACCAATTGCTTTTTTGCGCCTTTTGTCCTCGATCATCAGGGGCATCGTTTCGGCAAGTATTCGCCGGGATGGCCTGCGCTGTTGGCCGTCGGTGTGCGTCTGGGGCAGCCGTGGTGGGTCAACGCCGGGTTTGCCGCACTGGCCGTGGCTTTGACCTTTCGCCTGGGCCGAGAGGTGTCGGATCGGCGCGCGGGGATTATTGCTGCTGTATTGGCCGCGACCTCACCGTTCGTGCTCTTGCTTGCCGGTTCACTGATGTCGCACACATCTTGTCTGGCTTTTACAACCGCCTTTGTATGGTGCTTTCGGCGTTCGGTTGTGGCGGTTCGCCGATCACGGCTCTGGGCTCTAGTTGCCGGTGTGATGCTGGGCGCGGTTTTTGCCATTCGGCCCTACACGGCCCTGGCAGTGGGGTTCCCTGCTTTGTTGTATGGGTTGTGGCGGCTGTGGCGCGCCGGAGAG
>JAFGEY010000089.1 GCA_016931365.1 Anaerolineae bacterium
GCGTACCCATGACAGGCTATACCCCTTGCTCCTGACATCAAAACAAACTCAACTGCTCCCCACGCCCCTCTGCCCGCTTGTGCGGCGTGTGGTGGCGCGAGGTCATGCCCAGGCCATAGCGAACGCGCAGCGCCTCAAAATGCGCGTACAGCCGCCTGGCGTCCGGAACCGGACAGCCGTAACGCTGCTGGTATTTCTGCTTTTCGCTGCGACTCTGTCTTGTTCGGAGATGGAAGACAACATAAACCTTACTACTATACTTGCATTCAATTGGAGAATATGCTATAATGACCACAGAATCGGGTATGTTGAGCTTGAGGGCTGAAAGGCGGATCAAATGATTTCAACGGTCACGACAACCACAGTATCAACGGTCACCACCATTGCCCTTGCCGGTTCGTTCTCATTGATCGCCATTCTGACGCTCCTGGCGTTCCTGATTCAAAAAGAGCTTGTTACGACACAGTCGAGTCGCCGGGCGCTGATGCTGGGCCGCGTGCTGAACATCGGCATCGTGCCCCTGTTGATGGGGTTCGCGCTGATTGTCGCTGTACAGGTCGCCCAAGTGTTGCACTGAGCGCCCGTCCGTTCGCCGCTCGTTCGAGGCTGTGGGATTTTTCCACAGCCTTTTTTGTTGCCGGACGCCGGGGGGAGCGCTACCCGCCGAACCACGGCAGAAACGGCATCACCAAAAAGAGGACGATGTTGGTGATGCCGTGCGCGAACGTGACGCCCACGATCGAGCGCGTGCGCTCGGCGGCCCAGCCGAAAAAAAGCGCCACCGCAAAGACAAAGAAAACGTCTACCAGCGACTTGTAGCCCACGTGCAGGATGGCAAACAACGCGGCCACATAGAGGATTCCCCACCGCCGGCCCAGGACGTCGATCGTCACCCGCTGCATCACGCCACGAAAGATCAATTCTTCCTCAAAGCCGGTGCTCACCAGGAGAATCAGCGCCGGCAGCCAGACCGCCGCCCAGGTCAGGCCCGGCGCGAGCGGGGCCGGGACCAAGATCGCATACTCGACAGCGCCGAGGAGCAGGCCGGTGGATGCGATGCCCAATTGAGCCAGCCCTTTGCGCCGGGTGAGTCCCATATCCTGCGCGTTGAGGCCAAGCACGCGCGCCATGACCAAGGTTGCCACAAAGAGGGGCGCGCTCACGATCAGGTACCAGTACAGGATTGGAAAACCGGCCAGCGGCAGGGACAGGCTGAGCAGCCGAATGAGCGGCGCAAAAGCCAGGCTGAGCAGCAGCTTGTGGGCGGGACGCTCCCGGGCAAGCGCCGTGTGGATCAGGAGAGTTGCCAGCAAAATACTGTGCAGTACCAGACCGGCTCGCGGCTCCACCAACGCGGTGAGCACTTCGGCTACGCTTAGCGCCGCCAGGTACGCCAGGGCCAGATAGAGATCTGACGAACGAGCGGGAGATATTGCCGGGCTGTCTGGGGTAAGAGACAATAGATTGCCCTCGGTGGTTGTCATCGTTACGCTGCTCCGATTCATTGCATGAATAAATTGTTACTAAAATGAAATGGTCTCGCTGATTGCGCCCATTGCCAGAGCGCCTGAGTCATGATACACTTGGATCAGAGATCTGGTTTCGTCCAGAGAGTGGAAGAAAGGCTCATTGCAGTGATATCAACCGTTACAACCACGACCATTTCTATCGTCACCACGCTTTCGCTTGCCGGGTCGTTGGCCATAGTCGCCATCCTCACCCTCCTGGCGTTGTTAATTCATAAAGAATTGACGACCGCCTCCCACAAGCGCACGGCCCGGATCTTGAGCCGCGTGCTCAACATCGGCATCGTGCCGCTGCTGGCCGTTTTCACCTTCATCGTCGTGGTCAAGGTCGTCGCCGCACTCCAATAGCGCGCCAACTCTGACCAGGAACCAGGCCGTGGGAGCAACTATCCCACGGCTTTTTGCGTTTAATCTCAATGCCCGTGAGCGAATTCAATTTGCACAGGATTGGCTGGATTTTCAGGATGAACAGGATCAAGCGTTTTTTAACATATACAAAATTGCGCAAATATCCTGTAAATCCTGTTCATCCTGTCGTTCATTTGCCGGACTGCGCCAGCGCCGGCATGATCAAAAAGAGCATCACATTGGTCAGTCCGTGCGCGAGCGTGACGCCCCAAATGCTGCGCGTTTTGTTCACGGCCCAAGAAAAGATCAAGCCCACCGCAAAGACAAAAGGAATGTCCCACTGCGACGCATGGCCCATGTGCAGCATGGCAAAAAGCCCGGATACATACACCAGGCCCGGATTCCCCAGCACTTCGGTTGCCGCACGCTGCATGATCCCGCGAAAGATCAACTCTTCGACCAGGCCGGTACAAATCAGCAGGATCAGCGCCGGAAGCAACAGGTCTCCCCAGGTGGCGGCCTTGACCAGGGGGGCCGGCCGCAGCAACCGGTATTCGACGTAGCCAAAGAGCAGCCCGCTGCTGCCAATCAGCATCTGCGGCAGAATCTGTGGCCGGTTCAGGCCGATCTGCCGGGGAGTGAACCCGGCCAGGCGCGCGATCAGCCAGGTTGCCGCCATCAGGGGCACACTGGTGATCGGATACCAGTAGATCAGTGGGAGGCCGGACAGGGGCATGGTGAGGCTGACCAGCCGGATCAAGGGCGCCAGCGCCAGGCTGAGAAAAAATTTGTAAAAGGGACGCCGCCAGATCAAGGCCGCATGGAGAATCAAGACGATCAGCAACGCGCTATATCCCCACAACCCGATCTGAGGATCGATCACCAGGGTAAGAAACTCGGCCCCGGTCAGGGCAAACAGATAGCCCAGGGCCAGCAGGAAAGGGCGATCGCGGACCGCCGCAATCCATGTCCGGGCCGCCTTGCTCCGCGCCGCGCCGCTTTGCCGCCCGCTCAGCGGAGAGCGGGCCTGGCCCGGCCCCAGCGCCTCCAGCCCCCGCCGGGCCAGCGCGTTGCGCCGGTTGATGGACAGCGCTTGAGCCAGGCAAAAACGCCGTTCCTCGTCTACGTCTAAGGTATCGGCCAGCCACAGCCAGCCTCGCTCCGAGCCGGGGTCGTCATGGAGAACATCCTCCAGCAGGCGGCGCGCCGCGACCTTGCGCCCGGCCCGGAGCGCGGCAACGGCCTGCGCCAGCCGCGCGTCTTTAACTCCCGGCATGGGATACCCTGCTTGCTGCCGATCTCCCGTTGGTGATACCAACCCGGCGCTCCTCCTCGCCACCCTATATTTTGTCATTGCGAGGGCGTTTTTTGCCCGAAGCAATCTCCAAGAACGATAGTTTATGATAGTTTGGAGATTGCTTCGGTGGGTGAGCAAAGAACGCTCACCTACCTCGCAATGACGTTCATAAAACTGTAGAGTGGTTGGTTTCTCTATCGGACCCGGCCGGTCTGGAACTATTGGATGAACCTGGTGTCAATAAACTGGATCACCTGCTCCGTCTTGGGCACGAGCACGCGGTCCGGCCCTACCGTCACCAGATCGGCGCCCAGTTCCAGGTACACGATGGACACATCCGGCTCTTGCAGCAGGCAGGCCAGGCTGAGAAACTGGTTGACGTTGAGGTCGGTGACGACGTCAAGGTAAAACTCGTGCACCAGCGCGGGCAGTTTGGCCAGCGTGGCCGGACGGGTGAGCTGGGCATACAGCGCCTGGAGCACCTGCTTTTGCCGATCGATGCGATCCCATTCGCTCGGCGACGCATCGCCGGGCGCCTGGATGATGCGCACATAATCCAGGACGGCCTGGCCATTCAACACCTGCGGCCCGGCGTAAAAATACCCAAATAAGGGCGCGCCGTTCACGTCGCGCGGCAGGTCGATGGACAGCCCGCCCAGCGCATCAACCATGTCACGAAAGGCCTCTTGCTTGACGCTGATGTACTGATCCGGCGCGAGCCGCAGGTTGTCGGCCAGCGTCTGGGCAAAGAGGGCGGCGGCATAGGCCATTTTGCGCCGCTCGCTGCCGGCCTTGAGCTGTTTGGCCTGGTAGTAGGCCAGCGTCAGCGTGGTGGCCTCGATCCTGGCCGGGGCCAACTGCGGCGTGCTCACCCACAGGTCCGGCGGCAGGGCCAGCACGCGCACGGTTTGGGCGTCATAATCCACCTTGACCAGGCGGATCGCGTCCGCGCCGCGCGGCGGGCGATCCTCCGGCGAGCTTTCCCCCAGCAGCAGCACGATCATGCTGCCCTGTTGGCCGCAGACGCCGCCGACCCGGGCCGGCGTAGGGGTGGGCGTGGGTGCTATGGCGGTGGCCGTCGAGGTGGCCGCGGCCGGCGGCGCCGTCTGCGTCGCCGTAGCTGCCGGGGTTGCTGCCGGCGTCGCCGTTGGCAGCATACTGACCGGCGTTGTGGCCGGCGGCGTCGTGGCCGGCGGCGTGACTTTCAGCCGAGGCCCCAACGGGAGGCGCAACAAGAGCCACACCGCGCCGATAACGAGCACGAGGACGAGCACGACAATCAAGATCGCACGACGAGAGAGTTTCATCTGAACACTCCTTTCAAAACCAGAGTCACGGGAATAACACCCCCCGCCGGACGGTAACGCACCTCAACCAGCCAAGAAAGTGTTTTTCCGGCGCAAAACCGCAAAAACCTCCGGGAGGGTGAGCAATTACTTGGAATCAGTGTTTGTTGACATTCAGCCATAGTCTTAACAGTCGATAAGGTTGGTCGGTTGCGTCTTTCTGAATGTCACTGAACAGCCGGAACTCCACCTGCTGATCTTGCCCCGTCCAGGGCATTGCCCAGGTAACCGGCTGCTCGACCCGCTGTTCGCGGGCCAACTCGAACGGCCCAGCCGCACCGACCTGGACTTGCCGGTTTTCCCAAATGTCCACTGCCCATATCTCTACCCGGTAGGTGTGCGCGTTTCGCTCCAGGTTGTGCAATCCCATTGTCACCGAAAGCATCTCTCCCGGCGCTGCCTCGCGCGGATACAGCTCCGCCAGGCCCTCCTCGCCCAGAATGTAGAATTCGGTAAAAAAGTCTCCTGGCTTTGGCCGGATGACAATTGCAGATGTAGAGATTATAGCCATCACCAACGTCCCGGCCAACACACCATAAAGTACGCGATTGATACGATCTTGGGCGCCCCACCACCCTTTAGGGTTGATCTTAACATTGATCCCATAACGCGCCTCGGGCGGCAGCCGTTTGCGCCGCCACAGAGCGGCAACTGAAAAGACTGCGATCAGCAGCCCTTCGCCAATCACAATAGGCCAGAGCCGGATACCCCAGGGCAGGCGATCCAGGATCAGTGCCAGGGGCGGGATCACGGCGATGCTCAGCCCGAAGGAGAGTGCCCATCGTTCCGGCCCGTCCAATTCTCCATCTCGGGGAAAGACTGTGGCCTGGAGCGCATAACCCGGCACAAAGAGCACAAAGGTCAGCCCCAGCGCCAGCCGCACCATCGGCAGCAGCGCCGGCACGCCCTGTACTTCCGTCGCAATGAGGGCGAGCAGCACCACGCCCAGCGCGGCAATGATCGAGAATTCATTGCGGATTTTCACCTGTCCCATGCTTTCACGTCTTCCCCAGTACTTTCTCATAAACCTCGACTGTCGCGCGCGCCGTTCGCTCCCATGTGAACCGGGCGGCGCGGGCCAGACCGCGTTGCCGGAGATCATCCCGCAGATCACTATCACCCAAAACACGAACTATGGATGCCGCCAGAGCATCGACATCGGTGGGGTCAATGGCAATGGCAGCGTCGCCTACCACCTCCGGCAGGGAGGCCGCACTAGAGCAGACCACGGGTGTGCCGCAGGCCATAGCCTCCAGCGGCGGCAACCCGAACCCCTCGTAGAGGGAGGGAAAGGCAAAGAGCGTCGCCGCGTTGTAAAAGAGGGCCAGATCCTGATCGGTAACGTGATCGATCAAGAGTACATCATTCCCCAGGTCCAGTTCGCTGATCTGCCGGCGCAAAGCCTCAGCCTGCGGTCCGTATTGGATCGAACCGATCTTGATGAGCCGCAGGTCGGGCCTCTGTGCATGCACAGCAGCGAAAGCTCGCAGCAGCCTCGACAGGTTTTTACGTGGGTTCTCGGACCCGACATAGAGAATATACCGCAGCGATGGATCAAGCTGAAACCGCTGGTAGAATGCCTGCGGTACTGCGCGGGGATGAAAGATACTGTGCACAACACCCAAGTGGACCACGTGAACCTTACCTTCAGGATACCCGAGCGTCGCAACTACCGCCTGTTTGGTGAACTGAGAGTCGCTGATCAACGCATCAGAGCATTTCAGGCCCGCCATGGCCCACTGATCGAACCACCGGTCTATTGGATGTTGAAACGTGCTCTGCTCAACATCGTCACGGACCAGGAAAGGCACGATATCGTGGACGGTGACGACAACGGGACGTACATGAGGGTGCAGCCAGAGCATGATTGCCATCTGCTGCGTCGTCAGGTGGGTCAAAGTGCCCCGCTTCAGGCCGGCGGAGAGTGGGTAGGTGGTAAAGAAGGTGCGCACGTCAAAGCCGAAGGGGGATAGCAGCCTATGCGCAAGCCGCACCAGAAGACCATGGGTAGGCCGCCTCAGGGTATAGGTGATATCGGCCTGTTCCAAAGCGCGACACAGGCACGTCGTGTAACGCGCAAGTCCGATCATCTGCTGGTAGTTCCGGGTAACAAGCTGCACGTTCATTTCGAGACCTCCTCTTACAAGTTCAAGGCGTCGCATAGCGTGCATGCCAGCCGGTAGTTAATCGCAAACAGTCCATTGCAGAGCCTCGTTATAGATCTACCGAGCACACCACCGGTTACCGTCACCGGGTTCAGCCGGTAGGTGCGTGTCTTCAGGATCTCAGCATCGGATACCGACCGGTTTGACTGGACACACCGGCGGACACGCAGGATAACTTGCGGGTGCGTGAGCAGCCAACCCAGTGTGTGGAGTTTGGCCCGTAAGCCGGGTTGACCGCAACGCCAGGCCAGGAACCACTCGATCACCTCGGCCAGCAGAAGGCCAGGCGCGAGCAGCAGCAGGGTGGGCCACTGCCAGTTCTTCAGATTCATCAGGACACGGTTGCGCATCGAATGATAGAGCTGATTGTAGCCGGGGCCAACTTCCTGATAGTCGTGGAGCACCATCGAGGCCGGCACATAGTAGCTGTTATATCCCTGAAGTTGAGCTCGCCAGGAGAGATCGGTCTCCTCATAGTACATGTAGAACGTCTCATCAAAGCCACCCAGCGCCTCCCAAAGCTTGCGCCGTACCGCAAAGGAAGCCCCGCTTACAGCGTTGATGATCTTTGCATCTAGTAGATATTCAACGGGATCCTGAAATCCCCGGCTAAAGACCAGGCCGGTGTAATGCACATCCTGCCCGCAAAGGTGGATCCGTCCGGGACGACCCATCTGCAGAACCTTGGATGTCGTCAGCCCGATGTTGGACTGCGCCAGTGGCTCAATCAGCGACAACAACCACCCCTGCGTGACCTCTGTATCCTGGTTCAGAAAGACCAGGATATCCCCTTTTGCCACGTGTGCGCCCTGGTTGCACGCTGCAGCAAACCCCCGATTGGTCTCGTTACGTATCAGGCGGACGGTTGGGAACCGCACTGCAACCAGATCAGCACTGCCGTCGGTTGAGGCGTTGTCAACCACGATGATCTCGGTGCCGTCGGTCACGTCATCTTGGAGTGCAGCAAGACACTTTTCTAGATAGCGACACCCATTATAGCCTACGACTATAATGCTCAGCAGTGGCAGCGCGGCATTTTGAAGTTGACGTTCTATAGCTGTTCCGAAAAAGATTTGGGGGTGATCAGCACGCGTGTGCGATTTGACAACCACCCCAATATGTCTATCCTTGCCCTCAA
>JAFGEY010000090.1 GCA_016931365.1 Anaerolineae bacterium
CCCTTCGGCGATGTGTATGGTGAATGGCGGGCGATGGAAGAACTGTATCAACAAGGCAAAATCAGAGCCATCGGGGTTTCCAACTTTAATCCCGACCGAATTATGGACTTGATGGTGCATAACCAAATAACGCCTGCGGTCAATCAGATCGAAGTCAACCCTTTCCAACAGCAAATTGACACGCAAAAGTTTTTGCAGGATAACGGCGTTCAGGTTGAAGCGTGGGCGCCCTTTGCCGAGGGCAGGAACAATATTTTCCAAAATGAACTTCTGCTCTCCATCGCCGCGAAACACAACAAAAGCGTGGCCCAGGTCATTCTCCGCTGGGTTGTCCAAAGAGGCATCATTGCCCTTGCAAAGACGACCCGCAAGGAACGGATGCTAGAAAATATCAGCGTGTTTGATTTTGAATTGAGCGCGGAAGACTTGGCGGCACTTGAAACGCTGGACACAAAAACCAGCAGTTTCTTTGACCATCGTAACCCTGCAATGGCCAAGTGGCTGGGTGAACGAAAACTAGATGTCTGAACCAAAAGAACCATCACGCGCACAACAACTCATGGGCGATTTTGCGCCCAAGTTGGCGGAGCTTACGGACGACGTGCTATTCGGTGATGTGTGGACACGTGCAGAACTGTCACCACGAGACCGTAGCCTGGTCACCGTCGCGACACTCATCGCCAACGGAAATACCGAGCAGCTTCCAAGCCACCTGAAACGGGCCAGGGCAAACGGCATCTCGGAGGCCGAGCTTGCCGAGGTCATGACCCACCTGGCCTTCTATACCGGGTGGCCGCGGGCAATATCCGCCATCCTGGTCGCAAAGGATGTCTTTGAAAAGTAGCTCAAAGCGGAAGCGCAGTCATTAACAGAACTGCGGGCTATGCCGGCCAAGAATACTGAAAGCCACCAAGGGGATGGATAGAGGGAAAATTTCAGCATGGATTTTATAGAAACAGAAACAGCGCATGGCAAGATAAGGGGTAGCAGAAAAGCAGGGGTCAACATATTCAAAGGGATACCCTATGCCGGCCAGGTTTCAGGCGCGTACAGATTCCGCCGGCCGGCCAAGCTCCAGCCTTGGACAGGCGTGCGAGATGCCCTTGAGCTTGGCCCGCCTGCCATTCAGCCGCCCCGGCAAAATGAACCCGATCCGGCTGAGGATTGCCTATTTCTCAATATATGGACGCCGGCCAACGACGATGAGAAGCGACCGGTCATGTTCTATAGCCATGGCGGCGGTTTTGTCATTGGCTCTGGCGGATCTCCCCTTCAGGATGGGGCCAATCTGGCGCGCAACTTTGATGTCGTGGTCGTGCAGCCGAATCATCGCCTGGGGCTGCTGGGCTTTCTCTTTCTTGAGGAACTGGCCGGACCAGACTATGCTGGCTCGGGCAATCAGGGCATTCTGGATATTGCCCTGGCTCTGGCCTGGGTGAATGAGAACATCGCTGCCTTTGGCGGCGACCCTGACAACGTGATGATTTTTGGAGAGTCAGGGGGAGGGGCCAAGACTTCCTGTCTGTATGCCATGCCTAAAGCTGCCTCCTATTTCAACAAGGCGTCCATTGAAAGCGGGCCGGGTGTCAGAATGGTTACCCCCGATCTGGCAGCCGCGACAACCCGTCAAGTGCTCACAGCATTGGATATTGCCCCGAACAACTGGCGGAAACTTGCACAAGTTCCTGCGGCCACACTGCTAGATGTCCAGTCGCAATTCCCCCCTGTGCCGCCCCACCAGCGCAAGCGTCGGAATGGCGAACGGAGTGAACCAAGCCGGGGTGGCTTTGGCCCGGTGGTTGATGGCTATGTTCTTCTTGTCCATCCTTTTGATCCGACCGCTCCGGCTATATCAAGCCACAAACCACTTATGGTGGGTTGGAACGAGGACGAGTACACCTTTTTTGCCTGGGAGCGAGGGGATCTATCCGCATTCAAACTGGATTTTGCCGAACTGCCGGAAAAACTCGAGCCACAGTTGGGCGCGGATGCACAGCAAGTTGTGGCGACCTATCGCCAAACCATGCCCGACGCTTCCGCCCCGGACATTTTCGTTGCGATATCTTCCATTATGATGATGGGGTTGGGATCCATTGAAATCGCCGAAAAGAAGGCGCTTCAGGGTGATGCACCAGTTTATCTGTACAACTTCTGTTACAAATCAGAGCAGGAAATCCCCGGCACAGGTTATGCCCTGGGTACGCCTCACGCCATGGATATTTCCTTCAAATTTAACAACGAAACGCCGACTAGTCCGCCTGGCTTTCTGTCTGGCACCAACCCCGACCGTTTTATCGCCTCGCACAAGATGGCCGAGTTGTGGGCAACCTTTGCTCGCACTGGCAAACCAGCAGCCGCCGATGTGCCGGAATGGCCAGCCTATACCATGGCAGAGCGAGCCACCATGCGTATTGATACAGAATGCGAGGTCATTCTCAATAGATTCAGCCAAGAACTTGCCATGTGGCGGGCAATTGGAAGGCTATAGAAGCTATAGGAGGTTAGCATGAAGGTTTTACTGGATCATAACCCACTGTCGCCGAGCAACGCCGCGCCTGCCGATTTTCGTGCGGTCTATCGCACCCGTCCGGCCTGGATTACACCGAGCCAACCGCACTCTCTGCCTGAAGTGACGGCTTACCGCCTACAATTCGACCTGCCGCAAGCCGCTGCGATCCGCGCGCATGTCAGCGCGGATGAGCGCTACTTGCTATATGTGGACGGGCAGTCCGTGGGACGCGGTCCGGAACGTGGATCGGACCGCGCTTGGTTCTATGAGACCTATGACCTGGTCCTGGCGACCGGGCCGCACACACTGGTAGCGCTGGTCTGGCGGCTGGGTGAGATCGGCCCGCTGGCGCAGGTGAGCCTGGCGGGCGGCTTTCTGCTGGAGGCCAAAGACCCCCATGGCGAGCTGCTCTCCACCAAGTCAGCCGCCTGGGAGACCAGGCCGGTGAACGGGATCGGGTTTAGCATGCCGTCGGGGAGGCGAATGGCCTGGTTCGTCGAGCCGATCCAGACGACAGATGGCACGGCCTATCCCTGGGGTATTGAACTGGGCCAGGGCGAGGGGTGGGAGCCGGCCACAGCACGGCGTGAGGATGTTGCTTTCCCATTTGGCATCCGGCCAGTGCACGTGCTTCGCCCTGCTCTGCTGCCTGCCCAAATGTCTGCGCCACGTCGTGCCGGGCGTGTGCGCTATGTGTCCGGTGCAGCCTGGAGCGATCCGCAGTCTGTCGCCGTCGTCGCGGATGCCAGCCTGCCTGCGGAAGCAGACGCCTGGCAGTCCTTGCTGGACGAATCGACGCCGCTGGTAATTCCACCACATACGCACCGCCAGGTCGTGATCGATCTGGAGCAGTATGTCTGCGCTTACCCGCAGGTGCAGTTGTCCGGTGGCGGCGGCAGCAGCCTTACCATAGGCTGGGCTGAGGCGCTTTACCTGGACGATTCCGGGAGGAAAAAAGGGCAGCGTGACGGGGTGGCGGGGCGGACGTTCATCGCGACATGCCGCGATGTCATCCTGGCGGACGGCGGCACGCAGCGGCAGTTTGAGCCTCTGTGGTGGCGGGCTGGACGATTTGTCGATCTGTTGATCGAAACTGGGGATCAGCCTTTGACCCTTGAACGGTTTGGCCTGCTGGAGACGCGCTACCCGCTCGAGATGGAGAGCCGCTTTAGCAGCAGCGAACCACGCCTGGATGCAGTGGTGCCTGTGGCTTTGCGCGGCCTGCAGATGTGTGCGCACGAGACCTACATGGACTGCCCCTACTATGAACAGATGATGTATGTCGGCGATTCCCGCCTGGAAGCGCTGACGACCTATGCGATCAATACCGATGACCGCTTGCCGCGTAAATCAACGCTCCTCTTTGGGTTATCGCGCCTGCCGGACGGGCTGACCCAGGCACGCTATCCTGGCCGCGACGTGCAGGTGATTCCGCCGTTTGCGCTGTGGTGGATCGGGATGGTCTATGACTATGCCCTCTGGCGCGGCGACCGGGCTTTTATTGCCCAACTGCTACCGGGCGTACGTGCCGTGCTAGATGGATTTCTGGCGTATGTCGATCAGAAGAACTTGTTGCAGGCTCCGAACGGCTGGAATTTTGCGGATTGGATCTCGGATTGGCCATTGGGTGTCCCGCCGGATGGCTTTAACGGATTCAGTGGGCTGCTCAACTGGCATCTGATCTACACCTTGGGGCTGGCGGCCCGCCTGGAGGAATGGGCGGGTGAGCGTTTGTCTGCTCAGCGCTGGCAGGGCTGGCGCGATGCGCTCGCCACGGCATCCAAGGATGTCTTTTGGGATAAAGCACGCGGGCTCTTTGCCGATGACCAGGCGCACACGTGCTTTTCCGAGCACTCCCAGTGCCTGGCACTGCTTTCTGGCACGCTGGAGGGCGAACAATACGCCCGCACGGCTCAGAACCTGCTCGGTGACGCATCCCTGACTCGAACGACGATATATTTCACCCACTATTTGTTTGAAACCTACCGCTTGCTGAACCAGCCAGCAGCGTTTTTCGAACGCATGGGGCTATGGTTTGACCTGCCAGGACAGGGCTTTAAAACCACTCCGGAACAGCCTGAGCCGTCGCGATCTGACTGCCATGGCTGGGGTGCGCATCCGCTGTACCACTTTTTTGCCAGCCTGTTGGGCATACGCCCGACCTCGTTTGGTTTCGATCACGTCGAGATTGCGCCTATGCCCGGCCACTTGACGAGCCTGTCTGGTGAGATGGTCCACCCGCGCGGACGGATCGAGGCGGACCTGTACTTTGAAAATGGTCATGTGCGCGGAAACGTGTCTCTGCCTGCTGGTTTGAGCGGAGTGTTCTGCTACTCTGGAAAAACACTGGATTTAAAGCCCGGCCCGCAACCAATTGAGCTTTGATTGACGACCAGATCCGGGCGCTTGGCCAGAGTTGATTTGGTTGAAGAAAAGGAGATTTGAATAGATAGGTGATAAATATGGCTGAACGTATACTTGTTGTATATTTTTCTCATTCAGGAAACACTCATAAAATCGCTACTCTCATTCACCAGGAGGTTGGCGGAGCCATTCACGAGATACAGCCAAAAGTGCCGTATCCCAATTCGTACAATGCGGTTGTGGATCAGGCAAAAAAAGAAATACAGGCGGGGTATAAACCTGCATTACAATCAACACTCGATCGCATTGAAGCGTACGACACGATTTTTGTCGGTTCGCCGAATTGGTGGAGTACAATAGCGCCCCCGGTTGCCACTTTTCTATCGGAATACGATCTGTCCGGAAAAACTATCGTGCCGTTTTGCACGCACGGCGGGGGCGGATTGGGGAGAATCGGTCGAGATATTGCCGGGATGTGTCCTCGGTCAACCGTCTTGCGCTGTTTTGGAATCTATGGCAGTGGAGCAGGGAACGCGCAAGCCGAGGTGTCCGTGTGGCTGCGACAAATAGGAGTGGCACAATGATCTACAAACCGTTTCACGATCTGAACCTTTCACGACTTGGCATGGGCAATATGCGTCTGCCCACCGTCGGAGAACGCGGCCCAATCGACGAGGCCAAGGCCAGGGCGATGATCGAATACGCCTACGCGCATGGGGTCAACTATTTCGACACCGCCTATATGTACCACGGCGGCGAATCGGAAAGGTTCGTGGGCCAGGTGCTCCATCAGTATCCCCGTGCAAGCTGGCATTTGGCCTCCAAAATGCCGGGCCACATGATGCGCTACAGCAATGGCAAGCTGGAATTGGTAGGGTATCTGAGCGGACTCAAGCTGGCCTCGCCGGCCGACATCTTTGAAGCGCAGTTGGAGAAATGCGGCGTGGACTATTTCGACTTGTATCTGCTGCACAACCTCTGCGAGACGGCTTATGATTTTTACACGGACGAGGATTTAGGCGTCGTCGAGTACCTGCTGGCGCAAAAGAAGGCCGGTCGCATCCGTCACCTGGGCTTTTCCGCCCACGCGCGGGCCGAGACCATTGACAAATTTCTGAACTGGAAGGACTGCTTTGAGTTCGTCCAGATCCAGCTCAATTACCTGGACTGGACCCTGCAGGACGCCAAGCGGAAATACGAGGTCATC
>JAFGEY010000091.1 GCA_016931365.1 Anaerolineae bacterium
TTGTTGACGATGCGCTCGGCCATCACCGGACCGATACCCTTGATCAACCCCGATCCGAGGTATTTTTGAATCCCTTCGACGGTGGCGGGCAGCACGGTGCGGTAGTTGAATACCTTGAATTGGTGGCCGTATTGCGCATGACGAGTCCAGGTGCCTTCGAGTTCCAACGTCTCGCCGGCGTTTACGTCGGCCAGGTTGCCGACGACAGTGACGAGGTCCAGTTTGCCCTTGACGGCCAATCGGATCACACTATAGCCGGTTTCTTCGTTGGCATAGGTCACGCGCTCGATGATCCCGCGCAGCGTTTCACTCAACGGACATTCCTCACAGCAAAAAGATTCGCTGCGTGCAGCGTTTCACTCAACGGACATTCCTCACAGCAAAAAGATTCGCTGCGTGCAGTGTTTCACTCAACGGACATTCCTCACAGCAAAAAGATTCGCTGCGCGCAGCGTTTCACTCAACGGACATTCCTCACAGCAAAAAGATTCGCTGCGCGCAGCGTTTCAGTTAACAGATATTTCTCGTATATACAAAATTATTTACGTGCAGTGTTTCAATCAAGGCTTTTCCTCTTGTATCCAAAGTCAGGTCAATTATAATCCAACCCGATAGGGGCGCAAGCGTTGCGCGCGTTGGACTATGTCAAGTTGGGAGCGGTTCAGGCATTCCGACAAGCGCCTGAAATTTAAATCGTTTAGTTTTGTTAATTACTTTGTAAATTCATAAATATTGCCTTCGGGCGGCCCAATATTTGCTGCTCTGGAAGAGAAAATGGGGTCTGCATAGGACTTGCGTACTGGTTGACGTGTTTGACCTGTCTGCGAATCCGTGTATAATGCCTGTGTGCCCTGAATCAGGCTTTTCGGGTTGATGTGTAGATCGACATCGTCTATTTGCCTGTCAATCCCAAGCATAGGAGAGAGGATGAGTTCCGAATCAGTTCGATTTCGCCCCCGGCAGGGCGAGAGAGACTCACAAACGCACTCGTCTGCCCAACAAGTTCAGGCAACCATTGAGCGTTGGGCAAAACGCATTCGAAACGTATTGTCAAAATTTCATACCCACCTTGCTATCGTCGTGCTGGCGGTACTTGTTTTTTCGATTGGGCAGTTTGATTTGCCGCTTGACTACCAGCTTCCGCTTCGCGCGACACCCACAATGGCTCCCGCACTCGGGTTCCGTGGCTTGCAGTCAGCGGTCAGCGGACGTGGCGGCGAACGCACTGATTTTGAAGCGCTCGATATGCTCGATGCCAAGCCGTCACCTGATGCAACCGAGTCTGTGCGTAGCACTCCCAGTGTCCGTTCATTCATGATGAACGCGCTTTTCCAGGCTCCGATCATGCACACCGAAATCCCCGATCGTCCCCGACGCGACGTAATTACCTATGTCGTGCAGGCGGGTGACACGGTGCTCAAGATCGCCATCGAACACAAGGTAGAGCAGGAAACGCTGATGTGGGCCAACGCCGCGCTGGAAAAAAACCCCGATCTGCTGCGTCCAGGCCAGGAATTGGTCATTTTGCCTATCGATGGCGTGTATCACACGGTCGTCAAGGGTGATACACTGGCCTCAATCGCCAAAAAGTATGAGGCCGATGTCAATGATATTATCCAGTGCGAATACAATGGTCTCGATCCCGAAGCACCACAGATCGCTGTAGGCGATAAGCTGATTGTCCCCGGTGGGGTCAAGCCATACATCTCGACCTTTGTCACTGCCTACAACGGCCCGATTCCTCAGGATGCCAAGCGCGGCACGGGGCTTTTCGCTTGGCCGTGCACCGGGACGATCACCGACCGCTTTGGTTTTGCCACGTTCAGTGGTCGCTGGCACGGTGGGCTGGACATCTCTGGCTATACTGGAGCAGATGTGAAGGCCTCTGATTCGGGGTTTGTCACCTATGCCGGGTGGTCCAAGACCGGCTATGGCAATCTAGTAGTCATCGATCATCGAAATGGATTTGAGACACGCTACGCGCACCTGAACACGATCCTGATTCAGGCCGGACAGTCGGTCGGCAAGGGGCAGTTGATTGCCTTGATGGGATCGACCGGCAACTCGAGTGGCCCGCACCTGCACTTTGAAATCCGCGAACAGGGTGTGCGAAAAAATCCGCAACTCTATTTGCAATGATTTGAAATGGCTCAGATAAACCCCCGCCAGGCTTGAGCCTGGCGGGGGTTTTTGTTTGGAAACGGCCTGGTTACTTGGCTTCCTGGTCGGCAGTAGCTTTTTTGGCCTGTCGGCGGTGTTTGTTCCATTTCCACAGCGCGCGGATGATCAGCACGGCGATGGCGATTGGGATGGCGATGACGATCAGGACGGGCAGAATGTAGATCACAAAGACAATGATCACGTCAGCAAAGAATTGAAGGGTGCGAAGCAGCGCGCGGACTGCTTCGCGGGCGGTGCCTTCTGGGCGCCACCCGGCGACGACCACTGGCTGTAAAAGCTCGTCTGGGGTCAGCGTGATGTTGACCGTAGCCAGCGCGGACAGGTTGTTCAGGTACTTCATCCGGCCCTGAATCTGCTCGATCTGGGCGCGGACGCTGGTGATCTCACGATGAACTTCCAGGATGTCAGACGTCTTGCCGGTGGCGCTGCGCGTTGCCAGCAGCTCGAGCAGTTCTTCTTCGGTGCGCTGCAAGTTGGCCAGACGCGCTTCCAGGTCGACGTATTCTTCGGTCACATCCTGGCTGTCCATCCGCTCGCTCTCGATATCGAGGGCGAGGCCTTTGAACTGGCTCAGTGCATCTTGCAGGCTGCCCGCCGGAATGCGCACGGTCAGTGTGCCGCGAAGCTGTCCGCCATCTTTCCAGGTGTTCGAGTCGGCGACAAAGCCGCCCATATCTATGGTTAGTTGGCGAATCTGGTCAAAGGTGGCCTGCGTGTCCTCGACGATCAGGTTCAGGTAGACGTTGTAGATGATTTTGCGATCCACGTTGGTCAGCACGGTGGACGTATCAACGCCGGGCGCTCCAGCGCCGTTATCCCCATCCCAGGCGACGACGGGCGCTTCTTCGACCATTTTTTCTTGCTCGACGACGACTCCTTGTGGTGCATCCAATCCGTATGTTCGGTTCAATTCTGACGTCGTCGTCTTGGCCGCACATCCAAATATCGACAGGGTCAAGACAACAATCAATCCCCATAGCATCCACTTGTTCATTTCAAATTCTCCTTTTCGGTTTAGCATTTGATTGAATTCTGCATACAAGACGTCCAAGCAAGCTCACAGGTTCCCAATTGGGGTGGCAGATTAGATTGACGTCGTATCGCTCTTGGTATATAATACCCCCTGTTTGTGTTTTGAGCAAGGTGGACAATGTCGTCGTCGGGCTGGCAAACCAGCACACGACCGCTGTCCTTTTTTTGTGAAAATTTTTAGGGAGGAGTGTACCAAGTGATTGCAGAATGGTGGAACCAAGTATCGGCCACAGTGGTACATGGCCTAGAGATCACGGTCGTGGGCATGCTGTTGGTCTTTTTTACGTTGGGCCTGATCATCATTGCGATGGTTTTGCTCACCAAGTTGCCCTGGCTTCAACCCCACGAAGAGGCTGAAGAAGAGGAAGAAACGCCTGTTCCGGTTGCCGCAGCCTCGCCCCCGGTTCCGGCTGTGCTCAAAGCAGCGGCAGAAGATGAATTGGCTCAGGTGGCGGCAATTGCTATGGCCTTGATCAGGGGACAGCAAAGCCGCGTGCCGATGACGCGCGGCCTGAACCGCCCGCAGATTCGCGCGACTGGAAGCAGTGCGACCAGCGCGTGGAAGACCTACGGGCGCGCACACCAACTTGGTTTGTAAGACGTAATCAAAGATCAATGGAGGAACAGCAGTGAAAACCTACAAACTCAATGTGAATGGCAAAGACTATACCGTTCAAATCGACGATCCCAATGCCTCGCCCGTGTCTGTGACCGTCAACGGCAGGGCTTTTCAAGTGATGCTGACCGAGGAAGGTGCTGCCGTTGCCAGGCCGGCCGCAGTGGCGTCGGCCATCGAGGATCAAGAGCATGAAGCCTATGTGCCCGATATGGCCTCAACTTTTGTGACTCAGGCGGTCGACGTCGAGCCAGTTTCAGCTCCGGCAGCGGCTTCGGTCGCGCCGGTTGGTGGCGGCCAAAAGGTCATCGCGCCGATGCCCGGCAAGGTGCTCGACATCATCGCCAAGGTCGGCGATGCGGTCAAGACCGGCGATACACTGTGCAATCTTGAAGCGATGAAGATGAAAAGCCCCATCCGCTCCACCGCTGATGGCACGGTCGCACAAATTCTCGCCAGCGAAGGACAAAGCGTCAATTACGGCGACGTTTTGTTCGTGCTCGCCTAGTACTCGGTCAAACCAGGTTTGATCGAGCACTTGACGCGCTGACCGATTTGCTTTTTATCATTGTTTTTTGAACGAGTACTCGCGGAAGGGAGATGCATTGTGGATTGGAGTATCCTGTTTCAAGAGTTGACCAAGGGCACGGTTCACCTGATCACCGAACCGGGCCGTTTGTTGATGATGGTCGTTGGCGGCGTGCTTATCTATCTGGCCGTCGCCAAAGATTACGAGCCGACGCTGTTGCTGCCTATCGGTTTGGGCTGCATTCTGGCTAACATTTTCGGTAGTGGGATGGGTATTCTGGAGATCAAGGGCATTCCCTGGGTCTCGCCGCCCAACGGGAGTGAAGAGGGCCTGTTCAACGTTTTGTATGGCGCCGGTATCACCAACGAATTGTTCCCACTGATCATCTTTATCGGTATTGGTGCGATGACCGACTTTGGCCCGCTGCTGGAGAATCCTCAATTAGCCTTGATGGGCGCTGCCGGGCAGTTTGGCATTTTCGGCACACTCCTCCTGGCGACTCTGTTCGGTTTTAACATCAATGAAGCAGCCTCGATCGGCATCATTGGCTCCGCCGACGGCCCGACCTCGATTTACGTGGCCGCCGAGCTGGCCCCCAAGCTACTCCCTCCTATTGCGGTAGCAGCTTATTCGTACATGTCGCTGGTGCCGGTGATCCAGCCGCCGGTGATCCGCCTGCTGACCACCAAAAAGCAGCGCCAGATCAAAATGCCCTACACCTCCAAGCCGGTTTCGCGCACCACACGCATTCTCTTTCCCATCGTCGTGACCCTGGTGACGAGCGTGCTGGTGCCGCTGGCCACACCGTTAATTTCGATGCTGATGTTCGGCAACCTGTTGCGCGAGTCGCTGGTAGTGGAGCGCCTGTCCAAGACGGCGCAGAACGAGTTGGTCAATATTGTGACCATTTTCCTCGGCCTGGCTATCGGCGGGACGATGGTCGCCGAGCAGTTTTTGCAGCCACGCACGATCATGATCTTTGTGATGGGCATCGTCGCCTTTGCCCTTGACACGGCCGGTGGAGTAATTTTTGGCCAGATTATGTATCTGTTTTACAAACTTGTGCTCAAAAAGCCTTTCAACCCGATGCTGGGCGCGTGCGGCATATCTGCGTTTCCTATGTCGGCGCGCGTGGTGCACAAAGTCGCGCAAGAAGAAGATTTTTCCAACTTTTTGCTGATGCACGCGATGGGATCCAACACCTCAGGGCAGATCGGTTCGGTACTGGCTGGCGGTGTGGTGATGGCCTTGTTGGCCGGCGCAGTGCCCTAAGATATCTGAACAAATTAAAATATAAGGAAGAGTAAATGGAAAAAGCAATGACGCTTTGTAATGTGAGTGTGGTCTCACCCGAAATCGCCGCGCTGTCTTTTTCTGTCAGCGTATCAGCGCATCACGTTCACGTGACGCAGGCCGACCTGGAGACACTCTTTGGCGCGGGTCACACACTCGTCCCGCGCATTGATTTGAGCCAGCCGGGCCAGTACGCGGCCGAGGAGCAGGTCAACCTGATCGGTCCCAAGGGGCGCATCGACCGCGTGCGCATTCTTGGTCCGGTGCGTCTGGAAACCCAGGTCGAGATCGCTCTTACCGAGCAGTACCGGCTGGGCGTGCGCATTCCGGTGCGCATGTCTGGCGACATCGGGCGGAGCGCCGGCGTGACGCTTGAAGGGCCGGCGGGCACGGTGGAGTTGAAAGAAGGAGTGATCGCTGCACAGCGGCATATCCACATGACGCCAGGAGATGCGCAACGATTTGGCGTTGGCGATGGCGATGTGGTATCCGTGCGCCTCGATGGCGACCGGCGGCTCATTTTCGGCAATGTGGTTGTCCGCGTCAGTCCCAAATTCGCGCTGGATATGCACATCGATACCGACGAAGGCAACGCTGCCGGCGCTGTTCCTGATACAGTCGGGCATTTGTACAGCATTGAGAAACGCGCCGGCGGCTAAAACCGGCGTAGAGTTCGTTGTGTCAAAGCCTGGCCTGGACAGATGCCTGTCCGGACCAGGCTTTTGTTATTCATTTGACTATTGATTCTTGAGCTGGCCAGGCATACAATGGAAGCGTCTGGTTGGGGTGCGGGATTGGAGGGTGTGCGATGGCTCTGAGATTTCCCATTCGAGTACGTTTGAGGCTGCGTATGGGTGGGGTGTCGATCGCGCTGGCTGTGGCTGTTCTATGTGCTGTCGGTGCCTTGGGCCTGGTTCGGGATAGTACTGCCGCGCCGCCAATCGCTACAGCTATGCCAACTGCTGCATTCACGCCGCCGCGTGGCTACGATCCGCCGGCGCCGCCCGATCTTGTCCTCGCGGCAGATGGCGCGCAGCTCAAGATCGCCGATCCGGACGGCTATCCGCGCATCGTCAAATTGTGGGGCGGCTACGATCCTGCTGTCGGGCTGGATTTTTATGCCCAATACGATCTGATCATCTCCAATGCGTTTACACCGGCACAAATTGCCGCGTTTCGCGCCCAAAATCCATCATTGCGCGTGCTCTATTCGGGCGTCGGCACCTATGACACCGACGACGGCCCCTTGGGCAGCCAGTGGATCAATGCTACCGCGCCGGATTGGCGTTTCGACTGTTTTTTGCGCGGTGCCAACCAGCAAGTGTTACGTGTGGCCGAGTGGAATCATGGCATGTTTAATATGAGCAACGATGCCTGCACCACGGCTATCGTCGATTATCTCATTTCGCAGTTCGATCTGGGCACGTATGACGGCGTCTTTTTCGACCGCATCAACCAACAGATCGCGCCGGACATCCTCGACGGCATCGACCTCGACCACGACTGGATCGTCGACAGCCGTGAATCGGTCAATGAGAAATATTGGCGGGGCACGCAACGCTTTCTGGATCAGGTGCGCACGCGCCTGCGTGCGGCGCTCGGACGCGAGCCGATCGTCGTCGGCAACGATGCGCCTTTGCACTATACCGATCAGCTCAACGGGCGCGAATACGAGCT
This sequence comes from Anaerolineae bacterium, assembly GCA_016931365.1. The sequence goes on from JAFGEY010000091.1 coordinate 7,329, forward strand.
GCAAATCCGCGATATTTTGGATCACGGTCTCGATTGGCAGGGATTCAGATATAATTACGAGCAGTGGATGCAGGCCTCTCTGCAACCTCGCCTGACCCTGGTGATGAGCAACCCGCCGTACTGGATGCGTGCCAAGTATGGCCTGGGGGCAACGTACAGGATGCCCAAGGCGGTAATCGATGAGGCGGCCGCGTATTACCGGCGGATGCGCTTTGGCCTGACCACAGCATTGCTCGAAGGGGGATTGTACAGCTATGAGTTTGGCGACACTTGGCATGGCAATCCCTGGTGGTATGACGAGTTCGACGGCGCCGGGCTGGGCAAGGGCTACCTGGGCCAGCCGCTGGGCGAAGCCTATTACGCCTTGGGGTCGCTGACGACGGCAAATACGATTGCGAATCCGAGTTTTGAGTATCCGTCGCTGGCTCCATGGGGGCTGGTCACGCAAAACACGGCCCAGGCCGTGCTGGACGCACCAGCGATCACCGATGCCCCAGATGGCACTGCTGCTGCGCGCATACAGGTCGCGCACAGTTGGAATACCGACGACGTGAGGCTGTCGCAAGTAGGTTTGCCGCTTATCCAGGGAACCAAGTATACCCTCTCTTTTTGGGCAAAGGCGCCGTCACCGCATTGGGTGCTCAAAGCCAAGGTGCATGCGCCGTGGAGCATTGACTATTCATACGGGCTGAACGCTTCGATAGACCTGGGCACGAGCTGGCAGCGCTACTGGCTGACTTTTGCTGCCGGTGTAAATACAACGGAGGCCGTGCTTTCGCTCGGCGTGGGCAGTGGTACTGGTGAGGTGTGGATTGATCGGGTTTTCTTGCAAGAGGGAACCTTGCCTCTCGTGTTCCGGCGCGAATTTGAGCATGGGATTGTGCTGTGCAACGCCTCTCAAACGCGGCAGACTGTTCCACTCGATGGCGCGTTCAGCAAGATCGACGGCGCGCAAGCGCCGCTGTCCAGTATACTAATCGATGACAGTGACGAAGCAACGGCCAATTTTATCAAGTACGGCGGATGGGGCGGAAAAACCGCGCGAGATGAGGATTGGGGATCGACTTTTGGCTATGCGCTGACCACAAGCGATCCGTACGGTTTCCAGAGCCAGGTGGTTTGGCAGCCGGCCATCGATTATGCCGGTCTCTATACCGTCTCCGCCTGGATCGCACCGCATGCCGAATGTACCGACACGATGACCTACACGATCCAGTACGCGGGTGGGGTAGTGCCTGTCGCAGTGAGTCAAGTAGTGATACAGGCCGGATGGGTGACATTGGGCGCGTTTCCCTTTCATGTGGGTTCGTCGGGGCGCGTCACCCTCAGCAACCTGACCCGGGCAACCTGGATCGTCGCCGACGCGCTCAAGTTCGAGTCGGTGGCGCGCTACAATGATGGCGCGCAGGTTTCCACGATTACGCTGGATGGACAGGACGGGATCATTTTGCTCGGCCAGCCGCAGCCCACGCTGATCTCGTTAAGCAAAACGGCCAGTCACGCCGTTCAATTCACCGGTCGGGTATTGACTTTTACCCTGATGCTGGCTCCGACTAAGGCCCTGACGCAGGTGCTGCCGGTGCGCGTGATCGATGCCAACCCGGCGCCTGCGTATTTGCAGGTGCTGACCTCGACGCTTTCCAGCGGTGTGATGTATAGCTCTGCAATAGACAGCGTCATCTGGAATGGCGTGGTGTGGCCCGGAATGTCTGCCATTTCACTCCACTTTGCGGTCCAGGTGACGGATACGCTGCCGGTGCCAGACTATTGGCTCACCAACCGGGCGCAGGTTTTCCGTTGGGATCAGGCCGATGGCCCGGCGCTGGCTGACGCGTCTGTGTCAGTCCATCTGGTTCAATATTTGGATTTGCCGCCGAGGGCGTATCTGCCGTTGGTGCTGAAACAGTATGGGCCAGATTGATGGAGATGAGAGCCGCCATAGATACCAGCGTTGTGGGCTGTTTGTACGTTGTCATCGCAGCGGTGTGGGAGGGGGCAAATGCGCACCGGGCTTTTATTCTACGGCCCGGGCAAACGTAAATGTGGTGGGTGAGCGGTGGACAGGCAAGACCAGCCGTGAGTATTGCTTGATCTGCACAACCAAGTCAGGATAGGCACGTTGCATCAGATCGAGCACACTGCCGGGGCGCAGCAGGGCTGTTTCCATCGTATTAGGATCGCCGATGGCGTGAAATTGATAGGGCTGGCCGATCGACTGATCGTCGATCAGCAGTTGTTTGGCGCTATCGATGGACAGCGTTGAATGAATAACCAGACGTAGGTCATTAACCGCGATTGCTTCTGCGCCGGCGTTGCGCAGCTCGTTGATCACATCTTGCATATCGAGAGCCGTAAGCGGCCCGTCGAGCATCAATTCGATGCCCGGCCCCGAGACTTCGACTGCCCCGTTGGCCACTTTGACCCGGTTCAGTTCGGCAACCAACTCTTCCAACACCGTTCCCTGGCTGTCGGTTTGGTAGGCTCGCTGTTGCTTTTCGATCGCGCTGATCTCGTTGCGCAGGCTTTGATTCGCAGTGACAAGCTCGCTGAGCAGGATCGCCTGTTCGTTGGAGGTAAAGGCGACTGTGCGCGCGCGACTTTGCGTGCGGATCTGGACAGCAACCAACATGCCGACCATCAGCATGAGTGCGAACAAAAAAAGCTGTGAAAGCACGTTGCGTTTCATTATTTTTACAAATCAACTTCCCGGCCGGGCATAGCGTTGAGGCAAACCGCCGTGATAAGCGGGCACGGTCATCATCTCAACCTGGATCACATCCAGTTCGATGCCAAAGCGCTTTACGCGTTCCTTGATTTCGACCAGGTATCCGGGGTTGCGCAGGTGATCCTGCAATCGCATCGAATCTCCGATGGCCCGAATTTTATACGGCGGGGAGAGCCGGGTATCATTGACCATCACCGTCGAACCGACGCAATAGATCGAGGTGGTGTTGACGATGCGCTCCCCGTTTACTGAGATCGCTTCCGCGCCGGCCATCCACAATACATTGACCACGTCGCGAATATCATAGTCGTGAACGATGTATCCATCCGCATCGCCGCCTGCGGAGCGCGCCCCGTCGGCGAGGACGACGCGTATTCCCGGCCCGCGCAAGTCGGTCAGCCCAGCGCGCATCTTTTGCAAGGTCAGTTCTTGACGCACTTCAAGCAAAACTGATGTTTGTCCGGCGGCTTCTTGCTGTTGTTGGTTGAGTTGGGCGCGCAGATCGATGATCGTGCGTTTGAGTTCATCCTGTTCCAGTTCGAGTTCGTGGATAGTGTAACTGACCGGATCGAGTGGACTGATCGACTGCGCTGCAATGGTCGGCCACTGCACGCTGACCAAGATGCCCAGCAGGAGAGCGGCGATCAACATTACCACTTGTTTGGTATTCCAACTCGATTTCATAGGATTCCAAACTTACCAGAATCGTACGCCAGTATTCACAAATGGATATTTTTATCGGTGTGCATTAGCCAATGTCGATCTGTGCTCCTGTGTTCAGAGGAGCCATAGATAGAAAAAATGCACCACCGGGTGCATTTTCTCAACGTTGTGGATGTGATCTCAGGGTTGGGTGATCAACAGATCGTAATTCTTTTGATTGTTGATCAATCGGGTTTCGTCTTTGGCAGGATTGACATCTACCTGCAGGTGATACTCGTAACTCAGCGGGATATCGTTGTCTTTGAAATGGATGATCTTGATCTCTCCAGGCGCAATCGACGAGATGATTCCTGATTGTTTGAGAAATGGCGTCTGTTCCTGATCTTTGGACAGGCTGATTTGCACGGTGACGTCATTTTCTGTGGAGACGCCGGTGTTTTCCACAGCCACCAACAGGGTAATGCCCTCTCCTAGCTTTTTGCGCTCCATAATCTTGTTGTAATCGAGAGGCGGATCAAAATCAACTGCCAGGACAGCCAGATCGTGCTCCTGGATTTGTGGTTTGTTTGTTTCTTTGACCGGTTCAGACACGGCAGGCGTTCGGTCGATGACCTGAATCTGGATACAGCCGTTGAGCGCAAAAGCCGACAGGACCAAGAGAAGCAAGATCACAACCCTGAACCTATTATCGGAAGACATATAGACCTCCTATGACACAAGATTGAGGTTGTTTTAGAATTATACGTCGCAAGTCGGTCAGACCTGTCAGCGACCTTCCCCCGGTGAACAAAGCCAGTAAACAAACCTCGGTAACAGATAACGATCTTAGCGCAAACCGTTTGATTTGTCAAATGTTGCGTGAAGGTTGCGTGAAGGTCGATCTGGCACAGCTTGAGGATCCAGACAGTGTTTTTTATCGCTTTTCAAACGCCTCTACAAAATGCAGGAGGGTTTGCACGAGACGGGCACGCTCCTGCTGCGACGTCTCTTGCGCGCATAACCTCGCAGCTTGTTCCAGGTAGGCCAACAGTCGATAGACCTTGATCCGCTCCCAAAAGTGGGCTTTCATCTCAGCAGATTCGGTGTAACCATCCAGAAATCCCTTTTGGAATGACGGCTTGCCCTCAAAGCTCTGGTTGAACAGAGGGCTTATATCGTGCTCGGGACAGCTTCCGGTGGCCTGGGTCAGGTCTAGCACGCCGGTGATGTGATAGTCGGTGATGTTGAACTCGACGATGATGTTACTGGGGGTATAGTTGCCGTGGATCAGGCAGGCCCGGCTCTGAGTGAGGACGGTGGATGTCTCGAAAGTGTGTCGGATGTGCTCGGCGGCGGCGGGTTGAATCAACCCACCGGCTACGCAAGGGGTCAGGCAGCGGTCGGCCAGATCGAGGACAAAGGCTTTTTCCTGGTCGAACACGCCAGCCTCAGGCTCAAACAAGTTGCCAAATACCTCAAGTGGGATTTGGTGAATGTGTGCCAGATAGCGGCCCATCTCATAGCCGATCGCTTCCAGCGCCCACTCGTCCATATCATCGAGCACGTCTGCCAGCGGTTGACCCGGCAGGCGGGTGTAGAGAATCCAGGGGACAGGTAGCAGCGTGCCCGAGTCGTCAAAATGAAGGATGCGCGGCACCGGGACGCCGGTTTCGGAGGTCAACAAATTGAGCAGGCGCGCTTCTTGCCAGGGTTTTTGATCGGTCATGTCCCGGTAGACCTTGATTGCCGCCTCTAGTGTGGGATTGCGGATTTTGAGATCGTAATTCTGGTTTTCGTGTATGCCAGGAAAGGGTTCGATGGAGATCAGAACGGCGTCTTGGAATACCTGACGAACCAAGGATAGGGCCTGTTCGGGAGTCACCGGAGCGCTCATCGATCCCTCCTTTGTGTGGATGCCAACAAGTTCGCCCCACTCCGTGCAGGCTGTGGGGCTTCAAATGAGTGATGTGGAATTGGCCGCAATCAGATTACCAGCCATATGAAAGGCGCACAATCAACCGCGATGGCAGATCAGCCTGATGCATCAAGGTCTGAGTTTTGACCAAATCATAAGAAACGCGACGATAGTCAAGCGTATTTGTTTCGGTATCTAGGATCGCATAACTGGCACGGGCATCGCCATCTCGCGGCTGTCCAACACTACCGGGATTGATGATCGCGCGTTCATTACCGAGCGAGTGCACCCCAGGTTCTACGAGTTGTTCTACCAGGCAGTCCGGTTTGCCGTTTTCGTTGGTGAGCCTAAAGATCACCGGGACGTGTGTGTGCCCAACCAGGCAATAGGTGGTGTTGAAATAGGCAAAGTTAAGGCTGGCCGACGACGGGTGGAGGATGTATTCCCAAACCGGCTTGCGTGGGCTGCCGTGAACGAGGGTGTATTGACCTTCAGCCAGACTGATTGGCAATTTTTTCAAATAGCTGAGGTTTTCAGGCTTGAGTTGGGACTGCGTCCACAACACGGCGGCTTTGGCTTCAGCGTTAAAATCCTCGATGCTGGTTTTGTCCGTCGCTGCCCAGTCGTGGTTGCCAATGATGCATTTGACTCCCATCCCGCGCAGCAACTCGATGCACTCGTTGGGGCTCGGGCCATATCCCACCAGATCGCCCAGACACCATATCGGCAGGCCAGATGGCGCATCGGCGAGCACGGCTTCCAGAGCGGGCAGGTTGGAATGGATATCGGAGATGAGTAAACAGCGCATATCAATCCTTTTGGGTCTGGGGATCTCTGGCATTTTCCGAAAGTTCGATCCATACAGGTTTGCCAGAGGCCAGACGTTATTTGTGAAAATCTTGAGGTATCATACCATACTTTGAGGCTTTTGGCTAGTACAAAAGTCTCGTCTAGCCACTCTCACTTGGAGTCGAATCACGCGTTTTGAAGGGAAAGATGTGAAACAAGAGCGCTCCAAACAGGCGGATGCCGCCTCCGATCAAAAGCAGTGTGCGGATGCTCCATACTTCAGACAGTGCCACGCCGATCATCGGTCCGACAAATGCTCCGGCATTCATCACTGCGGCAAAAAAAGCGATATAGCTGGCGCGGCGATCCTCCGGACAGAGTTTGAGCAGCAAGTTAAAGTGGCTCAAGTCGACGCCCGGATTGATGACGCTGATCAAGACGCCCCAGGCCAGGATCGCGGTTAGGTTGGGGAACAGGCTGACCAAGAAGGCATAGCTGGCGGCCAGCGGCACTGTGACCAGCAGGGTGCGCTGGTAACCCCATTTACGCACCCGGCGCTGCCAGAATGTATAGCCGATGATCACGCCGATGTTGGCCAATGTGCTGTTTACCCCGATCCAGCCATCGCTCGCGCCGAGTTCGTTGACAAAAAAGATGATATACAGGGGCATCACCAGCCACGCGCCGAGATTAAAAACCAGCGTGTTGATGATGATGATCGCAAAGTCACGGTTTTCGGTGAGCAGAGTTTTGATCAGGCTGGGCGACATCCGGGGTTGGGATGGCCCCATCTTGCGTTCGACGATCTTGCTGGGCGGCACTTGCAGTTTGAACAGATAGGCCATACTGATCATGGCCCCGATAAAGCCGATCAGGTACAAAATCTGATAGTTGAGCGGAAAGGTGGCCCAGCGGATCTGGTTTCCTGCTTCAAGCCATCTGCCGGCCAAAAAGGTGAGCACGGCGACGATTGCGCTGACGACGATATTGCGATTGGCCAGCACGCGCGCACGATCGCGCTCAGGGATCACATCGGCGAGCAGAGGGGTGAACCCGGCGCTGAAAAACGTTGTTGGGACGCTGATCGCAATGAGCAGCCAGACCAAACTCTGCGCCCGGTATTGGGTCGGGATCAGCCAGGGCAAAATAATGATCAGCCCATATCCCAGCCGGGCGATGAGCAGGCTGCTCCAGACCCACGGTGTGCGTTTGGCTTTGGTTTCCAGAAAACGCGCCGCTGGGATGAGCAAAATCACCGCTAACAAGGCCGGGATCGATGACAGCCAACCGATCATGGTGTTCGACGCGCCCAGGCGAACGGCAAAGGTGGCGTTAAATGCAGCGGCAGCGCTCAAAAAACCGGCCCACATAATTTCGAGGTACAGATACCAGATGTTGCGCTCGGTCTGATCACGCAGGCGCGGCCCGCGAAAGACCAGTCGCGCTGTGTTATTTATCACGTCGATAGCCGGAAAGAGCACCTGGTAGCGCAAAAAAGAGCGCAGTCGAGTCCCAAAACGAGCAGATTTAACGGGCATAGATTTCCAATCTGTGTGCGGATTCATAGCGAGTGCTGCTCCAGTATTATATGTGGGTTGGTGCGCAAGTCAAAAGTTGTGCAACCCGGTACAGTTGTGGTATCATAGCGCCGTTTGAAAACGCTCAAGTCCGATTTTGTCTCAGAGAGGTGCGCGATGGACGCCAAGCTAGAGTGCCTTTACAATACGCTTGTCGATGAATACAAGCAGCGGTTTCCAATCTCAGGGCGCAGACATGCGCGCGCCGGATCGTTGATGATCGATGGTGGGCAGCATACCATTCGGCTTTATGCGCCCCATCCTGCCTACATCAAAGCGGCCTCGGGAGCCTATGTGTACGATGTAGATGAGCACAAAATCCTCGATTTCTGGCAGGGACACTTTGCCAATATCCTGGGACACAACCCGCCTTTGATCGCCCAGGCATTGAGCCAATCGCTGGCCGAAGGCCATGGGTTGCAGACCGGTATGGTCGATGGCATGGCGACCGAACTGGCCGAGTTGATTTGCCGTCAAACCGAGACCGAGCGCATCCGCTTTACGACCAGCGGCTCATTGAGCACAATGTATGCGACGATGCTGTCCCGAGGCTTTACGAGCCGCCAATTGGTGCTCAAAGTGGGTGGGGGATGGCATGGCGCGCAACCCTGGGGCTTGATGGGAGTCAGCTACAATGATCAAGGGTACCGGCATGCCGAGTCCCGTGGATTGCCCGGGGTTGTCGCCGATGAGGTGTTGGTGACGCAGTTTAATAACTGCGAAGAGTTGGCATCCGTCTTTGCCCAGTATGGCGATCGAATTGCCTGCTTTATCCTCGAACCGGTGATTGGCGCCAGCGGCGCGATCCCCGGCCGGCCGGAGTATCTCAAGCTGGCGCGCGAGTTGGCGTACAAGTACGGCGCACTGCTCATTTTCGATGAAGTGATCTCGGGTTTTCGTTTCCGGGCCGGCGATGTGGGCATGCTCTATGGCGTCCGTCCCGATTTGCTGACTTTGGGCAAGATCATCGGCGGCGGGATGCCCGTCGCGGCCGTTGCCGGTCGCGCCGACGTGATGTCCCTGGCCGGGCGCGAAGGTGGGCGGCAGGTGCGCTTTGACGGGGGCACCTATTCGGCGCATCCGGCCTCGATGCTGGCCGGCAAGCTGATGATTGAATATCTGGTTCAGCACGAAGACGAGGTCTACAGTTACCTGGCCGGGTTGGGCCAGCAGGTGCGCCAGCGGATCGAGCAGATTTTCGCCGCACATGGCGTTCTGGTCAGGTGTACCGGGTATCCCAACGAAGCCATTCGTGGCAGTTCCCTGTCTATGATCCATTTTCCAACGCGCCCCGATATCAGCATCGACTCGCCGGAGGTGGCCGCCGACCCGGCCTGTTGCTTGCTGGAAATGCGCGAGCAGGTTTTCAAGTTGGCGATGCTGGTGCAGGATGTGTACACCGTTCACGGTTTTGGCGCTCTGTCGACGGCGCACACGCCGGCTGATTTGGAGCTGCTTTATGCTGCGTGTGACCGGGTGGCGCTGCGATTGAGTCAGGCCCAAGTGTACTGAAGAAATTCTCGGGCGATAATAGGTTTGTACTAGCGGTGTAAAAATATCCTGTTGTCGGCATTTGGTGGGTTTTCAGGTTGCGCTGGATAGATGATTTGCTTATACTATTAAATGTTCCTAATTGTTGTACGCGATCGGTCATTACGCCCGTTTTCCGGTGATGCAATGAGGCTTCAGGTGCAGATGGGCCTAAAAATACTTACTTTGGAGGAGAAGGGAGCTAGTAGTATGGACTGGGTAATATTGACACCAATTTCTGCGGTTGTGTCGATCCTGGTCGGCGGGTTCTTGTTTTACCGTGTCAACAACGCGCCGACGGGCAGTGAGAAGGCTGCCAAAGTGTCCAATGCCATCAGGGAAGGGGCCAATGCCTACCTGAAGGTACTGTACACCGCACTGGTGATCGTGGCTACGGTTCTGGCCATTGTGCTCATTTTCCTGTTCGGCATCTGGACGGCGGTTGCGTTTGTCTTGGGCGCAATGTGCTCGGCCCTGGCCGGGTACTTTGGCATGCAGGTTGCCCTGATGGCCAATGCCAAATCGGCGACGGCCGCCGAAAAGGGGTTGTCGCCGGCCTTTGCGGTGGCGTTCAGTGCCGGTGGGGTGATGGGGATGGCCGTTGTCGGCCTGGCCGTGCTTGGAATGGGGATCATCTATATCATTTTTCGCGACCCGCAGATTGTTTTGGGCTTTAGTTTCGGGGCCAGTTCGCTGGCGCTGCTGGCCAAGGCGGGCGGCGGTATCTATACCAAGACTGCCGACATCGGCGCGGACCTGGTTGGCAAGGTCGAGTTGACCCTGCCCGAAGACGACCCGCGTAACCCGGCGGTGATCGCCGACAACGTGGGTGACAACGTGGGGGATGTAGCCGGCATGGGCGGCGACATCTTTGACTCGTATGTGGCCAGTGTGGTGGCGGTGATGATCCTGGGCGCCGAGCTGCACGCCAAAAACGCCGGGATATACGGCTTGCAGTATGTAACATTGCCTCTGATTTTCGCCTCAGCCGGTATCCTCTCCTCAGTTGTCGGGATGTTGTTTGTGCGCACCAGTGAGGGCAAAAACCCCGGTCGAGGCCTGAATATGGGCACCTATGCCACCACTGCTGTCTTTATCGCGCTTTCGCTGGGCGTGATCTCGATGCTCAAAATCCATATGGCCTACTTTTGGGCCAGCACGGCCGGTTTGATCGCGGGCGTGATCATCGGTATGACCACCGATTACTATACCTCGATTGACCAAAAGGCGGTCAAGAATACGGCTGAAGCCTCCCAAACCGGTGTGGCGATCAATATCCTGACCGGCTTTTCTTATGGCCTGTTGAGCATCGTCCCGCCCATCTTGGGCATTTGCGCAGCGATGATTGCAGCATACTTTATCGCCGAATCCCAGGGCATGTCGGGTCTTTATGGTATCGCTGTCTCTGCCGTGGGTATGCTGTCGATCACCGGTATGATCGTTTCTGCCGATGCGTATGGGCCGATTGTGGACAATGCGCAAGGGGTGGCTGAAATGTCGGGGATGAGTCCCGAAGTCATTCACGTCTGCTCGCAGATGGACGCCGCCGGCAACACGGCGAAAGCGATCACCAAGGGTTTTGCCATTGGCGCCGCCGGGCTGACCGTGCTGGCCCTCTTTGCGGCGTATTCCGAAGTGGTTGATCTGACCAGCTTGGACCTGCTCAATCCGATCGTGATCGTCGGCGTCTTTTTGGGCGCGATGATGCCGCCGGTCTTTTCGGCGATGCTCATTCTTTCGGTTGGCAAGAATGCCTTCAAGATGATTGAAGAGATTCGCCGTCAGGTGCGCGAGATTCCCGGCTTGCTGGCCGGCACGCAAGACCCGGATTATGCCAGCTGCGTGCGCATTGCCTCGCAAGGTGCGCTGTGGGAGCTGGTGGCTCCGGGTTTGCTGGCTTTTCTGTCTCCACTGGTGGTCGGCTTTGTCCTCGGCAAGGAAGCGTTGGGTGGATTTTTGGGCGGCAGCATCTTTGTCGGCCTGATCTTTGCCTTGCTGATGGCCAACTCGGGCGGTCTGTGGGATAATGCCAAAAAGTACATCGAAGATGGCGCTTTGGGCGGTCCCGGCTCCGAGGAGCATAAGGCGGCTGTGGTGGGCGACACGGTGGGCGATCCGTTCAAGGATACCGCTGGTCCGTCGATCAATACCTTGATCACGGTGATGTCACTGGTGGCTACCATCTTTGCACCGGTCATCGTCAAAAACAACCTGCCGACGCTGTTGGGCTGGTTCAAATAACCGAATATGTTCAAACGAAAATCGCCCCCTCTCCAGAGGGGGCGATTTTTTCAGACATGGATTCGAACCAGTACTCGTGCAAACTAGAGATGATAAGTGAAAA
>JAFGEY010000092.1 GCA_016931365.1 Anaerolineae bacterium
CAGCAATCGACCCGGCCCGCCTGCAATACTTGACCAACGACCGGGGACAGCGTATGGCAGTGGTGGTAGACATCCAGACCTGGGATGAACTGATCGAGGCGCTGGAAGATGCGCTCGACGCCGCCGACCTGCTGCAAACCAAAGAGGAAGAACAAGAACTGATCCCCTGGGAGCAGGTCATTGCCGAGTACCAGGCCGAGAATCCCGATGCCGAGGTATAGGATCATCGTCGGCAGCCGTGCAGCCAGGGAGATTAAACGCCTGCCGGTCGAGTATTTCCGGCAGATCAAGGTCCACATCGATGCGCTGGGCGACGATCCGCGCCCAAACGGCGCGACCAAGCTCAAGGGTGACGCCGGATATCGCCTGCGCGTGGGCGTTTACCGTGTGCTGTACGACATCGACGACCAGTCGCAGGTCGTAACCATTTACCGTGTGCGCCACCGGCAAGATGTTTACCGGAACATATAGAAGGAGAAACCGTGATCAAAATCGCTGAAATGCTGCCTCCCCATCCATCGGGGTTGTGGACGATGGTCAAACAGTGCGGCATCACCCACGCCGTCGGCGGGATGGACTTTAGGGGCGGCCTCAACGTGGATAAGGAAAGCCTGCCCTGGAGTTACATGTCGCTGGTCAGGCTGAAAACACTGTACAACGATTTTGGCTTTACCCTCGATGTGCTGGAAAGCCGCCCGCCGCTGAACAAGGCCAAGCTCGGCCTGCCGGGGCGCGACGAGGAGATCGAAACGGCGATCACCTTGATCGAAAATATGGGCAAGGTGGGCATCCCAGTGTGGTGTTACGAATGGATGCCGGTGTTCAACTGGATGCGTACCTCGACCACCATTCCCTCGCGCGGCGGCGCACTGGCGACTGGCTATGACCACTCGCTGATGAAAGACGCCCCGCTCACCGAGTACGGGGCCGTCGGCGAAGAGACATTGTGGGAAAACCTGGACTATTTTCTCAAGGCAGTGGTGCCGGTGGCCGAAAAAGCGGGCGTCCAACTGGCTATGCACCCCGACGACCCGCCGCTGTCGCCGATCCGCGGCCTGGGACGGATCATGCGCAGCATCGACAACTATCAGAGATTGCTCGACCTCTACCCCAGCCCGGTCAACGGCATCGCGCTGTGCCAGGGCAACTTTGCGCTGATGACCGACAACCTGCCCGCCGTCATCCGCCATTTCGGCAAGCAGGGCAAGATTTTCTTTGTCCATTTCCGCGATGTGCGTGGCACCGCCGAAAAGTTTGTCGAGACCTTTCACGACGACGGGCAGACCGATATGCTGGCCTGCCTGAAGGCCTACCGCGAGGTTGGCTTTGAAGGCGTCTGCCGCCCCGACCACGTGCCGACGATGGAAGGCGACCGTAACGACCACCCCGGCTATTCCAACATCGGGCGGCTGTTTGCCATCGGCTACCTCAAGGGGCTGCGCCAGGCCGTTTACGCGGAATAAAAAAACAACGAGCCGTATATCTTGAGATGTACGGCTCTCTTTTTCTCTACGCGAAACAGCCAGGTCACAGCTCGATCCTGGCACGAATCTGCGCCACTGCGTCCCCAAACACCTGCGCCCGCCCCTCGTCGGCAAACACCTCCGCCCCGCCAAACATTTGCAAACCCCAACCCGGCACGGCTGATCGCGCCATTTCGACCAAACTGTCCGGAAAATCCAGCACATCGAGGATGAGTTGCACCTTGTTGCCGGCGGGCACAAACTCTGGCGATCGTTCCAGCCACGCCCGCCCCCACGCCGATGTCCGCCCGCTCTTCCGGGCGTAAATCAGCGGCGTGAACACGTCGATGCTTGGGGCAAGCAGCGCGTAATCCTGCGCAAAAATGCGCGTCAGCGCGCCGTCGAACTCGTCCGGCGTCCACGGACACATATAAGCGCCGATCACACAGCCGGGCAAATGCTGGCGGACGATTGCCGCATAGCGCGCGCCGAATCCGGCGATACGCTCGCACTTGTGCCGCGTCCAGGCCGGCGCGTGATGGGCCAGAATCTCGGCCGGCGTTTCGGCATCGATCCCCGTTGATCGGCAGAACTCGGCCACGCATTTGGGGCAAAAGCAGCTTTCCTGCAAGTCGGGATTGGGCACTTCAAACCATCCGGCATAGGTCAAATAGTCGAGCCAGATGCCGATTGGCTGGAAGGCACGCACACCGTCGAGCAGGTGCGCCTCCGTCTCTAGCAAAAACGCCTCATTCGACAGACACACCCCCTGCACCAGCCGACCATAGCGGATTGGCTGGCCATCGACGCCGGTCGGGATCAACTCGGGGTGGGCGTCAAAATCGGCGCGAAAGGTCTTGAACTCGACACAGGGGACGATGTCATGCCGAACGCAACTCTCGAACGCTTGGGCATCAAACCCGTGAAACCAGATCGCGTTAGCGCCACAGACCCGAAACCGCTCGACGTGTTTGAGCGCACCGCTGCCGTATGGGCCGAACAAAAGTGGGGTTTCCATCGTGTCGCTCCTACGCGCGGCGGAGTAGAAACCCGCCCTACGATGCGGCCAAAATCGCTTCGATGGCCGCCAATTCTTCAGCCGAAAATTCGAGGTTGTTCAACGCGGCCACATTGTCCTCAACCTGGCTCACCTTGCTCGCCCCGACCAGCACCGAGGTCATCCCCGGATGGCGCAGGTTCCAGGCCAGGGCCATCTGGGCCAGCGTCTGGCCGCGACCTTGCGCTATGTCGTTCAGCCTGCGCACCTGGGCCAGTCGCTCGTCGGTGATCTGGCGCGCCTTGAGAAAGCCGTGCGGCTTGCCGGCGCGCGAATCCTCCGGGATGCCCGCCAGGTAGCGGTCGCTGAGCAGGCCCTGCGCCAGCGGCGAAAAGACAATGCAGCCCACGCCTTCCTCGGCAAGCACGTCGAGCAGGCCATCTTCGATCCAGCGGTTGAACATATTGTACGACGGTTGGTGGATCAGGCACGGCGTGCCGAGGTCGTTCAAAATCTGCGCCGCCCGCCGTGTCTGTTCGGGGTTGTAGGAAGAGATGCCGGCATAAAGCGCCTTACCCTGCCGCACGATGTGATCCAGCGCGCCCATCGTCTCTTCGAGCGGCGTGTCGGGATCGAAACGATGGCTGTAGAAAATGTCCACGTATTCCAGTCCCATCCGCCGCAGGCTTTGATCCAGGCTGGAGATCAGGTATTTGCGCGAACCCCACTCGCCGTAAGGGCCGGGCCACATATAATAACCGGCCTTGCTGGAGACGATCAACTCGTCGCGGTAGGGCTTTAAATCCCGGGCCATAATCTTGCCAAGGGTCTCCTCGGCCGAGCCGGGCGGCGGGCCATAGTTGTTGGCCAGGTCAAAATGGGTGATGCCCAGGTCAAAGGCACGCAAGGCCATCGCGCGGGCGTTTTCCAGCGTATCGACGCCGCCAAAGTTGTGCCACAACCCCAGCGACACGGCGGGTAGCAGCAGGCCACTCTTGCCGCAGCGACGGTACTGCATCGATTTGTAACGATTTTCTGATGCTAAAAATGACATTTTATGATCCTTTCAACTCTTCTACTTGTTTGTCCACTTGTTTCCTTTGATCCAATATCTCGCGCACCTTGATCGCCAGGCTGTGCGGCGCAAAGGGTTTTTGAATGAAATTGACGCCCTCATCGAGCACACCGTGGCGGACGATGGCATTGCTGGTATAGCCGGAAATGAACAGCACCTTGGTTTCCGGATGGCTTGTAGCCAGACGCGCGGACAACTCTTTGCCACCGATCTGTGGCATCACGACGTCGGCAATCAACAGGTCGATTGGATTGCCGTATTCTTGCCCTAGCGCCAATGCCTCAATGGGCCGTTCCGCCGTCAGAACAGTATACCCGCTGCGGGTCAAAATGCGAGCGATCAGATCGCGCACCAGTTGCTCGTCTTCGGCCAACAAGATCGTCTCGCTACCGGTGAGCATATGTGCATCGGGCATTGCTCGCGTTCCCGGCGTGTCCGGCCTGACAACGCGAGGCAGATAGACTCTAAGGGTCGTACCTACACCTACCTCGCTGTACACGCCGATCGACCCGCCAAGTTGATTGACGATCGCGTACACGGTTGCCAACCCCAATCCCGTCCCCTTGCCGACATCCTTGGTCGTGAAAAACGGCTCAAACAGATGCGCCTTGACCTCGTCGGTCATACCCACACCGGTGTCGCTGACCGCCAGCAGTACGTACTCGCCAGGCTTGAGGGCAGGGTGCGTCTGCGCAAAATCCTCATCGAGGACAACATCGGCGACCTCAAAGGTCAAGCAGCCGCCATTAGGCATCGCGTCGCGCGCGTTGACGGCAAGATTGAGAACAATCTGCTCGATCTGCCCCGGATCGGCCTGGATGTAGTCTTGATCCGACATCACATGCCTGGACAGCTCAATGTCCTCGCCGATCAGGCGGCGCAGCATCGATTCGACGCTGGACAACACTTCCGCAACGCCGATCACCTGCGGCCGGAGGATTTGTTTGCGGCTGAAAGCGAGCAGTTGAGCAGTCAATGACTGTGCGCGGTTGGCCGCGGCCATCACTTCGCCTAGATCGGCACGAACGTCTGCGCTGGACGGATAGTCATCCGCGCGCTCCTCGGCAAAAGCCTGCAGTAGAATATCGGTGTACCCCTGAATGGCAGTGAGCATGTTGTTGAAATCGTGGGCAATGCCCCCCGCCAGACGTCCAATAGCCTCCATTTTCTGCGCTTGCATCAACCGCTCTTGAAGCTTTGCCCTTTCTTCCTCTGCCTTGATGCGCTGCGTGATGTCCTTGACGTACTCGATGACGCCGCTTACTTGTCCATCGGCACCCTTGAGTGGAAAAGCCGAGAGTTCAATCCATCCGGATGGGGCATCGACGTCCGGGTAAGGCACAATTTCAGTCTGAGCCTGACCGCTTCCAAGCGTTGCGAGCGACGGGCACCACGGACAAGGCGAATCACGACGTTGGTAAACCGCAAAGCACTTTTTGCCGATCAAAGGCATATGTTCTTGATACAGCCTCTCCATCCACCGATTGACTTGGAGAATGGTCAAATCGCGGTCAAGCACACTGATCCCATCCTGAATGGCGTCGAAAACGTCCTGCAAAAACTGTTCGCTTTGGCGCAAAGCCTGTTCAGCGCGCTTGCGGTCGGTGATGTCGCGCAGGTGCTCGATCACGCGGACGATATGGCCCTGGTCGTCCAAGATCGGGTAGGCGCGCACATCAAGCCACAGGCCCATCGACGGTTCGTAACGCTCAACCTGCGCCGGGGACTTGGTTTCGTAGACCTCTTGGGTTGCGCACACACTGCAAGGGGTGTCACGCCCGATCAACTGATAACACTTGGTACCGATCACTTCTTGCGGTGTTTTGTTCAGGAACTTGTATCCCGCTTCGTTGTAACGAATGATCTCGTGGTTTGGCCCTTGGATGCCGATCAGGTCAGGAATGGCATTGAGCGTCGCTTCAAGCAACGCTGCAGATTCGCGTTCAGCTTGCTGTGCCTGCCGGCGGGTCATCGACAGCGAAAACACCACCTCGCACAAGGCGATCACACTGAAAAAAGACAGCGCGATCGTTTTCAGCGACTCGGCAAAATTAGCAGACACAAACCAAGCAGTGCACAATCCGGCGAGGGTTAAAAGCAAAGAAGCAGTCAAATAAGCTGCGCGGCGTTCGTGGTACAACGCCAACAGGACAATTGGAATCAAGCCCACATAGAGGATGCTTTCAGGCAGACCGGTGAAAATGAGAAACGCGCTCAACAGCAGGACAAACAGAGCAAGCGCAACAAGCGCCTGCCACGTCGACACTTGAAACCACCCGGCGAGATTCAAGATCGCTCGTGCCAGCCAGGCCTGATCGTATCTTTTTGGATGCGCCTCGCTCATTGCTACACCTCGTTTGTCAGACAAAAGATACCTAGCGCTACTTGGATATCGAATTATATGCGACCAGTGTACCACAAACGAGATGATCTGGCAACACGTTCAAAACAAATAGCTGTTCAATCTGCCCGGTCTCAATACGCGGCAAACTCGTCCAGCAAAACAGCGATATGCTTGACCCCCTCGATGAAATCGGCGAGGCGAATGTTCTCATTCGGCGCGTGCGAGCGGCTGTCGTAATAGCCCGTGCCCGCTCCCGCCGAGGGGATGCCCAACTCACCGCACAGGGTGTGTCCCGGCCCGCTGCCGGCCATCGTCGGAGCGATCACTGGCGGTTTGGCATAGACCTTGCGCGCCGACGCCTCGACCGCTTTGACGATCCCGGCTTCGGGATCGGTGCGCTGCGCCCAGTCGCCGTCGATCAGCCTGACCTCGATATCGACAAAACCCAGGCTGTCGAGATGGGCGCGCAGCGCGTCGAGGATTTTGAACGGATCTTGATCTGGCACCAGCCTAAAGTCGATCTTGCACATGGCGTGGTTGGGCAGCACCGTTTTCAGCCCCTCGCCGGTGTACCCGGCCCCCAACCCGCAGATGTTGCACGTCGGCTGAAATAGATACTTTTCCTTGAGCGGTAGCCCAGTCAGATCGTTGACAAAGCAGTCGATGCCCAGTGCGGCCTTTTGACCGGCCTCGTCCAGCGGCATTTTTTCCAGCAGGGCCATCTCGTCCGGCGTCGCCGGGCGCACATCATCGTAAAAGCCGGGGATCAAGACCCTGTCATCCGGCCCTTTGAGCGTGTTCAGCGCCCACACCAGCCGCCAGGTCGGGCTGGGCACCATCGCTGCGTTGGCCGAGTGCAAGTCCGTATTGGCGCCGTGCGCGTGCAGTTCGACGTACAAAATGCCTTTCAGCCCCAGCGAAATCACCAACTGTTCGCTCAAGTTCTTGTAGGCCGTCTCCCAGATCAATCCGTCGCACATCACCAGATCGCGGTGGTTGCACACAAACTCTTTGAGGTGCACGCTGCCGATCTCTTCCTCGCCTTCGACGATAAACTTGACCGTCAACGGCAGCGGGCCTTTGACTGCCTGATAGGCCTCGACGGCGCAGACGCGCGACACGAAATTGGCCTTGTTGTCGGCGACGCCTCGCGCATAGAGCTTGCCGTCGCGGATTTCGGCCGCAAACGGCTCGCTCTTCCACAGTTCCAGCGGTTCGGGCGGCTGAACGTCATAGTGGTTGTAAAAACCAAGTGTCTTGCCCCCCGCCGGCCCGTCGATCTGGCCGAACACCACCGGATAGCCCGACGTGGGCACCAGCCTGACCTCCGCGTCGACTCTGCGCAGCATCTCGGCAACCATCGCTGCCGCTTCTGCCATCCCTATCCCCTGCGCGGCGACGCTCGGCTGGCGGCACAACTTTTGCACGCGGGCAACAAACTCATCGGCGTTATCGTCAATGTATTGCAAAACTCTTTTCATATCCTTATCCTTTGGCAAATTAATCACTTTCTTTCCAGAACCCAAAACTCGCTCCCCGGCAAGTCCTGTGCCGCACAAAACGTTT
Source organism: Anaerolineae bacterium (assembly GCA_016931365.1). The sequence goes on from JAFGEY010000092.1 coordinate 7,446, forward strand.
CCGGCGCAAAACGGGCATTGAAACACAGCCCGCGCGGTACAAGCTGCGCCAGCAACCAGTCTGCTTCCTGGACGGTAGGAAAATTGACGTCGAGGATCAGCGGTTTGTGCTGCTGGATTACACGTAACATCTCGATCTCGTACTGTTTTCGCTCGCCGACGGGGTAAGGATCGACCATCACCTCTACCGCATCCAGTTCAGCGACCTCCACCAAATAGGGCGCGACGTGCAGCCCGTTGTTGTGAATGTGAAAAATGCACGATGGGCAGGCGCGGATAACCTCCAAATCGTAAGGCAAAACCTGGGCTTTGTACATCCGTGGCGAAAGCAGCGACGAGTGATCGGCCTGCGCGCGAACGACGGGATCCGGCGTCCAGATACCGAATCCACTCATAAAGCCGCCGGCAAAGGATGCCAGCAACTTGCGCCCGGCCTCAATGACGACCAAGTTGGCGTCAGTGCAGACGCGCATCAGGCGCGCCATCAGCGCTGGTTGTTGAATCCAGCCGACACATGCCTCCTGCACGCCCATCAACGCCGCTGCCAGGTCGCTTGGGCCACGAAAGAGCGTGTTGGCGGTCACCGGATATCGGTCGCCCAAGCGCGCTTCGAGCTGACGCAAAAATTCCACATAGAGGTCGAACCAGGGGTTTTGCGCCAGGTTGATCCCGCGTCGAGCCAACTGCTCCAGGTCACCCTCATACCGCTCGACCCAGATATGCCCTTCGGTCATCGTGAGCGGACAGCCCAACATGGCCTCGAGCCAGGGGATTTTGGCAAAAGGCTGGCTGAAAGGCATCAAATCGCCGAGGCCGAAAGCAACGATGGTCGGATTCTGCGCGACCTCGACCGGATCGACCTGCGACAGGTTCCACGCTTCTACAGCGTCGATCAACGCAGCCGGGTCGACCATATCCGGCTCCAGTCGCTCTGCCTGAGTGATGACCCGCCCATCCGGGTGTGTTAGCTGGATGGGCATCGAAGGCGCGAAAATGCCGCTGGAGCGCAAAAAACTGTTCTCGGCGGCCCGGCTCAAAAAGGCGCGATGTTTTCCCAACAACGAACCCCAACAGGTACTCCCAACAGGCACAGACCTGATTTGCGCCATCACCCACCTCCCGGTTCACCAATCGGCCACACTGCCGTCGGACTCGTAATAATACTCGCCACCCAGTTCCTCTTCGTACGCGCACGGGCGTCTGACGGCGTCTTCATCGATCTCGATGCCCAGCCCCGGCCCGGTTGGCAGCGGAATGTGTCCGTCGATCACTTGCCAGTCCTGCTTGAGCAGCCCCGCGCCCAGACTTTGATCGATCTGCTCCTGGATCAAAAAGTTAGGAATCGCTGCGTCGACCTGCAAGGCCGCCGCCAGCGCCACCGGGCCGATGGCGCAGTGCGGCATGAGGTGTATGTAATAAACCTCGGCCATATTGGCGACCCGCTTCAGCTCCGAGATGCCGCCGACGTGCGACACATCGGGCTGGATCAGCGACACAGCCTGTTTTTCCAACACCTCGCGGAACTGCCAGCGGGTGAGCAGGCGCTCGCCGGTAGCAACCGGAAAAGACACGTGGTCGGAAACCAGTTTGAGCGCGTCGACGTTTTCCTGCGGCACCGGCTCTTCGACGAACATCGGGCGCATGCCCTTGAGTTCGTTGCAGACCTCAATTGCCAGACCGGGCGTCATCTTGCCGTGAAAGTCGAAACAGAGTTCCACGTCTGGGCCGACCCATTCGCGCATCAAGTAGGCGCGTTTGACAAAGGCGTCGATCGTCGAAGGCGATTCATGGGCGCGCCACTTGCCGCCCGGCCCCGACTTGAACGCGGCATAGCCCATCGTTTGCAGCCACGCCAGCCGCTCCCTGGCCCGTGCCAGCCCTTCTTCGCTCAGGTCACCAATGCCCCAATGCGCGTACACGCGGATGCGCTCGCGTACCGGCCCACCGAGCAGTTGATACACCGGCGCGCCGTAGGCCTTACCGGCGATGTCCCACAGCGCCTGGTCGAGCGCGGAAAGCGCAGTCATCCGCGCCGGGCCGCCACGATAAAAGGCCGAGCGGTAGATGTGCTGCCAGTGATGTTCGATGCGCAGTGGGTCTTGGCCGATCAAATACTCGGCAATTTCTTCGACCGCCGCTGCCGTGCTCTTGGGGCGGCCTTCCAGCGTCACCTCACCCCAGCCGGTCAGCCCCTCATCGATGCTGACCTTGACCAGACGAATCCGCTTGTGGGGGAAAAATTGTTCGATCTGGGTGATTTTCATTGCGCCTCCCCAATTGTGCGTAAATAAATATCAGTATGTATCGAATTGCGATTGCTGCTGCCTGTGACGCCTGCGTTCAGTCCGCGCGTGCAGATACCTGTATCATACCCGGTTTGACTAGATTCGACAACTAGGCCCGCAAGGGCACAATCTGGACAGATTCTTTCGATTGGGGTAAAATACTTTTGGGTTTCATAACACGATGATCCAATCCTATATATGCACGCGCAAGAGGAGCTATGACAAAAAAACTACGCATCGGTATGATCGGCTGTGGCGAGATTGCCTATACAGCAACTGGTCCGGCAATTCAAAATGCTTACAATGCCGAGATGGTAATCGGCGCAGACCCCGTGCCCGAGGTCGCTGCGTCCTTTGGCGAAACCTTTGGCATCGGGGCAACCACCCGCCTCGACGACGTGTTGGGCCGCTCGGACATCGATGCGGTGGTCATCTCGACGCCGCACGACACGCACGCCCCGCTTACGGTTGTGGCGGCCAAGGCCGGCAAGCACGTGATGTGCGAAAAGCCTATCGCCTGCACGCTGGAGCAGGCCGACCAGATGATCGACGCCTGCCGCGAGGCGGGCATGACGCTTTCAATCAATCTCGTCCTGCGCTACAGCTCTGACAGCAACACGGTCAAAAACTTGATCGCTCAAGGCGCCATCGGCGAGGTGGTCGCAATCAAATTGCACAGCATCGGCCGCAAACCAGACAGCTATTGGACCGGCGGCTACACCAATCGCGTGCACACCGAGTGGCGCAAGTACAAAACGCAGGCCGGCGGCGGCATCCTGACCATGAACTTTACTCACAACATCGACCTGATGCGCTATATGACCGGCCTGGAAGTGACACGCATCTATGCCGAGTACGGCACCTATCTGACCCCGGTCGAGGTCGAGGATTTTGTCACCCTCTCGATGCGGCTCAACAACGGCGCGATCGGCGGCCTGATCGGCTCCTCATGCGTGGACGGCAGCGTCAGGTTCCAGCCTGTATCGCTGGGCGGCAAAGCGGCAGTCATTGCTGAGGAAACGCGCGAGGCCAACGGCGACCGCATTTACGGCACGCGGGGCCAGATTTTGATGTATCGCAGCCGGGTGTGGGTCTACACCCAGAACGAGGTGGCGGGGTTGGAAAAAGATGCCTGGACCGAGATCGACCTGCCCCAACTCGATCCGCGCCAGGTGTATGTGGAGCGCTTTGCCGAAGCGGTGTTCGCCGGCCAAGCGCCCGATATCCCCGGCATCGAAGGACGCAAGACGTTGGAAATCATCAATGCCGCGTACGAGTCGGGACAGACGCACCAGGCGGTGACGTTGTAAAGTAGGGGCGAAGCATTCGCGCAATCCAGCGAATGCTTCGCCCTTACTTTTCGCGAATCCACACCAGCATTTCGCCCGGCTCGCGGTTGGCCCAGGCGTAATAGGGGATCGCCCGGACCGGCGCGCGCTCGACCTTGGGCACTGCTGGGCGATAAAGCTGATCCATCCAGCTTTCACCCGACCGTCGCTCGGCCTCGCCGTCGATCACGACGACCCCGCCCAGAAGAGACGGATCAAACTTGACCTTCCACGCCACCTCCGGCGGCAAAGCCAATGCGGGCAAATTCGGCCCGTTGTCGGCCTCTTCCAGGCAGTACACCAACGGGCCGCGTTGCAAAGCGACCCGGCCTATGTCGTCGCGCACCGCCGGGTGGGCGGCGATGTGCTCCACCGGCATCGCCAGGTCGAGCGTCACCACGTCGCCGGGCTGCCAGGTGCGCGCAATCCGCGCATAGCCGCGCTCGATCAGTGCGCCAATTTCCAGCGGCGCGCCGTTGACGCACAGCGTCGCCTCGCGGCACCAGCCGGGCACGCGCAAGGCCAGCGCGAAATCCGCCGCCGCTTCCGGCTGCACCGTCACCGCGATCTGTCCCTCCCACGGGTAGCGCGTCTCCTGGGCGATGACCACCTTTTGCCCGCCGACATCCAGCTTGCCCTGCCCCTGCACATACAAATGAATATAGGCTGTCGTATCGCTCTGCGAATAGACGTACTGTCCCAGCGAAGCGAGCGTGCGCAGTACGTTGGGCGGGCAGCAGGCGCAGCCAAACCACGCCTGTCGCCGCGGCGAGAGCGATGGCTGGTGCAGCAGGTCGGGCCGGTGCTCGAATTTGGTCGGGTTGACTTCCAATGGGTTGCCGTAGAAAAAGCGCGTCCCGTCGAGCGAGACGCCGCTCAACACGCCGTTGTACAGCGCACGCTCCAGCACGTCGGCATAGCGAGCATCGGCCTCGAACTGCAGCATCCGGTTCGCCCACAGCACCAGGCCGATCGCGGCACAGGTTTCGGCATAGGCGATCTCGTTGGGCAGGTCATAGTCGTAGGTGAACCGCTCGCCGTGCGCCGACGAGCCAATGCCGCCGGTAATGTACATCCGCTTGAGCGTCACGTTATCCCACAGTGTGCGACAGGCTTGCACCAGGGCCTCATCGCCGGCCTCGGCGGCAACGTCGGCCATCCCGGTAAACAGGTACATCGCCCGCACCGCGTGACCTTCGGCGGTGGCCTGCTCGCGCACCGGCAGGTGGCTCTGGTTGTAGCTGTGATCGCGGTACCAGCGCTTGGACGGATCCTCGCCACGCACCTCCGCTTCGAGGTCAAAATAGTGCGGCTGCCGGCCGCGCTCATCGACAAAAAAGCGGGCCAGGTCGAGGTAGCGCCGTTCGCCGGTGGCGCGATACAGCTTGACCAGCCCCAATTCGATCTCCTCGTGGCCGGGATAGCCGCGCTTTTGCCCCTCGCCGGGGCCAAAGGTGCGGTCGATGTGATCGGCGTAGCGACAGAGCACGTCGAGCAGCACGCGCTTGCCTGTGCCTTCGTAATAAGCCACCGCGGCCTCCATCAAGTGCCCGGCGCAGTACAGCTCGTGCCAGTCACGCAGGTTGGTCCAGCGTTTCTCCGGCTCAACAACGGTAAAGTGGATGTTGAGGTAGCCATCGGGCCGCTGTGCGGCGGCGATGTCATCGATGATCGCGTCGGCCAACGCCGCCAAGTCAGGATCGGGGTGGACGGCCAGACTATAACCTACCGCTTCCAGCCACTTGGCGACGTCGGAATCCCAGAAAATATGCGGCGGGTTGGGGTCGCCAGGCTTCCAGGTCAGCTTCCAGGCATCGATGCGACCTGTTTCTTTGCTCTGCTGGTAGGCAGCAGGGATCGTCACCTCGCGGTTGATATGCTGACGCGGGGCCCAAAACTTGTCGGACAGAGTGACCTGGGTAAATGAGACGGGTTCCATTTTTTTGATCGTAGACATTGTTTTCTCCTGATCGATCAGCAAAAAGTAGGGGACTTGCGCTGCTGCGTCCCTAAAAGGCCATTCTTGTGTTTGGTAGTGTGCCGCATAGTGTCCTTGCGGGAGTTCAAAGCCATGCGCTGATTATAGCGCAGTCGGCACAGGCGCACAAACGCGCATGTTCTTTAACATTTTTCTTACCTTTCCCTAACTTACTTTGGGAAATAGTGTTTGAGGCGGAAGGCGTCGTGCACCTGATCGAGCAGTTTGGGCGACCTGGCACCGTTGACGTAGTAGGCTTGATCGAGCGGATCGCATACGAGCAGACTGGAATTGGAGGCAAGGTCTCCCATATTTTCCTCCCTACACACATTGCAGTTTGAGATCGTTTGTGGTAAAATAGTTGTAGATATTCCATCCACCGCCGCAACCTAGTCTTGTCCACTCTTTTAGTATTGCACATTTGTTCTATTCCGGCAAGAGCCAATTTTAGAGAGCAATCTGTCCTTCCATACCACTGCAGGGGGATGAAACATGGACAACCGTCCATATAAACTGCCGTAGGGGATGATAGACGGACGTTTTTCTTCAAGAGGTTTAGGTAGTTTTGCGTTTGAAAGGGAGGTGCTCATGTTGTACCAATTATATCGTAGGAAAATTTCATGTCTCACCATCTGTGTGCTTTTTGCTTTGATAGGTAGCCTGCTGCCAGCACAGATAGCACAGGCAGAGACCATCTGGTCGTGCAGCACTGGCGAACTCATTAACGCCATCAACGAGGCCAACGCCAACGGTGAGGCCGATACCATCATGCTGGATGGCACATGCACCTATCTATTTACCAATGCTTATGCGGCCGACCCGGATGGTTATGGACCGGTCGCGTTGCCCCCCATTACCAGCGACATTACCATCGAGGGCAATGGTGCGGTGCTTAACCGCAGTGGCAGCAATGTTTTTCGCTTTTTCTATGTGACCAGCGCTGGTAGCCTGACCCTGAAGAACCTGACTCTGACTAATGGGTTGGCGCAAGGCGGCAATGGTGGGCTTGCTCAATATGACGGCGGCGGTGGCGGCGCAGGCCTGGGTGGGGCTATCTTTAACCGTGGCACGCTCACCCTGGCCAGTGTCACCCTGACCAACAATACAGCCCAAGGTGGCAATGGGGGCGATGATACGTTAGCTTCTCCATCCGCCGCGGGTGGTGGTGGGATGGGCGGTAATGGTCAGAATGCCCCCGGTGGAAATCTTGGTGGCAGAGGCGGCGGCGTCAATGGTGGCGCCGGCGGTGTGGCCGGTGGCGTTAATGGTGGCGCCGGCTGCGTGGGCGGCGGCGGCGGCGGCGGGGCCTTTAGTGGCACCTATGGTGACGGCGGCAACGGCGGCGTTGGCGGCGGCGGCGGCGGCGGCAACAC
>JAFGEY010000093.1 GCA_016931365.1 Anaerolineae bacterium
CCGCGCACCTCGTCATAGATGCGGCCAATGTACTCGCCGATGATGCCGAGGGTGATCAACTGGATGCCGCCCATGAACAAGACCATCACCAGCGTTGTGGCTTGGCCGTAAAAGGCCTGCGATTCCAAAAACAGCCGCCCATAGACCACCACCAGCGCGGCGATGGCGCTCAACCCGGCGATGATGAACCCCAGATAAGTGGCGGCCTGGAGCGGTACAAAGCTGAACCCGGTGATCGCATTCATCGCCAGTTTGAACATCTTTTTAAAGGGATAGTGTGTCTCGCCGGCAAAGCGCTCCTCGCGCACGTACTCGACGCCGGTTTGGCGAAAGCCGATCCAACTGGTCAAGCCGCGAATAAAGCGCGCCCGCTCGCGCATCGTCTTGAGCGTGTCGACGACTTTGCGATCGACCAGGCGAAAATCGCCGGTGTCGAGCGGTATGTTGACGTCGGTGATGCGATAGATGATGCGATAAAAGAGCTTGGCCGTGAACAGCTTGAACCAGCTCTCACCCTTGCGCTCCGTGCGCACGCCATAGACGACTTCGTAACCCTCTTTCCACTTGTCGATCATGCGCAGGATGACTTCGGGCGGGTCTTGCAGATCGGCGTCGATCACGATCACCGCGTCGCCATGCGCGTGATCCAGTCCAGCGGTGACGGCGATCTGGTGGCCAAAGTTGCGGGCAAAGGAAAGCAACTTGATGCGCGGGTCTTGGTCGTGAAACTCGTGCATGATCTCAATAGAACGGTCGCGGCTGCCATCGTTGATGAGGATCAGTTCCCACCCTTCGCCGGTTTGATCCATCGTGCGGGTGATTTCGTCGTACAGTTTGTGCAGGTTGCCCTCTTCGTTGTAAACCGGGGCAATGATCGTGTAGCGAGGCTTTTTCTTCATGATCTATTTCCTTTCGCTGCCGGAATTGATGATAGTGTAAAGATGCCTGGCAGGCAAAATGTATTACAACAGTGTCGGTCGAGTAGCCGCCATGTTCTTTGGCGGCGTATCGAGACCGCGCATACGCCTGATCTTTTATAGACCCTCGGCCTGAAGGCGTTCCAATACGGCCTTTTCGTGCGCTTTTTGCGAGGCCAGATCGATGTCGCAATTTGCTTCGTCGGTGGCGCAGATCGAGAATTCGAGCTCGATATCGCGGTAGACCTGATCGAACAGGTAACGCGCGCGGGGTTCGTGAAAGTCCGAAGTGACGACGATGACGTGCCGCGCGCCGTGTGCCTGGGCGATGGGGTAGGACCGTGTTACGTCTTCGACCGTGCTGCGGCTTAGGGCAAAGGGCAGAAAAGCGTCCTCCGGCACGCCGAGCGACATTAGATGCTGCTTGAGGTAGAACGCATGCGGCAGATCGGTAATGTTAAAGTGATCGCCAAACCCGCCGGTGAGCAGCAGCCTGGCGTCGGGGTGCGCCTGGTAAACCTGCACGGCCTGCGCACAGCGCTCCAGGGCCACGCTCATCAGTTCGCCCCGCTCGGTGTTGGGTGAGCCGAGCACGATAATGATCTCGTTGTTTTGCATCATACTGGCCTCAAAAGTGTCTGACCGGTCAAGTTGGGTCAGGACAAAATCCGCCCAAGTATAGCGCAGAATCGACGGGATGCCAAGCGCAAACGACGGCGGGGCATAGCAGTGCTACGCCCCGCCCGGAAACCATTTTCAGATCAATTGAATGCCAGCTCGATTATCTGGTGTCCTTTGACTTTAGGTACAGTGAACCGGGCATAGCCATTTTCGACCGTGAAGGGCAGCGCTTCGCCTTCCGGCACGCAGCGAACACCCTTGATTGGCTTTTCGATTTTGACCGCTACCTCGACATCGTGCAGCGGCACCACGTCCTCGATCATGTCAAACTCATCGCAGCGTCGTTCAGGGATATAGTAGAGCAGGTGCAGCACCTGGCGATTCTGTGCGGACTGATCGTTCAGTGCTGCGATCAGTCCGCTGGGCGCTTGCACCTTGACCAGCGGCTCGGGCAAGAGTCGATCAAGCGCGTTAAAGAGCAACTGCTTGCACCAGCGCGGCGCTTTGGTCTGGTATTGGCTGAAAATGGGGTGGCAGAAATAGACCGTGCGTCCCTGCTGCACGACGCCCGGTTGCGTCACCTGGCCCGATGACGGCGTCTGCCGATGGGAGCAGAAATGCCGGTAAGTGCGGTCAAAATAGGGGGCGACGACGTCGGCGAGCACCTCCGTGCCCTTGTTCGCCGCGATCTGCATCCCACGCATGTACATCGTGTGCTCGGTACGAGGAATGCCCCGATCAAAGCCCTCTTGCGGCACGAGGTAATCGACGTAGGCGTTGCCGGGATACTCCTTGCCGCGCACCAGATTGCCCTGCTCATCGTGCGCGCCCTCGCCGGTGAGCGTCACGCCCAGGTCGAACGAAAAGCGGGTCTGCGCGGTATCCATGCCGGAGGCAAAGGAGGCAATCAGTGCGCCACCGTCGGCGAGGTAAGCGTCGAGTTTGGCCTTGAGCGCCCCTTCGACCGGGATTTTGTCGGGCAAAACCAGCGCCTTGTAGCGGCTGAAATCGCTCTGCGAGTCCAGAATATCGAATTGATACCGCGTTCCCTGTGGAGACGCACCTTCCTGAAGCATCCGCGTCGCGCCCATAATCGGTTTGAAATCGATCTCGCCCCGGTGGATCGAGGGATCTAATTCCTCTGGGGTCAGCACGCCGATCTCGGTCACTGGACTGGCTTTGGCACACCACCCTTCTTTGGCTTCGACCTGGGCATAGACGTCGCCGATCAGTTTGTACGTGTCGGGGCAGATTTTGCCGTGGGGCAGCAGTTGGTCGCCCACGCAGCACTTGGCGTTGAGGGCGAGCATGTGCAGGCACTCGAATTCGAGCGCAGCGGGGTTCTTGAAGGAGTGGAAATCGCCCCATGAGGTCTGGAATTTTCCGGTCATGCCCAGGTAATCGATGCCCAACGTGCGCGCGTAGCGGGCAGCGATGGGAAAGTGCAGGTAACCCCAGCCACCGCTGGGCAGCGATTCGAGTTCGAGGTGGGTGTAATTGTCAATGATGGCCCGGTGGCGCGGCCCGACGTGCCCCGCGTTGTAAAAGATCAACGCCTCGGGGACGCGTGCGTGGACAAAGGCGGTCATTTCTTGTTGGAATTTCTGCAAAACCTGCTCGGCATAGGTGATCCGGTCGCGCACGTTCGACGGTTCCAGCCCTTGCGCCAGCATCCCGCTTTTGCAGTGCCAGCACGAGCAATCGCGCGCGTCGACAATGTCGAACCAAAAACCGTCGACGGGCAAGGTGTCGATCACGTCCTGCACGAACGACTTGAGCCAATCGACATAGGGCGTGTTGAGGCACAACAGGCGGTAAAACCCGGCTTCGTAGGGCGGCGTGCCGGTCAGCCCACCGTCCGGCCCGACCACACACCACTCCGGGTGGCGGCTGGAAGTGTAGTGATCCCACTGTACCGTCACGTAGAGCGGTGTCTTGATCCCGCGCGCGTGGCAGGCTTTGATTTGTTCGCGCAGCAGATCGCGGGTCAGGTGCGGGTGGCGGCGCTCCGGGAAACCGGGCGTGTCGTAGTAAATCCAGCCGTGGTGGCCGCGCGCGAAGATGTTGATCGAATTGACGTGGGCCTTTTGCAACGTGTCGGCAAATTCGTCGGGATCGAATTGCGCGCCGATCCCGGGAATCGCTTCGCTAGTGTGAAAATCGAGGTGAATCTGGCGAAAGGCGAGTTCTTGCATGATCGTTCTCCTTTGAATTAAAGAGGCAGAGAAACCTGATTTTTGTCAAAGACCCGGTTTCTCTAGTCCGGTGTTTGTGCGTCTAATTATACCTCGTTGTCCGTCCAAAGAAAATTTGCCCTTCCCGGCGAGTTGGGGTACAATCTGGGCCATAATTGAATGATGCTTCTCCGACCCAACTTTTCTAACAGTGCTGACAGCTTATGGATGTTGGGCGATAGGGTGGCGCTGGAAACGGCGTCGCCTCCCGCGTGGGTTTCTGCAAGCCCCTGGAAAGGAGAACGCACTGCGATACAGGCACGATGCATGATCGTGCTTGATTTTGCGTTGTGCGGCGGCTCCTTGAGAGGCAAGATTTTCTCAGAGCCGCCGTTTTTATTTCTATACTGACCAGGAGGGGATCATGAACAAACACCGCATTTTGAATGGCATCTGGGTATTGGCGTTGGTCGTCGCGCTGGCGGCCTGCGTCCAACAATCGCCGACGGCAACGGCTGTTCCGCCGACGGCGACGTCCGTGCCGCCAACGGCAACGACTGTCCCGCCAACGGCGACGCCCGCAGCGCCCGCGCTGGAAATCGTCGGGGATGAGGGTTCCAAGTCGTTTACACTGGAAGAGTTGATGGCGCTGCCTGTCACCGAAGGCCAGGGTGGGATCAAGTCGAGCACCGGCAAGATCACCGTGCCCGAACTGTTTACCGGCGTCTCGCTCAAAGACCTGGTCGCTGCACTGGGCGCGTTTGACGAGAACATGGGCGTTAACGTGGTGGCCGAGGACGGCTACGGGATTACCTTTTCTTACGATCAAGTGATGAACGGCGCGTTTATTGCCTATGACCCCGGCACCGGCGACGAGATCAAGTCGCCCGATCCGCTGACCGCGATTTTGGCCTACGCGCGCAACGGCGAGCCGCTTGACCCCAAGCAGGACGGCACACTGCGGCTGGTCGTCGTCAGCGCCAAGAACAATCAGGTGACCGACGGTCACTGGTCGGTCAAGTGGGTGAACAAGCTGGAAGTCAAGGCGCTGGGACAAGAGTGGACGCTGCACCTGGAAGGGACCATCGTCGAAGAGATGGATCGCGCTACCTTTGAATCGGGCGCTTCGCCCAACTGCCACGGGGCGACCTGGACCGACGACCACGCGCAGCGTTGGGTGGGCATCCCGCTGTGGCTGCTGGTCGGCCGCGTCGATGATGAGATCTCGCACAACGGCCCGGCCTTCAACGAGGTCCTGGCCGATGCCGGCTATACAGTCGATGTGATCGCCGCCGATGGGTACACCGTCTCGTTCGACAGCGCGCGGATCAAGCGCAATGACAAGATCATCGTCGCCTACAAGGTCAACGACAACCCGCTGCCCGAACAGTATTTCCCGCTGCGGCTGGTCGGTGAGGACCTGGAAAAGAAAGAAATGGCCGGTATGATCGCTCAGATCGTCGTCCACGTCGAGGGTATCGCCATATCGACGCCGACGCCAGAACCGACTCCTCCGCCCGCGCCCGTGACCGTCGAGGGCGATCTGGTCATCGTCGGCCTGGTCGATCAGCCGCTTGGTCTGATCGAGGAGACCCTGCGTGCGATGGAGGTGGTCAAAATCACTGCCGAGCATCCCAAGAAGGGACAGGAAGAATACGAAGGCGTGCGCCTGAATGCCCTGCTCGATCAGGCCGGCGTGCAGGAGAGCGCGACCAAGCTGGTCGTCACCGCCGCCGATGGGTTCGTAGTCGAGGTTTTTGTGGCCGAAGTGCGCGACTGCGCCGACTGCCTGCTTGCCTTTACCGAGACACCGGGCAAGTTCAAGCTGGTGATGCCCGGCCTGCCCAGCAGTGTGTGGGCCAAGGACGTGGTGCAGATCAAAGTCCAGTGATGGGGGAGCCGTATGGCGTACTACGTAAACCCGGACGCAGTACGCCATACGCTCCATTTCAAAATAATCCATGAAATTTAAACGCCTTTTGTGCTTATACTTGATTTTCTTGCTGTCCGGCTGTGCCCGCTCGGTGGCACTCACACCCGCGTCGACGGCAGCCGATACGCCCATTCCACCGGCGCAGCGCGTGCCGCTGGTGGTCTTTGCCGCCGGCAGCCTGATCGTTCCCTTTGACGCGCTGGAAGCTGTCTTTGAAGCGCGCTATCCACACATCGATGTGCGTGCCGAGTATCACGGCAGCATCCAGGTGATCCGCCACGCCACCGAACTGCACGAAGCGATTGACGTGGTCGCCACCGCCGACGCGTCGCTGATCCCGATGTTAATGTATGTGACAAATAACCCCGATACCGACCAGCCCTATGCCGATTGGTACGTTCGTTTTGCCTCCAACCGCCTGGCTATAGCTTTTACTCCGCAGAGCCAGCGTGCGGGCGAGATCAGCGCCGATAACTGGTACGATATCTTGGCCGACCCCAACGTGCGCGTGGGGTTGTCCGACCCGCGCTTCGACGCCCTGGGCTACCGCGCCCTGATGCTCTTTGCCCTGGCGCAAGAGGAGGACGAGCGCCCAACCCTGTTTGCAGACATGTTTGCCGGTCGCTTTGCCACACCGGTGACGCTCTTTTGGGACGACGACCTGGGGATCGTCACCGTGCCCGAGATCGTCGAGACCCGCCCGGAAACCGGCCTGATCATGCGCGGGGCGAGCATCCAGTTGATCGCCCTGCTCCAGTCCGGCGACATCGATTATGCGTTCGAGTACGAGTCGGTGATCCGCCAGCACGGGCTGGAGATGCTGCCTCTGCCCGACGCGCTCAACCTGGGTGCGGAGGGGAGGGAAGAAGCGTACAGTCGCGTACAGGTGAACCTGGATTTCCGTCGTTTTGCGACGATCAAGCCCCAGTTTCGCGGCGAGCGGATCGGCTATGGGATCACCATCCCGTCCAGCGCCCCGCACCCGGAAGAGGCGGCGCTGTTCATCGCCTTTTTGTTGGGGCCGGAGGGCCGCGCGGTGATGGAGGCCAACCATCACCTCCTGTTCGATCCGCCGATCGGCGACGGCTATGCGCGCATCCCGGCCCAAGTGCAGGCGCTTTGCGCACCCGGAGAGACGCCGTGAATCGTCGCGGGTTCGACCTGGTTTTGAGCGTCCTCGGCGGGCTGCTGGTGCTGTTTGTGCTCGTACCGCTGGCCGGCATCCTGCTCACGCTCAGCCCGCACCAGTTCTGGCTGGCCCTGGTCGACCCGGATGTGCTGCGCTCGGTTGGACTGACCGTCCTGGCGGCGGCGATTGCTACCCTTTTAGCTCTGCTCACCGGCATTCCTCTGGCTTATTTGCTGGCGCGGCGACATTTTGCGGGGAAAAGACTGGTTGAGGCCTTGATCGACCTGCCGATCGTGCTGCCGCACACTGCTGCCGGGATCGCGCTGCTGATGGTGTGGGGGCGGCGCGGCCTGGTGGGGCGCTGGCTGGCTCCATTGGGCATAGTTTTCACCGACAATCTGGGCGGGATCGTGGTCGGGATGCTTTTTGTCAGTCTGCCCTTCCTGGTTGATATGAGCCGCACGGCGTTTGCGCTGATCGACCCCGAGTTGGAGCGGGTGGCCTTGATCGATGGAGCGACGCCCTGGCAGGCGTTCTGGCTGGTGTCGCTGCCACTGGCCTGGCGCGGCGTTTTCGGCGGCGCGCTGACCATGTGGGCGCGCGGGATGAGCGAGTTCGGCGCGGTGGTGATTCTGGCCTATCACCCCAAGATCGCGCCGGTTCTGGTTTACGAGCGGTTTCAGGGTTTTGGTCTGGACGCGGCGCAGCCGGTGGCGGTGCTGATCATCCTGGCCGCGCTGATCGCCTTTGGCCTGTTGCGGCTGGTGCTGCAAAAGCAGGCCCGGGCAGATTGAGGGAGGAATATCATCGACGAGATGCTGCGCGGCCTGATCAAGGCCATCCAACTGATCCTTCAAAGAGACCCGGTGCTGTTCGAGATAGTGGTTCTGTCGTTGCATGTGTCGGGCGTCGCGCTGTTGTTCAGCACCTTGATCGGTATCCCGATCGGCGCACTGTTGGGGTTGAACCGTTTTCTGGGCCGCAAGCTGGTGGTGGCCTTGCTCTACACGGGTATGGGATTTCCGCCGGTGGTGGTGGGATTGTTCGTCTATCTGTTTCTGTCGCGCAGCGGGCCGCTGGGCCAACTCAACTTGCCTCTGATCCCCGAGCTGTTTACACCGGGAGCGATGATCGTCGCCCAGAGCATTATTTCGTTTCCGTTGGTGGCTGGCTTTACAATGGCCGCGGTGATGGGCGTCGATCCTCAGCTCCGCCAGCAGGTGCTCGCTCTGGGTGCGACGGGGTGGCAGGCGGCGTGGACGGTGCTGGTCGAGGCGCGGGTGGGGGTGGTCGTCTCGATCATTGCCGGGTTTGGCAGCATCATCTCCGAGGTGGGTGCGGTGATGCTGGTCGGCGGCAACATCGAAGGGCGCACGCGGGTGCTGACCACGGCCATCGTGCTGGAGACGCGCAAGGGGGCGTTTGATCTGGCGATGGCGCTCGGCTTGATTTTGCTCGGCCTGTCTTTTTTGACCAACCTGGCCATGCTGTATTTGCAGGGGGTAGGGGGTAAGGAATAAGGGTGGAGAGTCGGGTCATTTATCAATTATCTGGAATAACAAAAATATATCAGGATCGGCGGGTACTGGACATTGAGTCGCTCGACATCTACCGGGGCGAAATCCTGGCCCTGGTCGGGCCGAGCGGCGCGGGCAAGAGCACCTTGCTGCGCCTGCTCAACTTTGTCGAGTCACCCACGGCGGGCTGCATTCGCTTCCTGGATGCCGATCTGGATGGCGGCGCGGTTCCGCTGGCGCTTCGCCGTCGGGTGACCACCGTTTTTCAGCGGCCAATCCTGCTCGACCGCAGCGTGGAGGCCAATGTGCGCTATGGGCTGCGTCTGCGCGGGCAATCTAACGGGGGACGGCAGGTGTCGGATGCGCTCAATCAGGTGGGGATGATCGGCCTGGCCCGCCAGCGGGCGCGCACGCTTTCCGGCGGCGAGATGCAGCGCGTGTCGCTGGCGCGGGCGATGGTCTTGCAGCCCGACGTGCTGCTGCTCGACGAGCCGACGGCCAACCTCGACCCGTACAACGTGGGGTTGATCGAGGAAATCATCGGCACACTGAACCGGGAACGCGGGACGACGCTGGTGCTGGTCACGCATAATGTCTTTCAGGCGCGGCGGCTGGCGCATCGCGCGGGCTTGCTCCTCGACGGACGGCTGATCGAAGTGGACGAGCGGGAGCACTTTTTCGAGCAGCCGCAAGATACGCGCACGGCAGCTTTTGTGCGCGGTGAAATGGTGTACTGACGGCTGTCGCAGATCGGGTATTGCGGGGGCCGATTTTCACATTCTTTTAAGGAGAAGAACATGAAACAGTGGATCTATCGAATGATGTTTGTGTTGATGATTGCTGGTCTCATCGCCGGATGCACGACGCCCGCGCCAACAGCAACGATGGCGGTCGTCGAATCGCCGACGGCAACGCCTGTTCAAGCCGCAGGCGAAGAAAAGCGGCTGATCCTGGCTACTACCACCAGCACGCAGGACTCGGGGCTGCTCGACTACCTGCTGCCCGATTTCAAGGCCCAGTACGGGGTCGAGGTGGATGTGGTGGCGGTGGGCAGCGGGCAGGCTATCGCCCTGGGGCAGGATGGCAACGCCGACGTGCTGCTGGTACACTCGCGGGCCAGTGAAGACCAGTTTATGGCCGACGGGCACGGCACGCGCCGCGAAGACGTGATGTACAACGATTTCATTGTCGTCGGCCCAGAGTCCGACCCGGCGGGGATCAAAGGGCTGACCGCTGCCGGAGCCTTCAAAAAGATGGCCGAAGCCCAATCGCCGTTTATCTCGCGCGGCGACGAATCGGGCACGCACAGCAAGGAAAAAGCAGTCTGGAAGGCCGCCGGCATTGAGCCGGCCGGTGACTGGTATATCTCTGCCGGGCAAGGCATGGGCGCTGTGTTGACCATGGCCGACGAACAGCAGGCTTATACGCTCAGTGACCGCGCCACCTACTTGGCGCGCACGCTGGAGGGAACCTCGCTCAAAGTTCTGGTCGAAGGCGACCCGATCCTGTTCAACCCCTATGGCGTGATCGCCGTCAACCCGGCCAAGAGCGCCAAAATCAACGCCGATCTGGCGGCCCAGTTCATCGACTGGCTGGTTTCGCTGCCAACACAGGAAAAGATTGTCCAGTTTGGCGTGGACAAGTTTGGCGCGCCGCTCTTTACGCCCGATTCAACCGCCTGGCGCGAGGCGCATCCGGCAGCCGAACAGCCCGCCGGCGGCGACGTGGCGCTCAAGATCACCGGACTGGTCGAGCAGGAGATGGGCTGGAGCGAGGATCAGGTCAAGGCGATGGAGACGATGGAAGCCCAATCGACCAACAAGGCGGGCGAGGTGAGCACCTACACCGGCGTGTCGATCAAGGCGCTGCTCGACTTGGCCAAACCCAAGTCCGACGCGCAAACGGTCGTTTTCGTCGCCGATGACGGCTTTACCGGCGAAGTGCCTCTGGCCGATGTGCTCGTCTGCGCCGACTGCATCGTCTCTTTCCGCGATAAGGGCGGGTTTAGCACCGTTCTGCCCGGCTTCCCCGGCAACGTGCAGGTCAAGGGCGTGATCGAAATTCAGGTCAAGTAGCATAGGCGCGTTTGTCGGTCGAGCCTGTCGAGACCATCAAACGCGCAAGTACGAATGCTCTCAAATAGCAGTTGCGTTTGACCTGACTGCTTGATTCTTGTATACTCGGTAGCGACACTGGCAGCCACAGCCTGACTGCTGGGTCGCTACTTTTTTTCAATCGGGGAGGTGACGATGACGCTCAAACGTGACCATAGTGGCCGTCTGCACATCGACACGCCGTTGATGGCCGAGTCGTTGATGGATAAATCGCTGCTGGCCGGCACGGAGATCGAGTCCGTGTTTCGCCTGCTGCCCGAATTGTCAGTGGTCAAATTGGGCGGGCAGAGCATCATCGATCGCGGGGCCAAGGTTGTCTTGCCGTTGATCAACGAGATCGTCGCCGCGCGGGCCGACCATCCGCTGCTGATTATGACCGGCGGCGGCACGCGCAGCCGTCACGCCTACAGCATCGCCCTCGACCTGGGTATGCCCACCGGCGTGCTGGCCAAGCTGGGGGCCAGCATCAGCGAGCAAAACGCGCTGATGATCTCGCTGCTCCTGGCCCCGCATGGCGGGATCAAGATCGGGCAAGACGACATGGTCAAGCTGCCCGCCTATCTGGCGCTGGGATCGATCCCGGTGATGCACGCCATGCCGCCGTACAGCCTGTGGGAAGAACCGCCGGAGCAGGGGCGCATCCCGCCGCACCGCACCGACAGCGGCG
>JAFGEY010000094.1 GCA_016931365.1 Anaerolineae bacterium
CGCTGCTGCAAACCTTTGCCAACCAGGCCGCATTGGCGATCCAGCGTGCAGGTCTGTTTGAGGACTTGAGGGCCAAGATCGCCCAACTGGAGGCAGCCCAGGTCGAGCTGGCGCAAAAAGAGCGTATGGAGCACGAGTTGGCTCTGGCGCGACAGGTGCAGCAGAGCGTACTGCCGCGCGTCTTTCCGGTGGTGCCGGGGTATGCTTTTGCCGCGCACAACGAGCCGGCGCGCCAGGTGGGCGGCGATTTTTACGACGTGTTCCGGGTTGATGAGCACTGCTTCGGCCTGGTCATCGCCGACGTCTCGGACAAGGGGATGCCCGCCGCGCTGTACATGGGCCTCACCCGCAGCCTGATTCTTGCCGAGGCCCGGCGTGAATGCTCGCCGCAGGCGGTGTTGAGCAATGTCAACCGGCTGTTGCTCGAATTGGGCGATTCGCGGATGTTTGTGACTGTGTTTTACGGCGTGGTCGATGCGCGCACGAAACGGCTGGTGTACGTGCGCGCCGGGCACGATCGACCGCTGTTGCTGCGCGGCGATCAGATCAGCTCACTTGGCGGGCAGGGCACATTTTTGGGCGTTTTCGAGCCGGAAGCGCTGCGATTGACCGAGGAGTGGATCGATCTGCAGCCCGGCGACCGGCTGGTGTTGTACACCGACGGCCTGACCGACGTGTTTACGTCCGAAGGGCAGCTATTCAGCCTGGCCCATTTGAAGCAGTTGCTTCAGGATTGCGGCGGGTGTGCGCTGCAAACCTTTTGCGATGCAGTGTTTGAGAACCTGGCTGCGTATCGCGGCAGTACGGATCAGTTTGACGATATGACGATGTTGGTGATGCAGGTTGAAAGAGAATCGCAATGAAGGGACGAGTGAATACTGGAGTGTGTTGGCGATGAGCCGGTGGGGAGAGCGCTTTCGGTATGCGGGTCCGGCCGCAATGGGGTTGGCCGTTTTGGGCGGTTTGTACGCGGTCGGTTTATACAGCTATTTGCTGTTTCACTGTCTGGCCGAGGTGTTCAGCATCCTGGTGGCCTGGGGCATCTTTGTGATTGCCTGGAACACGCGCAACTACCATGACAATGGCTATTTTGTTCTGCTGGGGATCGCGTACCTGTTCGTGGGCGGCATCGACCTGGCCCACACGCTCACCTATAAAGGGATGGATATTTTTCCCGGCCTGGGTGCAAACCTGGCTACCCAGTTGTGGATCGTCGCTCGCTACCTGGAAAGCATGTCGCTGCTGATCGCCCCGTGGTTTTTGAACCGCTACGGCCCTAATCGCCAGGCGCAGCTAGTTTCACCTCGACGATCTCTGGCACGCTATGTGTTTGCCACATACGCTTTGATTTCCGGAGCCGCCGTTGCATTGATCTTGTTCGGTTTGTTCCCCGCCTGTTACGTTGACGGCGTGGGGCTGACGGCGTTCAAAAAGATCAGCGAGTACGTGATTTGTGCTATTCTTGTGGTTGCCGCCGTGGGATTGGCACGCCATCGACGGGCGCTCGACCCGCAAATCTTTGTGCTGCTAGTGCTGTCTATCCTGGTCACCATCGCTGCCGAACTGGCGTTCACAACCTACGTTAGCGTCTATGGCGTGGCCAATCTGATCGGACATTTGCTCAAGATTGTCGCTTTTTACCTGATTTACAAGGCGATCATCGAAATCGGGCTGGTCAATCCGTTCCGACTCTTGTTTCGCAATTTAAAGCAGAGCGAGGCAGATTTGTTCCGGCGGGCGGTCGAACTTGAGGCGCGCAACACCGAACTGGATGCTTTTGCGCACACGGTGGCCCACGACCTCAAAAGCCCGCTGGCGGTGATGATCAGTTATGCCGATTTTACGGCCCAGTTCTATGAAACGCTCAACCCGGACGATGTCCAGCAAAGCCTGGTGGTGATCGTCCAGAACGGGCGCAAGATGAGCAATATTGTCCAGGAACTGCTCTTGCTGGCCGGCGTGCGCAAGATGGACGCGCCGGTGGAATCGTTTGAAACCGGCCCGATCATCGACGAAGTGCTCCGGCGGCTGGATGACCTGATTCGAGAAGTGGAAGCGATTATCGAACAACCCGAGGTCTGGCCGCTGGCCCTCGGTTATGCGCCCTGGGTCGAAGAGGTGTGGGTGAATTATCTGAGTAACGCGCTTCAGTATGGCGGGCGTCCGCCGCAAATCACCCTGGGCGCGGACATACAGCCTGACGGCAGAGTGCGCTTTTGGGTGCGCGATCGCGGCCCCGGCATTGCCGAAGAACAACAGGCACGGCTGTTTACGCCTTTTACCCAGTTTGCTCAGGTGCACACCGAAGGGCACGGCTTGGGGCTGTCGATCGTCCGTCGCATCATCGACAAGCTGGGTGGGCAGGTCGGCGTCGATAGTGCGGTGGGGCAGGGCAGCACGTTCTGGTTTATATTAAATTCGGTCTTATATTCTTGATTGCATGTTGTATAAATTCGCATAGGTACCATCCAATGCGATTAGCTCTTCATGCGTTCCTTGTTCATCAATCCCGCTATCAGCTAATACAACAATTCTTCGTGCATTTCTGATTGTTGACAAACGATGGGCGATGACAAGTGTTGTGCGGTTGTGCGTTAACTTTTCCAATGAATCTTGAACGGCTTTTTCACTTACATTATCCAGAGCACTTGTCGCTTCATCAAAGATGATGATGGGGGGATTTTTTAAGAAAACGCGAGCAATACTCAACCTTTGCTTTTGTCCCCCTGATAATTTTACGCCACGTTGACCAATATCCGTATCATACCCATCCGGTAACTCTGTGATAAAATCATGGGCATTTGCCTTTTTGGCTGCCTCAATGATTTCTTCCTTACTTGCATCAAGTTTACCGTAGCGGATATTGTCTGAAACCGTCCCGGCAAACAAATAGACATCTTGCTGGACAATGCCGATATTCCTTCTTAGAGAGCGTAAGCGAATGTCTCTAATGTTTATACCGTCGAGCAGTATTTTCCCATCGGTTACCTCATAAAAACGAGGAATTAAAGAACATAGGGTTGTTTTGCCGACGCCTGAAGCCCCTACCAATGCAACATATTCGCCGACTTTGATGTCCAACGTGATATTCTTTACGACATAATTATGGTCTTCTTTGTACTTAAAGCTTACCTCTTTGAATTCCACATTTCCCTGAACCCGCACAAGTTCAATTGCATTGGCTGAGTCTTGAATATCTGGCTCCACCTCCAGCATATCCATACAACGGCTAAAACCAGTGAT
The DNA here is from genome assembly GCA_016931365.1 of Anaerolineae bacterium. Next base: position 3,244 of record JAFGEY010000094.1, read on the forward strand.
TCCTTCCTGGTACAGCCTGGCGAAATTCACTGCCCTCTGAATTGGATCGATGAGGATGCCAACGCATAATAAATAGGTCACCAAGTCAGCTAAATCCAAAGAAGCATGAACAATTCTTGCTCCGCCAAAGACGATTACGGCAATGGGAATGATCTGTGTAAAGGCAATCATCCCGCCATAAAAGTAAGCCTCACTTTTATAACCGTCTCGTCTGCTGTCAACAAAACGATTGTTTTCGTAGGCAAACTTTTTGTTTTCGATTTCTTCGTTTGTAAATGACTTTACAACTCGGATGCCTGAAAGCGCATCTTGAACTTGTGCGTTAATATCACCGATTCGATCCTTGCTTCTTCGTAACGCGATATTCATCCGCTTGTTAAAATAAAAGGCGTAAACAGCCATGATTGGTAAAAAGAGAAAGATTATCAAAGTAAGCTGAACATTGATGTTGATTAAAATCATAAACGCACCGACAAACATCAATATTGAAATGACGATATCTTCGGGACCATGATGATAGAGTTCGGCAAGTGCTAGTGAATCATTGGTGATCCGGGTCATTAACTGACCCAATTTTTGTTCATCATAAAAACTAAACGATAGTTTTTGATAATGCTCAAACAATTCATTGCGCATATCACCTTCCATCAATGCCCCCATCATATGCCCCCGATAGTCAACAAATATGTTGCACGCGGTATGAACGAGGGCTAACACAAGCATGACAGCGCCCATCGTATAGATTTGGTTGAGCGCATTGGGCGTATTTCCTTCTAATACATTTTTGGTGATATATCTTGTGCATAAGGGGAATATCAGCGTAATTGCCGATACAATAAACGCACATGCCAGATCGGCAAAAAACAATCCCAAATATGGTTTGTAATAGGATAAGAATTTCTTGCTTTGAGAATTCACAAGATTTCTCCTCAAACAGCCAAGGCTGCTAGGTCATCCTTTCCCTGGCCGCTCAAAACAAAGCGACCACGGGCGAAATAACCCCGTGGCCGCGATCTTGGGCTTATGAGTCAAACGGCCACGAGTGTGGCGTACACCCGTGGCCGCAAATGTTCCCTTTGCAGTGAATGAACGAGTAGAGGTGTGACAAACGCTCCAACGCACCTATTCGGTCGGTAGATGGATTAATATAGCATTGATCTTGAATCCAGACAAGTCTGGGAAAAAGGCTTTGCTGAAAATTGGCGTTTTTACCGCATCTTTCCCCTTGCCGCGACCGGCCAGATCACCTCGGTCACGACCCCTCGCGCGCCGAACACCTCATCAAACAGGTTGACCACCACGCAGACGTGATTCGGCACGATGGTCACCCGCTCGCCGATCTGCGGTTTTTGGGCGCAGCGGCTCAAATCGACAAAGCCGTGCTCTTCGGAGGTCTTGTGAATGCGCGCGTCGGGATATTCCAAAATCAGGCCGTAGCCGTCCAAGCCCGACAAGTCGGAAGAAAGCGTCTTACTGCCCGCGTCGAGGATAGCGCGATCTCCGGTCGGACGGCTGACCACGGTGGCAATCACGTGCAGGGCGACTTGATCCAGGGCCATCGCCCCAGAGCGGACAATCGCCCGGTCGCCGTAAATATAGGTTCCGGCGCGGTATTCGGTGACCTCGCTGCGTTCATGCGCCTGCCACATCGTCGGCGTGCCGCCATAGCTGATCCGATCGACGGGGATGCCGTCGGTGCGCAACAGCACGCGCGTCTCCTGCACGAACCGGTCGCAATAAGCGTTACCGGGAAAGGTCATTAACCCGACAAATCGCAAATTTGGAGCATTTGCGATTTGCAAGGCCAATTCAGCCGCCTCTTGCGGCGTCTGCACGCCGCAGCGCCCCAGCCCCGAGTCGAACTCAACCAGCACTTCCAACTCGATGCCCGCCTCTTGCGCCGTTCGCGCATAGCCCTGCACGGTGAAAGCCGAGTCGGCAGTGAGGCTGAGTTTGACCCGCCGCGCCAGCGCCGCCAGCCGGGCCAGTTTAGCCTCACCGACGATATTGTAGGGCAAGAAAATGTCACTGCACCCGGCGTCGGCCATCACTTCCGCCTCGCCGATCTTTTGGCAGGTGATGCCCGCCGCGCCCGCCGCGAGCTGCATCTGCGCGATCTGCGGTGTTTTATGGGTCTTGATGTGTGGCCGATTGGCGATGCCGTACTTGTCGAGGTATCCTTGCAAGCGATCGATGTTGGCTTGCAGCCGGTCCAGGTCAACCACCAGGGCCGGGGTGTCCAGTTCGCCGATTTTCATCGCTTAATCCTGCGGGATCAGCGCGATGCAGTCGACCTCGATCTGCATCTGCGCGGGCAGCCCGACCTTGACCGTGGTGCGGGCCGGGAAAGGCTCCTGAACGTACTGCCGGTAGATCTCGTTCAGCTCGGCAAAGTTGTTCAAATCGGCCAAAAAGACGCCTACACGGACGACGTGTGCCCATGAGGTGCCGGCGGCTTCGAGCAGGGCGGTCATGTTGTTAAAGGTCAGCTCAGCCTGCTCGCGAAAGGTGCTGCATTCGAGTTTGCCGGTCTGGGGATTGACCGGGCCTTGCCCGGAGACAAAGACCATTGCTCCCTGGGCGGTGATTGCTGGCGAGTACGGCCCCTGGGGCGGAGCCCCCTGTGAGGAAAAAATTGCTTTATGCATCGTTGCTCCTTGTTCGGTCGGTGAAATAATGGATATGTTGGTCTCATTATAGCGCGTTTGCAGTTGTGAGGCAATGACAAAATGGAGATGGCACACGACCCGCAATACCTCACGGGCGACCACCACCGGGACGCGTTCTGCCACCGCCGCCGGGGAAACCGCCCCCCGTGCCGCCAGTGACCATGCTTGAAATCGTCAAGCTGGTTACTGGCGCGCCGGCCGTGTACGTGCCGCCGGAGTATAGGCTATCGGTCACTGTGCCGGTTGAACTACCGCCAGAGTAAACCACATAGGTCGAACCATTTTTTAGTTCGGGCGAGGATAACAGGACTGACTGATATGCCTTTGTCGGTACAAAGGTGAGAATGTCTTCGCCGTCTTTAGTTTCAATGTGAACCAGCGTACCGGCAGCCTGCGGCGATGTGAAATTGTGCATCACTGAATACTGGGTTGATGACATACTGGGGGCTTGCGCCATACCGGAACTGCCCACCGCAACAAGAAAACCGCCGGTGATGTTAAACGTACCCATATAATCCAGGGGGCCGTTGCCGTTGCTTGTCGGCCCGTTAATAATCACCACCCCGGCGGTCATATCCATTGGGCCATTGGAGTCGATACCGTCGCCCACAGCATCCACTGCGACATATCCACCATGAATATAAAGGTGATAATTGCCGGATATGGCGAACTCATTTTGTCCCGGACGCCCGTTTAGTGCAGAGCTGTCAACGCCACCGGCGGTGTTTATCCCGTCATCGCTGGCGACAATGCGGATACTGCCGTCATTGATAGTAATGGTCGCACTTTCGATGCCCTCATAGGATTGGGTAATGTTTATATCTCCGCCGTTGATTTCCAGGGTAGAATCTGAATGGATGCCATCATCTCCGGAGGTGAGCAAAATATCTCCGCCGTCAATCGTTATGCTGGTATTGGAGTGGACAGCATCATCAGAAGAATCTATGGTGATCGTGCCGCCCGTGATGGTTACATCAACGCCAGCCTTTAATCCTTTGGCGCTGTCGGCGGTGTTATTCTCCGTACCCCAATTGCCCCAACTGGCTTTGCTGCTTCCGTTGACGCTGCCGCCGCCTGAGGATATGGCGATATCACCGCCGCTGATCATCAGCCTGGTTTCGGCCTGAATGCCGTCCATTCCAGCCGTGATATTCAATGTACCGCCCTCGATGAGAATATAGCCCTTTTCTGCGTCCTCATCGTTATTGGACTGCAATCCGTCGCCGCCTGCGTTTACGGTGATCGTCCCATCCTTGACGGCAATATAATTCCTGCCCTTGATACCATCGTTCACAGCGTTGACGGTGATGTTGCCGCCCGTAATCTTGAGGTTGTCCTTGCTGGCGATGCCGTTGTTATAGTTTGCATTGACGATGAGCGAGCCGGTGCCGTTTATGGTGAGGTCGTCGTTGCTGAAAATCGCGGCGTTGGGCTCATCCGATTCTGGGTTCTCCAAGATATAAGAAGCCCCGTCGGTGACAGCATTTTCAGTGCCGTCTGCCAAGGTAATCACCGTTTTTTCCGCATTGAGCATATAGATGGGCGCACTGGTGGAGCAGGCGATGTTTGCCCCATTCAAGATGAGCACGACAGTTTCTTTGTCTTGTGTATCGATGATGATCTGTCCGTCATCCAGGATGCCGCTGATGCTGTACACGCCAGCAGAGGTGATGGTGATGACGCTGTCGTTCACCGTGGCGTTGCTGCCATCCAGGGTGATCGAATTGCCTTCCAGCTTGATGTAGGATATATCGGAACCGGTGGTGTTAGAATCCAGATCGTCACTATCGTATTCCACGGCAATTGTGCCGAGTGTAACCTCCGGGTCGGTGCTTGTACTCACCACCGTGCTGGACTCTTTTACCGGCTGAGTACCAAATGCGACAGCAGTGGATTCAATTGTTTTGCCAGAGCAGGCAATGAGGGTAATGCTAAGAGCTAACGCCCATAATAAAGCAATGAATTTTTTCATAGTCATTTAATACATCGTAAATTAAGTTCTTGACAAATCCTGCCAGATATGGATAATGGCAGGATGAAAAAACAACATGTAAAACTCAGTGAAAA
>JAFGEY010000095.1 GCA_016931365.1 Anaerolineae bacterium
CTTCGCCGGCGCGCCAGCCGGGGACGGCGATCCCCTGCTCGACGATGGCCGTCTCGACCTGCGGGAGCAGCTTCAACCAGCCGTTACTCTCCATCCACTTGCTCCTCTGGGGTGGACAGCGGCGACAGCGACACCCAGATCTCGGCCTCGTTGTCGACGGCCAGTTCGACCAGGCTGCGCGCCGTATCGGGATCGACAGCCACGGTGATGATCTGCAACGGCTTGCTAGCCTCAACCCGCGCCGACTGCTCGATCTGCGACGGAACAGCCGTGCGGTTGGCCGGCTCGCCCTGCTTGGCTCTGACATCGACGACGAGGATGCTTCGCGCCAGCAATTCGGCGCGGGCCAGTAATTCGGCGCGCGCCAGCAGTTCGGCCTGCGCACCCCGGCTGCCCATCGGGATGACCGGGGTATCGCCGGAATTGGCGCGAGGCATCGTTTCTTGACTGCCTCCCTTATGCGCGCGGTACACATTGACGCGGTGACCGATCTGCACCTGCCCGCCCACGGCGCGTTCCGGATCGACCGGAAAGGAGACGACCTCCAGTGCCGGGTCGCCGGTGTAGCGAAAGTCGATCGGTTGGACGGCCTGGTGATGATAGATCAGTTGGCCCGGCTGCAGGGCCGCCGTCGTCACCCGTCCAACCAACTGATCGACCGTCCGGTAGACCGGCTCTTGCAGGATGCCGCGCGGCACGTCGCGCTCGACCAGCATCTCGGCGCTGAGCAGCGTGTAGGGCGGCACAGCCACAGCGACGGTGACGGCCCGGGCTGTGGTGACCAGCGCATCGTAGAAGCGGTAGGCGTACAACCCGCCGCCGAGGGCGGCCAGCATGGCGAGCAGCCCGACGAGGAGCAGCCACGTGCTTTGTTTCCTCATCGGCTAGCTCGCCGCCGGCACGACGTTGGCCGCTTCCGGCCCGCGCTCACCGTGATGCACGTTAAAGCGCACGTACTGCCCCTTCTCCAGCGTCCGGTAGCCTTCCATCTGGATCGCCGTGTGATGGACAAAAAGGTCTTCGCCCTCCTCGCGCTCGATGAACCCATAACCGCGATGGTTGCTGAACCACTTGACAATTCCTGTTTGTTCGTGCATTGTTCTGCCTTTCTAAAGATTTATTTCTTTCCCGGCTTCCAGCCCGGATAGATGATTTGCAGCAGCGCTTCGGCCAGGCGAGGGTCGTCGTCCGGCCGGCCGACCAGCGGCAGCCGGCCTCCCGCTTTGACCCCGGCCAGCGACAACTGGTCGCCCAGCCCGTCCACCCGGTTGAGCACGACGATGCTGTTCCCGTTTTCCTCGACGACGCGGGCGGCGTTGGCCAGCGCATCCGGCCTCGGGCCGGCAATCGCCAGCGTGACATCCACGGCCGGTTCGAGCAGCGCCCGGAACGGGTTGGCTGCGTGCGCATCGATGAGGGTCAGCGCGTGGCGGTTCGCCACCGCCGCGATCAGGTCCTGCACCTCGCCGGCGCGGTTGAGCAACAGGCGGGCCGAGGCATAGTCCATCGGCAGGAGGGTCACCCCTTGCCATTGGCCGATCGCTTTGCCTTGAGTCAGCACGTCATACAGGTCGGGCAGTGTCGGATCAGTCAGGGCGCGAAACGCGCTCGCTCCGAAAGCGACCTCGATCACGGCGACCGGCAGGCGCAGCGTCCCGGCGGCGTAGCGGGCCAGGTTGAGCGCCAGCGTCGTCTTGCCCACCCCACCCGAATAGGCGGTGATCATCACCCTTTTCGGGGGCAGGGCATCGAGGGCGCCGCTCGACGCGGCCGTCCGCTCCAGCCAGACGGATGGGGTGGCAGCGAACTCGGCGCCGGAGACGACCGGGATGCCCGCCTGGGCCAGCATCTGTGCCAGCAGCGTCGAGGACACGTCCGGCGACGGGATCAGATCTTCCCGGTCGACGATGGCCAGCGCGCAGCCGGTCAGGTTTCGATACGCGCCGCCGACCGTGATCGCCTCGACGCTCTCAACCTCAAGTTTGTCGATCCGCACGCCGCCCAATGCGGCCGGTATGGCCTTGTTGCGCGAGGCTACTAAAACGCGAATGGTTTGTGTCTTTTTCATGCTTCCAATCTCACAATGCCCACAGCGCGATGAGTCCGGCTGCGGAAATGGCCCCGCCCAACGGGTAGCGGCGGGCTTGTTGATGATCCAGGCGCGTCCAGACGATGGCCGCGCCGCCGACCACGGCCAGGCAAACCAGGATGACGATCCCCGTCTCCATTACCGGCCGCCAGGCCAGGAGGGAAAGGAGCAGTTTGGCGTCGCCGCCGCCGATCAGACCGCTGGCATAGACGGCGACCGCGATCACGATGCAAATGCCCACACCGGCCAGGTACGGCCAGCGGGCGTCGCTTCCCAACCGGAAACCGAGCGCCAGGGCGAACGCGCTCAGCGTGCCCACGTTGCTCATCTTGCGCGCGCGGATGTCCTGGACGGCCAGGGCGATCCACAGCAGCGAGAGCAAGCCGCTTATTACCATCGTGCCGATGCTCACTTACACGACTCCGGGAATGAATCGCCAGCGCACCCGGCCGGCGTACTCGGCATAGCCCTCGATGGCGCGTTCCTCGCGTAGGGCGCGCGTGGCCTGGACGACGACCAACAGCAGCCAGACGGCGGCATTCATCCACGTCAGGTTGACCAGCCAGTAGCCCAGGCAAAAGACGATCTCAAAGGTGTACATCGGGTGGCGCACGCGGTGGTATGGGCCACTCGTCACCAGCCCGCGGTCGGCCGGCGCGATGCCCAGGGCCGTGCCCAACGAAAAGACGCTCCAGATCATCCCCAGCAGCCCCCAGAGCTGGATGAGCATCCCAACCTCTTCACCGATACCGTCAATACTCGACATTGGGGCCGGGCGAAAGGCCACCAGCGGCAGAAATGTGCCCGCGACGGCCAACGCCGTCTCCCACCACTGCGCCGTGTTTTTGGCCGGACGATGGTTAAAGTACATCCAGGCCACGAGCAAGTTGTATAAGCTCAATCCGATGCTGGTCAGCGACAACGATCGGCTCGCAGTCACCATCCCCAGCAGCGTAAAAATCAGGCTAACCAGGATTTCCATCTACCTACCCACCTCGAACGCTTCCAACGCGCAGGCTTGCCCGAAGCGTTGGCCGCGTTCGCACAACCTAACGACCCAACCACCTACTTGAACATCTCCAGCAGCGGGATGGCCACCGGCACCAGCACGGCAATCGTAAAGGGCATAAAGAAAAAGATCGTGCTCGGCATCACCAGCTTGTTGGGCAGCGATTCAGCCTGGCGATCCACCTCGGCCAGGTACTCGGACGCGCCGGCGATGGCCAGAGCCGAAAGGAGCTCTTTGCCGCCCGTGCCCTGCCGGTTGATGGCGTCCAACTGCACGGCCAGCGTGTGCAGCTCCTTGATCCCGCTCGCTTTGGCCTGCTGGCGCAGCATGCCATCTTGCGTGCCCACCGGTGAAAAGAGCGCCCGCCCGCGCGCCGCGCGCAAGGTATCGCGAAACCACAGCGAAAGCGCGCTGCGCCCGCGCCCGACGCGCTCCATAGCCTGTTCGAGCGAACTCCCCGTCGCCACCTCGGTGGCCAGCAGTTGGGTCACTTCGGGCAGCCCGCGGCGCACCGACTTGACCGCCTTGCCCGACTTACTGCCCAGGAGGACGATCGGCACGTAAAAGGCAACCCCGGCGCACAGGATGGCAGCGAGGGCGCCGCCGATCAGGGCCAATCCGCCGAGGAAACCGCCAACGCCGGCGACGACGCACAAGGCCAGGAAGGTCAGCCCCTCCCAGCCGGCCCACTCGCCCTGCAGCTGCGCCCAGTACAGCCTGGTCTGGATACTCTTGACCCAATTCGCCGGTGCGAACCGGCCCAGCGGCCCGCTGATCAGCAGCAGCGCGGCCTGCCAGGCGGGAAGCGGTGCGTGCGAACTCGGCGAGTTCGAGGCATTCTCATCAAATGCGTCACCCAGCCGGTTGGCCCAGTAGGAGGCCGGAATGGGAATCAACTGGTAAACCGTATAGGCCACGGTCAGCGCGGCCATAAATGCAGCCAATAGCGCCATTTATCCAATCTCCTCGATCATGCCCTTCATAAACCAGTAACCTAATCCCATCCACCCGGCCAGCGCGACCAGAAAGAGCTGCACGACCGGCATCTGAAACGTGCCGCGCATGGAGGGTTCGTTCATAAAATAGAGCATCACCAGCGCCAGCATGGCCGGGATGATCTGGATCGCGCCCATCGCCTCGGACGACTTGGCCTCAGCCTTGCCTCGCCCTTCGAGGATCTTGTGCAGGTTCTCGGCGGCAGAGGTGAATGCTTCGCTAAAGCTGCCGCTGCCGCGCTCGGCGTAACGCTGCAATTGAAAAGCCACCGTCGCCAAAGACGGCGAGACCAGCTGCGACCGCGCTTCCATCTCGACCAGCGCCCTGGTCCCGTTGGTGCGCAGGTCGCGCGCCGTGCGGCGCAGTTCGGCCCCCAGCGGGCTGTCCTCGTCGAGCGTCTCGGCCACGGCGGTCAGCGTCTCGGCCACATCAGGGTGGATGCGGATGTGGGTGGCGATGCGCCGCAGGGCCATCGGCAGCTCCTTTTCCATCCGCCTGGCCCGCGCCTTGACCTTGCCGTTCAGGTAGAGCGCGGGCGCGGCGGCGGCAAAGCCGCCGGCACCCAAAGCGACGATGCCCGGCAAGGCAAAGGCGTTGGCCGCCAGAAAAGCGACCGCCGCCAGCAGCCCCGACGCGCCATACAGGTAGGTCTTGGCCTGCTCCGGCTTGACGCTTCGGGCAAATGCCCGCGTAATGCCGGCCACCTGGAACTTGTAGGCCCAGGAGTCGATCTCCGGGTCGGTGTACGCATCCTCGTCGACCGCCTCGTCGAGGTAGCCGCGCAGCTGCTTTTCGGCCTGGGACGCCTGCACGCGCCGCTTGATCAGAAACTCGTACAGCGCATAGCCGACCGTGAATGCGGCCAGGGCAGCCACCAGACCAGGCGGTACATCCAGTTGAGCGAAAAAGTTGATCAAAGAATCCATAGTTTTCTCCAAGTTGCGAGTTAAAAGTTGCGAGTTGAAAGCTGTGTGCGCATCAGGCCAACTTTCAACTTTTAACCTTCAACTCGTAACTATCTTCTCTTCCGGGTCAATTCGCCCAGCTTTTCCCACACCGGGCGCGCTTCGGTCGAACGGTCTTCATCCAGGCGGAACAGGGGCGTAAACTGCGCGTTGCCACCCTTCATCTCGCGCTCCACCTGCGCAATCTCGGTGGTGCGCCGCCGGCCAAAGCAGTCATAGCCAAGCTGCAGCACCAGGTCGACCGACTGGGTAAAGAGCGACTTGGACGCCTCCATCCGCACGCCCACGTCGGAGAACATAATCACCGACAGACGATGCACCGCCGCCTCCGGGCTTTCCGAGTGAAAGGTGCTCAGGCCGGGATGGTCGGACATCTGGGCGCGGAAAAGCGACATCGCCGCGTCGCCGGTGCGCACCTCGCCCACCACCAGCCAGTCGGGGGTCATGCGCATCGCGTCGTTGACCCCATCGGTGATCGTGTACGGCGGCACTTCGCTGCCGGGCGGCGCCGGCCGCGCTTCCAGGGCTACCACGTGCGGGTGATCGATGAAAATCTCTTCCGGATCCTCGATCTTGACGATGCGGTCATCTTGGGCGATGAACCCGGTCAGCGCGCTCAGGATCGTCGTCTTGCCGGTGCCGGTGCCGCCGATGATAAAGATGCGCAGGTACTGCCTGATCGCCGATTCCAGCAGGCTCATCATTTGCTCATCCATGCTGCCCCAGGCCACAAGCTGCTCCGGGCGCACCGGCCTTTGCTCGAACAAGCGAATGTTCAGTGACGGGAAACCTGCTCCCGGCGCGACACAGGCGTGGATCACCTTGATGCGCCCCCCGCCCGGATTGTGTCGCGTCCTGGGCAGCTTGGCGTCGACCGAGGGCGTCGACTCGTTCAGCGAGCGCCCTTGTGGGCCGATCACCGCCGCGATCACCCGCTCGACCTCGTTGGGGTCGGGATGCAGGTCGGTTAATTCCTCGAACCGCGAGCGGCCCTTGATCTTGGCGAACAACTTGCCGGCCGGCGTGATCGCGATCTCGGTCAGATCGGTCCGCGCTGGCGGCAGGAGCAGGTCGAGAAAGCCCAGCCCCAGCACCTTGCGGGCAATCTCGTCGGCCAGACGCGCCTCGTCCACGGTGGAGAGCGCGTTCAGCCCGGCGCGGCGCACCCCGGCGGCCACCAGCGCGCCGATGCGGGCGCGCACCGCCTGCCGGTCGGCGTCGGTGGGGGAACGCAGGGCGGCCTCTTGAAATTCGCCGTTGATCCGGGCGATCACCTCGCCGGTGATGGTTCTCGCATCCTCCTCCGACAGCGAGATGCTGCGTTGTAGAGCGTCAGGACTGACAAAGTCGAGCAGGCTCATCCACTCACCTTCAATTTCAGCCCGAACAATTGGAGCACCTTTTTGCCCGCATCCCGCGCCGCGCCCACCGCGCCGTTGCTCGACAAATTTGGATAGAACGCCGCGATCAACCCGCGCACGCCGTGGCCAAAAGCGTCGTCAAAGACCACCGGCACTTTGCCCTCGTTCTGCAAGGGACGCACCCGCGCCGAAAAGGGGATGGTGGTCAGCACCGGCGGAAACCAGCCCTCCATGTAGCCCGCCGCGCCCTGGTGAAAGGCGTCCGGCAAGAGATTGTCGGTTTCCTTGCTGAACTGGTTGAGTACATCGTAAATTAAGTTCTTGACAAATCCTGCCAGATATGGATAATGGCAGGATGAAAAAACAACATGTAAAACTCAGTGAAAA
>JAFGEY010000096.1 GCA_016931365.1 Anaerolineae bacterium
TACCTGCGCAACCTGCAAGCGCGCAAAGCGTCGGTGCTGGACAGCATCCGCGAGCAGGACAAACTCACGCCCGAACTCGACCAGGCGATCCAGGCCGCCGCCACGCTGCAAACCGTCGAAGACCTGTACCTGCCCTATAAGCCCAAGCGGCGCACTCGGGCGACGGTCGCCCGCGAGCATGGCCTGGAAGCGTTGGCGCAGATGATCCTCGACCAGAGCGCGACCAAGGGCACGCCGGAGCAGTTTGCGCAAAAATTCTTGAGCGACGAGGTGCCCACCGTCGAAGACGCGCTGTCCGGCGCGCGCGACATCGTCGCCGAGATCATCGCCGAGGATGCCCGTGTGCGCCAATACATCCGCCAGCGCACCCTTGAGGAAGCAGTGATCGCCTGCGCTGAGGCCAAAAGCGGCGCCGACGCCGACGGCACTTTTCGTATGTATCACGATTATTCCGAGCCGCTGTCCAAAATCCCGCCCCATCGCTGGCTGGCGATCCGCCGCGGCGAGAAGGAAAAGATGCTCAAGGTGCAGCTTGCCGCCTACGAGGAAGGATTGATCGGGTTGATTGAACGGCGCTATGTCAAGAACCCGCGCTCGCCCTTTGCCGACCAGGCCCGACTGGCCGCCGCTGACGGCTACAAACGGCTGCTGGCCCCGGCCATCGAGCGCGACCTGCGCAGCGATCTGAGCGAGCGGGCTGACGAGCATGCGATCGAGGTTTTTGCTACCAACCTGCGCGCGCTGCTGCTCCAGCCACCGCTGCGCGGCATGCGCGTGGTGGGCATCGATCCCGGCTTTCGCACCGGCTGCAAGGTGGCCCTGGTCGACGAGACCGGCAAGTTTACCGGCGGGATGACCATTTATCCTCACGAGCCGCAGAAAAAATGGGCCGAAGCGGCCGATCTGCTGGTCAGACTGGTCAACGAGTTTGCGGTCGACGCCATTGCCGTCGGCAACGGCACCGCCTCGCGGGAGACGGAGCAGTTGGCCGCCGAGGTGGTGGTCAAGGCGGGGCGCGGAGCCTATGTGATGGTCAGCGAGGCGGGCGCGTCGGTCTATTCCGCGTCCGACCTGGCACGCGAGGAACTGCCCAATCTGGACGTGTCGATGCGCGGCGCGGTGTCCATCGCGCGCCGGCTGCAAGACCCGCTGGCCGAGCTGGTCAAGATCGATCCACAGTCGATCGGCGTCGGCCTCTACCAGCACGATGTCGATCAAAAACGACTGGGCGCAATGCTGGGCGCGGTGGTCGAATCGGCGGTGAACCACGTCGGCGTCGATCTGAACACGGCCTCGCCGGCGCTGCTGCAATACGTCTCCGGGGTCAACAAGCGGGTGGCGGCGAACATTGTCGCTCACCGCGACCAGAATGGGTCTTTCCGTTCGCGGCGCGAACTGACCAAGGTCAAGGGATTGGGTGAAAAGGCCTTCGAGCAGGCCGCCGGGTTCCTGCGCGTGCCGGAGGGCGACAATCCGCTCGACAACACGCCGATCCATCCCGAATCGTACGGGGTAGTCAAGCAACTCTTTGAACTGATCGGCGCGCGCGGCGACGAGAAAGACCTGCCCCGGCGCGTAGAACGGTTCAAGGCATCACAAAATATCAAAGAATTATCCCAACTGCTCGACATCGGTGTGCCCACCCTGACCGACATCCTGGATGGGCTGATGCGTCCGGGGCGCGACCCGCGCGACGAGCTGCCCCGGCCCATTTTGCGCAGTGACGTGCTCAAGATGGAAGACCTGCAAGAGGGAATGATATTGCAGGGCACGGTACGCAACGTGGTCGATTTCGGCGCGTTTGTGGACATCGGGGTCAAGCAAGATGGCCTGGTTCACGTCTCGCAGATGGCCGATCGTTACGTGCGCGACCCACACGCGATCCTCCACGTGGGCGACGTGATCAAGGTGCGCGTGGTCAGCATCGACCTGGATCGCGGGCGGATCGGATTGAGTATGAAGGGAGTGTAGGGGCGAGGCATCCCTTGTACATAGTTCGTTGATCAAAATGCCAGGATGGCAGAGCCATGCCCAACCAGTGAGTGTCGTCTGGGGATACCTCGCCCTTACCAGGACGACGTCCTACCGGAAACCCATTTTCTGATCAACGACGAACGCCGCAAACGTCGATGCAGACGATCTCGGGCGGACAGAGAAACCGCGCGCGCGGTGCGGCCATCCCTTCCATGCCGATGCCGCGACTGACGTACAGGGTCATCCCGTCGATGTTATAGCGCCCCATCTCATACTGCTTGCCGGTATCACTGCCGGTGGTCAGCGCGCCGTACAGGGGCAGCCTGAGCTGCCCGCCGTGGGTGTGCCCGGCCAGGTAGAGATCGACGTGCCCGGCCACCGCCTCGGCCACGCGCTCGGGGGTGTGAAAGAGCAACACCGTAAAGCGCTCGGGCGGCGCGCCGCTCAAGGCGCGCTCAACGGCGGGGATGTCGATGTGTGGCTCGCGGCTGGCGCTGGCCCCGGCGAGAACAATCCGGCAGTCATCTTGACCCACGTCGACGCGCTCGCTGCGCAGCCAGCAGATCGGCAGGCCGTCGAACAACGTTTCCAGCACTGCGTTGGGATCGACCTGGTGCGTGCCGCGCACGGCATAGATGCCGCCTTTGGCCTTGAGTTGGCCCAGCACGCGGCGACACTCGGCAATCGCTTTTGGTTCGCCAATGTATGAAAAATTGAGATAATCGCCGGTCAACAGAATATAGTCGGCGTTCAATGCGTTGACCTTGCGTACCAGTGCTTCTTCGCGCCGGGTGACGCGCTCGACATGCAGATCGGAGACCTGCACCAGGCGGACGGACGCGCCGGGCGGCATTTTTGGGGTGTGCAGTTCGAGATGGGTGACGTCCAGGCGGAACGGCTCGATGCGTGTGGCATAAACGACGGTCGCGCTAGCGAGCAGGTGCAGGAGCGGTACAACGATCAACATAGGCAGGGCGGACGCGCCGAGCCATAAACCGGCCAGCGCGACCAAGCCGATCGCCGTCCGCACGCCGATCAGCCCTGCCAGTGAGGGCTTGACCGGACCGAAGGAGAGTTTACGTCGGGGCAGCAGAGCCAGCCAGAGCCAGTCGAAAGCGGCAAAAGCGAGGTGGGCCAGCGCCGCAACCCAAGCAAGAATGGACGGCGTGGCAAGATACCATAATTCGCCGATCAGCGTACCCAAGACGAGAATGATCAGGACAAAAACCAGGTCGGGCACGCGCTCGAGGCGGTGCAGTCCGATCAGTGCGTGATGCAGCCAGTTTTTGGGGTTGACGGGCGGCTCGTCGTTCCAGGGTTCGTTCATCGGGGATCGAAAAGCCAGACACACGACAATTCGCCGCATGTCTGGCTTGCTCCTTTGGAGTTCAGTTGGTCTTGGGCGCTGCTTTGCCCGGTTCGTACCAGTCTTTGCTCACCTTGGCTCCGCGCGCGTCCATGACCTGGATCGAGCGGGCCATCGCCGGGCCGATCTTCCACTTGAACGGCCAGCGTGGGCCGGGCAGATCGATGATTTCATCGATGGTGTAGCGGTAGGGCGGCGTGCCGCCTCTGACTTCGATGACCAGGGTCGCGCCCCAGTACTCGGTGCCGGTTTCATAGTAAAAGTCTTCGATATGATAACTAAAATCCAGCGGGCCGGGGATCGGCGTCGGCGTGCGCGTTGGCGTCGACGTGGGGCGCGGCGTTGGACGCGGTGTGGTGGTATGGGTTGGCGTTGGTGTGAGCGTCGGCGTCTCGGTCGGCGTCGGTGTGACCGTCGGTGTATGGGTCGGCGTGTGGGTGTTGGTCGGCGTCGGCGTGTGGGTCGGCGTGTGCGTGCGTGTCGGCGTCGGCGTGTGAGTGCCGGTCGGCGCGACAGGCACGGTGGGAGTCAGCACCGGCACGCCCAGGTCGGGCCCAGAAGCCCAACGAGTCCAGAACATCTCTTCTTCCTCGCTGATCCCGGTCGGTTGGCCGGGTTTTTCCCCGAAAAAGACCTCGGCCTGCTGGCTATAATCGAGCGCGACCGGGCCGCTGGGCGTCTCAAAGACCAGCGATCCGACCTTGACCGACACCCTGGCGCGCTTGTTGGGGAATACGGTCACGCTAAAGCGGGCCCCAAAGGCGGAGATCTTGCCCCAGGGCAATTCGATCTGATAAGCAACCTCGGGGGCTTCGCTTTCGACAAAGATGCGCCCTTCGGAGAGGACGATCAGGTGGTTTTTGGTTTCGTCGGTCTTGACGGCCAGCGTGGTCGACGGGGCGAGACGGACCAAGCCGCCATCCTCGGTGCGCATCATAATCGACGAGGCGGCGGCGGTGCGCACCTGCGCGCCGTTGAGCAATTTCAGCCCGTTGGCTGCTGGCTGCCAGGTCGACTCGGGGTCAGGGCGGTATGTGGTTTGACCAAACACCTCGATCAGGGTAAAGGCCGTGGGCGGCTCTTTGGTTTGTTGACAGGCTACCGTCAGGACGAACAGGCACACCAGCAGTGCCAGGCGGACGGTACGGCAAATCGGTTTCATGCACAGTACTCCTCAATTTAAGGCCGCCTTGCGGCGGCCAGATTGGGGCAGAGTATAGCACAGAATGAGATGGGGTCAAGTTTGAGGGGATTTGTCGTTATGGGGATGCACAGTGCGATACACCATCACATTTTCCCCGGCTCAGGGCGTCTGGATGCCCAAGCACGCAGAGCCGAACACAAAGGGAACGTGCACTTGATTATCCAGTAGAGATTGGTAGGGGTCGTAAATATACACCATTTGCACTTCATGGACACCTGTCTGGTTGGGCAGAGTCAGGCTGTCGTCCAGGAGAATTTCCTGCTTTTCATTGAGATGTACGACATACAGGTCTTTGCCTTTGAACTTGACTTGATGATAGTTCAAAAACTGCACCAGGCCATAGGTAACAGGCGTCGGGACGGTCATATCCAGGTTGGACAACCAGACACGATAAGGGAAGGCCTGATTAAGTACACCGGAAACTAAGTTCTTGACAAATCCTGCCAGGCGTGGATAATGGCAGGATGAAAAAACAACATGTAAAACTCAGTGAAAA
>JAFGEY010000097.1 GCA_016931365.1 Anaerolineae bacterium
TCAGCCAGAGACAAGCTAAACAGGCATTATGTCGATGTTAACGTGGAGAACCAAAAATTCAAGGAAACTTAGTTTCCAGTGTACTAAGTAGATTCTATGAAGATGATACAAATTATTTCTCATTACTTATTGTAAGTTATCATATTTCGTATGAAAAAGTTGTATTCACAGAGGTCAGGTTTGAGCCTATTGAGTTCTTGGCCTGGGAATGTCTCACTGTTGGTGCTTTGGGGTGGGGGCAAATCCAAATAGCCAACACAAATCGGATAGTGGTAAATCCACATTATTCGCGGAAAAAGTGGATGCTTGAATTGTGCGATGTAATGCTAGAATTCTATCCACGCGAGATTGGCAAGATTTCAGAGCGTATCAAACACTTCCAGGGCATCCGCGAGTTTTGGCTCTCCAAACCTGATGATTAAAAGAGTGAAACTTTATCTAGAGCTGGGCGCTCCCGGTGCCCGCCGCGCTGCTGCTCGTGGCGACGTGACGGTGATCATCGACGCGCTGCGCGCCAGCACCACCATTTGCGCTGCCCTGGCAGCAGGGGCCGTGCGGGTGAAAACCGTGCTGACCGTCGGGGAAGCATTGGCGTTCTGTGACAATCCGTCCTATTGCATCGTTGGGGAGCGCGGAGGAGTCAAAGTGGACGGCTTTCAATTTGGCAACTCGCCGGTCGAACTGCTCGCCAACCGGGACGAGATCGAGGGAAAAACAGTGGTGATCACTACCACTAACGGCACCCGCTGCATCAACGCTGCCCTCAGCGCTGCGGCACATAGTGCCGACACGCAAGGCGCGGGCGCGATCCTGATCGGCGCGCCGGCCAACGCGGCGGCCGTCGCTTATGCGGCGTTCAGTCTGGCGCAGGCCAACGGATGCGATGTGACCCTGGTCGCCGCCGGTCTGCACGACCAGGCGCGCGACGAGGACATGTTTTCGCAAGCGCTGCTCGCGCACCGGCTGAGGGCGCTGGGCGCTCATCCCCCGGATGACCTGCCCACCCTTGACGAGGCAAACAGCCCGGACGTCTTTCTTCGCGCCGAGTCGGGACAATACCTGATCGGCCTGGGCTACGAGGCCGACGTGCACCTGTGCGCCGAGATCGATCGCTGGGACCTTGCGCCGATCTATTGCCAGGGGTATCTGGTCGAGGCCACCCAATCCCAATTGTTTGATCTGCAATGAACCCTTTGCCCGTTAAATCCCAACCCCAACTTTTCAAAAATATCCTAAACATCCTCTGGAAAGGCCGTTTCATCTACCTGCAACTCGCCATCCTAGCCGGAGTAACCTGGCTGATGTGGCCCCTGGGCGAGACCGCCGCGCTGCCCAATCCACCCTATCCGGCCTACACGCCAGAACCGCCCGACCGGCAAGAGACGCTCATCCTGTGCCCCGAAACGCTGTTACCCGGCACAGCGGCCTCGGCGCGCGTCGTCGTCTACGATCCCGACGACGGCTTGCCCATCCCTGGCGTAGAGGTGCGCGCATCGATGTCCCCGGCAGCGCAGTCAAATCCCGGCGCGCCGCTCTTTGCCGGCGAGACGAACGACCAGGGCACCGCGCCTATCCGCTTTGACGTGCCGATCGACGCAGTGGGCCGCTACGATCTCGAATTTCAGGTCAGTAGTTGGATTGGCGAGCAGCATACGACCTGTCCCGTGCGCGTGGAACCAACCTTTCGCCTCGACCTGACCACCGACCGGGCCACCTATGCCCCCGGACAGACCATTCACGCACTGCTGCTGGTCTTTGATCAAACGTTTGGCCATGCCGCGCCCGACCTGCCGATCCGGTTCGATGTGTACGACGCGCGCGACAACCGCATCTGCACCGCCCAGGCCGCCACTTCTGAGTACGGGCTGGCCGTCGCCGACTGCGCGCTGGGGCCGGTGGTCAACGAGGGTACCTACCGGGTGGTCGCCGCATTGAACGATCCGGTTGTCACGGGCGAGCGCGCGGTGATGGTTCGATCCCCATCGCCTCTCAACCTGAGCCTGGACGTCGCTCCATACGCACTGGCCGGACAGCCATTTGCAGTCCGGGCGCAGGTCAATATCCACAACCGGCCGGTGGTCAGCGCGACGGTGCAAATCGAAGCACGGCAACTGACACAAGGGGAGGGCATCACTGACGAGTCTGGCGTAGCGACCGTGACGCTGCCCGGCATTGTCCTCGACGCTGATGGGCCGGATTCCGTCGTTCTTACCCTGATTGCCTCGGCAACAGCGCCCGATAGTCGCGCCGCGCAGCAGACGGCAACGGTTCCTCTGGCCCGGCAGTCGATCTTGCTCTCAGCCGTGCCGGAAAGCGAAGCCCTGGAGCCAGGGATCGAGAACATTGTTCACTTGTATGCCCGCTATCCCGACGGTACACCGGCCCAATGTGACCTCGACCTGACCACCCCGGACGGGTCGTTGAGTCTGAAAACCGACGCGCAAGGCCGCGCCGAGTGGCACATCACGCCGTCTGCCCGGCGTAACACGCCGCTCGAGCAGGGTGACACGCCGCAGTCCGGCAATCCCGTCGAGATCGAGATCGCTGCACAGGACGCCCAGGGACATTCGGGCCAGGCCGCCGTGCGGCTGCCCGTCGAGGCGGGCAGTCTGGGGTTTTTGCTGCGCTCCGACCACCTCGCCTATCGCGCTGGCGAGGTGATGCACGTGGATATCCTGGCCTCGTTTCCCATCGACGCCATCTACCTCGACCTGATCTGGAACGGCCAGCCCGTCGCTGCGTTTTCAGCTTGGGCTATCGATCAGCGAGCCGGTTTTGACATTTCGCTCGATCCAGTCTGGATCGGCTATCTCGTGCTGCGTGGCTATACGGTAAATGGCGACATGATCGCCGACGTGCGCGCAGTGACCGTGCTGCCGCCCGGCGCACTGGACGTATCGGTGCAGGCCGGACGCGAGGCTTACCCCATCGGCGAAACGGCACCGCTGTCGATCCGCATCCAGGATGCGCCGGGCAAGGGTGTGCCAGCTGCCTTGACCATCGCTGCTCGGAATGCGGCCCAGCCCGCGCCGATCCAAACCGCGGCCTATGAGTCCAACCCGCTCCGCTCGCTGCCCGGCGCGGCGTCGACGCCGCGCTATGCCGGGGCAATCAGCAAACCCCGACCTATGCCCGAAGCGATCCGTCAGCAGTTCGCAGCAGTCGATGCAGCCCGTGCTGCCCGCCAGATGGCATTCAAAGTCCAGGCGACGCGTTGGCTGTGGGGCTTGACCGTGCTGGCCGGAACAAGCTGGATCGTCGTCCTGATCGGCGGGTGGCGCGGGCGCTGGCTGAACGGACACCTATTAGCCCGCAACCTGTTCGGCGGCGTCCTCGTCCTGGCCTTCGTCGCCGGAGCGGGCGCGTTGCTGGCCTACGGCGGGCAGTGGCTCTTTGGGCCGGGCGCCCTCATGGTCCTCGCGCTGTGCTGGTTTGGCGCGCTGCTCGCCCTGCTCGTCTACGGCTGGCTGCAGCGCGACAGGGCCGCGCAGGTGATGGCGGCCCTGCTGCTCGGCGGGCTGGCGCTCGGTTGGGGAGTCCGCGAGGCGGCAACGCAGGGCGGCGCGCCGCTTGGGGCCGGAGCCGGGGTTGTGATCGCGGTTGCGCTGGCCCTCTACCTGCTCGGCCGTGGGTGCATCGTCCGTCAGCAGCGCAGCGGCGCATTAGCTGCTTTTGCCCTGATCGCCCTGATCTGGATCAGCGCTGCCGGTGGGCTGATGTCCTCAACTGAAATTCCCGCCGAAATTGCTGCCGGGCAGGACACCCCCCAACCCACGCCGACGGCGCTCCCTTCACTCGACGGCACACCCAGCCGCACCCCGCTCGAGGCATTGATCGCGCATACAATGTTGCCGGCTCAGGGCCACGCGCAGCCCCGATTCGACGACACCGCCTTCTGGCAGCCGGCCATCCCCACGGACCAGCAAGGAAACGCGGTTTTCAATCTGCCGCTGCCGTGGGACGCCGTCGAGTGGCAGGTGGGCGTGCTGGCGGCCACCCAAGACGGTCAGATCGGCTTTGTCGAGGTGCCACTGCACGCCGTCGATCCGCTGCCAGTCGAGTTTGCCCTGCCGACCCAGTTGACTGTCGGCGACCGGATCGACGTGCCCGTGTCGATGCAGAACGGGGCAGCGATCTCGCAGACGGCAGGGATCACCATAAATGTGCCGGGCTGGGCGCGCCTGCCGCGCGGCAAAGACGTTCAACAGGTCGAGGTTGGCGCGCAGGGTCAGGCTAATCTGATCGTGCCGCTCGACGTGCGCGAATGGGGCGAACAAACACTAAATATTACTGCATATATCGCGGACATTTTGCATCCAACTGGCGCGCAAAAAACGCTTACCCAGACCGCGCTCGTGCTGCCTGACGGCAGGCGCACGGCGCGCCATTACAACCGCATCACCGGCGAAACCGACACGTACAAGATTCGCATTCCTTGGGGCGTGCTGCGCGGCACTGACCGCATCGCCGTCTATGTTGACCCCACCTGGGCGAGCATGCTGGCGCGCGGCCTCGACAGTGCGCTGGGCCACCTCAACCTCGGCGCATGGTACGAGCCGATTGTCGTCACCCCGACCCGGGTTTCAGTGCCGATTGCCTGCCCACACGCCTTTGGCGGGGCCTCGCTGCCGCAGGTGATCGCCGAGATAGATAACCTGGCGTTGCTGAACGATCACCTGGCACGGACGGAGCGGCTCACATTACTGCTACGCGAAGACATTGCCCGACACGCCCACGACCGCTACCAACACCTGCTGACCTTTGAGACGCCCACCGGCGGGTTCTCGATCTTTGCAGGCGGTGAGGCGACGCTGTCAGAGACGGCATCGGCGCTGCGCGGTCTGGTCGAACTGTCAGCGCTGACCCAGGTCGACGACGAAACCATCGACCGCGTGGCGCGCTGGCTGCTCGGCCGGCAAGAGGCCGATGGCGTGTGGCGTTCGACGGCCCTGCCGCCGGGATGGGAGCGCTTCCCCCGCCCTGAACTGGCCTTCACCGCCCACGTCGCCTGGGCGTTGATCGAGGCGGGCTATGCAGACGCACCATCGGCCGTCAAATCGGTCGCGCTATTGGCCAAATATCCCGATCAGGCTCAGGAACCTTACGCGCTGGCGATGGTTGTGCACGCGCTGCTGGCCTACCAGGAACAGGCCGGCGTCGAGGAACCGGCCCTCGCGGCGGCGCGCGCGCGCCTGATCGAAATGGCGCAGGTCGAGGGAGGAATGGCGCGCTGGCACAACTCATCGTCGATGCCCGGCGGCGCGGTAGGCGAGTCTGCCGACCTGGAACGGACGGCGCTGGCCGTGTGGGCATTGATTCGCGCCGGGAGCGAATCTGAGGTCATCGTCCAGGGTTTGTCCGCCCTGGCCCAGGGTCGAGATGCCTTGGGCGCGTGGGGATCGCCGCAGACCACCGCCTGGGCGCTGCGCGCGCTGGACGCCGCCGTTGAGGCCGGGATCGCATCTCCTGTTGTGGATGATGCGCGCATGCAGGTCTCCACCGGCGCGGTTGCTGGCGGTGAAAGAATCTCCACCCCGGCGGCGATCATCACCACAGACAACACGTCTGACGCGGGGTACGTGTTTTACCTCGATGCGCCGGCCAAGGGATACAACGACGTGCGCCTGGAGGTCGAAGGTGGGCCGGTCTTTTACCAGCTTGTCGCCGAATACGTCGAGCCGTGGGCGCAGGTGTCGCCCCCCTCGCCTGAAGAAGAGACTATCGCGCTGACCTTGAGCTACGACCGCACCACACTCCGCGTGGGCGAAACGGCGCTGGTGACAGTCAGCGTGGCCCTCAACCGGCCCGGCATCGCGCCGCTGGTCGAACTGCATCTGGGCCTGCCACCCGGCGTCGACTGGATCGCGCTGGACGAAAGCCAGATCGCGCATTTCGAGTTGGAAGAATCGGCGGTCCGGGTTTACCTGACCGGCCTGACCGCCGATCAGCCGGTCACCTTTGCCTATCGTCTGCGCGCGCGCCTGCCTTCGCTCACGCGCACGCTGCCCACCTGGGCGCTCGATGTCGCTAACCCGCAGCAGCCCACCTTTCGCGAGCCAATCATCGTCGAGGTCGTGCCATGAATTACATCGGCTCCAAATACAGCCTGCTTGGTGACATCGAACAAATGCTCGCCGATCACCAGCTGCCTCGTGACGGAATCGCCCTCGATCTGTTTGCAGGCACCGGCGCGGTGGCTCAACTGCTCAAGCGGCGTGGGCATATCGTCTACGCCAACGACTGGCAGCATTATGCCTATGTAACCAACGTCGCTTTCCTTGAATTGAACGCCTACCCGACTTTTGACGCACTACTGGGCGATCCATTCTGGAGCGTTCAACTCCGCAACGCGCCACAAGCCCCGATCCTCGCTTATTCGATCCAGCATCGCGGCGCGCCGGTGGGCGATCTCGCCTGCACGCAGGTCTTGAGCTACCTGAACGCCCTTCCCGGCGACGGCGCGAACCCGAGTTCGCGCCCTTTCTTTGACAGTTACTGTCAGGGCGGCAGTGCCGGGCGGACCTATTTTTCGCGGGACAATGGGCGGCGCATCCAGGCGATCCGCGATCGGATCGAAGCGTGGAGTCAGTCCGGTTTGCTTACGGCCGCTGAGAAAGCCTGGCTGATCGCCTGCCTGATCGAGTCAGCCGACCGGGTGGCCAACACCGCCTCGGTCTATGGCGCTTACCTAAAGCGGATCAAAAAAACGGCCCAAAAGCCGCTGACGCTGGTCGCGCTCAAGCCAATCGCCTCGCCGCACTTGGCGGAGCAACATCGCGTCTTTTGTCAGGATGGGCTGAGCCTGCTGCACGCACTCGCACGCGCTGGCGCACGCGCTAGCGCGAGTGAGCCGCTGCGCCTGATCTATGTCGACCCGCCGTACAATCACCGCCAGTACGCGGCCAACTATCACATTCTGGAAACCATCGCCCGCTGGGATCTGGATCGATTCGAACCGCGCGGCGTCACCGGCCTGCGCGACGATGAGGAGCAGCGATCTGATTACAGCCTGCGCAGCCGCGTCGAGGATGGGTTTCGCCAGCTATTTGAAGCGATGCATACAGACTATGTTTTATTTTCTTATAACAACGAAGGATTATTACCCGAGGACAAGCTGTTGGGGCTGTTTGACGAGTTTTGCACCGAGGTGGATTTCCGCCAGATTCGCTTCAAACGCTTCCGCGCCGACGTGGATCGCGCGAACCGCGTCTACAAGGCCGATCACACACACGAGTTTCTAGTCTTTGGCAAGCTCAAAATCAGCGCTTAAATTTGAGCAGGAACCAAAAGGGCACAAACCAGAAAATGGACAAGCCGATCAGCACAACCAGTACGTCCACACTGTTGATGCCCAAGGCGCGAATCACGGGATCGTCAGCAATCCGTCCGGAGAGCAAGAAACCGATCACGAACAGGATGCACAGACCGATGATCGGCGCAAACAGATCGAGCCAGGGCAGGATCGGCTTGAGCCGGGCCTGCAAATCCAGCCGGATCCCGTAAAGCCGCTCGATCCAGTTGGGCACATCGAGGTCGTAAGGGGTATAGCGTGGTTTGAAACCGGGGTACGCTTTTTGCTCACGCGACACAGATTGGGCCGAATAGACAGCTTGAAGCCAGGCCAATCGCTGCGCGTCGTAAGCGGCGCGGCGTTCGGGATCGTGGAGCACGTAATAGGCCTCGTTGATCCGGCACATGCGCTCGTTGGCCTCGGCATAGGCCAGCGAATCATCTTGCTCGGTGGGATTCACGTCAGGGTGATACATCCTCGTCTGGCGTCGATAAGCGGCGCGAACCTCTTTGCTGCTCGCCCCCTCCGACGACAGACCCAACAGCGCGTAATAGTCCCGGAATTCACCCCTGAAAGCGTTTTTCAAGCATCCCTCTTGCCCATCGAACCCGCAGGGTTCGAACTCAAAGTCCGAGCGTGCAGGTCAGCAGCAGCGCCGTTTCGGGCACACCCGAGTGTGGCCCGTAATAATCATTGCTGAATCCACTGACCCGAAACCCCGACTTGACGTACACCGTCCAGCCCAGATCGGTGATGGGCACTTGGACCTGCACCGCGCCCGCGCCTTTGCTGCGCACAAAATCCAGGCAGGTGTGGATCAACCGCGTGCCGATCCCCCACCGACGGTAGCGCGGCAGGACAAAGGTGCTTTCGATGCGCGCCGTGCCATTGTCGGGGATCAGGGCCAGGGCCGCAAACCCGACCACCTGCGCCTGATCGACGGCGACAAAGAGCGCCTTGGCCGGATCGCTCAAGTAGAGGCCCAGTTCACGCCCGCGGCGAAAATCGTAGCTGTGACTCAGCATCGTCACCACCTCGGCCTCGCCCAGCGTCGCCCGTTGATAGGTCACCGCCCGCGCCTGCCGCCACTGTCGCAGCACCTCGCGGTGCTGGCGAAAGGCCACGTCGGGTAGTTCATCCGGGCCGAACCAGGCCGCCTCAGTCGCATCGTCGCCGGCGACGAGATCGCCTTCGACAGCGTGAGTTGCATAAATCAGCAGCACGCCCTGGCTCTGCGGGTTGGTAAAGGTAAAGGTGTTGAGCAGCCCGTCGATCTCGACGCGCAGCCCCAACTCTTCCTTCGTCTCGCGAACTGCCGCCTCTTCCGGCGATTCATCCAGCTCGACATAGCCCGACGGCAGACACCAGCGTCCGCGCCCCGGTTCGACGCCACGGCGTACCAAAGCCGCCTTGCCCTCGCGCTCGACCAGGGCGGCAGCGGCGACAATGGGATTCAGGTAAAAAATAAACCCGCACGCCGGGCAGACCGGCCGCTCCCGATCGGCTACGGTGCGCATTTGCAGCGCCATACCACACTGCGGGCAAAACTTGGGGTCTTGGATCACGAGTTGGGTTCTCCCATCCTCTACATTGTTCTCATTATACCACGCATTTGACAATATCACATTTCAGTGCGCCGCAGGGGAATGGGCAAAAGTGCGAAATAGCGGTGAACCGTGCCCAATTCATCCTTCCCCCTCGCGCGCGAGCCGAACAGCTACACCGCTTCAAGGGTTGATGGCGGCTTGGACGTTATATTATAGGTGACGCTGACGACGCCGGTCACCGTGCGGACAACCTCCTGCGCCAGTTGTTCAAGGGTTTCAAACGGGAGCCGGGTAGGCGTGGCCGTGCGCGCGTCAACGCTGTTCCAGCGGCGCACTTGAATCTGCTGACCAAATCTGCTCCGCAGTCTTGATACCTCGCGTTTCTAGCTTCCTGATGGATTCAGGATTCACACCACGAAACTCTTTCAATCTGAAGGGGTAACGCTCCTGAAAAGCATGTATCTCAGATACCCATAACGGGTATTCCATTCCATTAGCTCTCCGTACCTGCCCGCCGCATCGAGTCATGTGGACCGGTCAGCCAGTGCTTTCCCGGGCGGCCTCCCGCAGCCGTTCCACGTCACGCAGCGGCGGCAGGCCGAAAAGCTTCTTATACTCCCGGTTAAAGTAGGCGGCGTCGTTGTACCCCACGCGGTAGCCGGCGCTGGCCGCGTCGAGGTCTTCGCCAAGCATCAGCCGGCGGGCTTCCTGGAGCCGGATTTGTTTTTGATACTGCAAGGGACTGAGCGCGGTGACAGCCTTGAAGTGGTGGTGAAAGCTCGAGACGCTCATGCCAAGCTCCTGGGCGATGTCGTCAATCCGCAGCGGTTGGTCCAAGTCTTGGCGCAGCCATTCGATAGCCCTGGCGATGCGGTGGGTGTGCCCGCCCTGGACCGCAATGTAACAGAGGCGATCCCCTTGTTCCCCCCTCAAGAGACGGTAGACAATTTCCCGCGTGATCAGGGGCGCGAGGAAGGGCGCTTCGGTTGGGCTGTCCAGGAGCCTGACGAGGCGCACCACCGCGTCCAGCAGGCTGGCGTCCAACGGGCTGACATCGATAGCGCGCACATTGCTATAGCTGCGCGGCGCGAGGTGCCCGGCCTCGACCATGACGGCGCTGACGAGGGTCGGATCGAGCTTTACAACGAGGCTGAGGTACGGCCGCTCCGGCGACGCTTCGATGACGTGGCTCACGACCGGCAACTCGGCGGTAGCGAGCAGGTAGTGCATCGGATCGTACTGGTAGCGGTCGTCGCCCAGAAAGACCTCCTTGCTGCCCTGGGCGATGACGCAAAAGGCAGGATCGGACACGCCGTGGGCCAACTCGGTGGGCGCAGACGCACGGTTGAGACGCAAGCCCTTGAGCGGCTCCACCCTCCCATCTTCGCGGACGGCGCGCGCGATACGCTCGACCAACTCGGCTCGATTGGCCTGTTTCCGCTGCGCATCGCGTTCTAGCGGTTGAAGGGCCATCGAATTCATCGCAATTGCCTGGCTCATTCCTACACCTCCCGTTTGAGGATTACAGATTCGTCCAATTTTTTCAATCCTCATTATACCACAAGCCTGTCCATTCATTACACCGGAAACTAAGTTCTTGACAAATCCTGCCAGGCGTGGATAATGGCAGGATGAAAAAACAACATGTAAAACTCAGTGAAAA
>JAFGEY010000098.1 GCA_016931365.1 Anaerolineae bacterium
AGCACTATTTCGAGGTCGAACAGACCACACGTTTCCAGCACGTCCTCGGCAAGTACCAGGTCTACAAGCAGGTGGATCGGTGCCATTACGCTCAAGGGGCGGACAGCTTTCTGTGGGTCCTCTTTGCCGACCTGCGCCAGCGATGGGCATTGATGCCGGATCACCGGCGCGCTCACGAACAGGCAGATATGGGCGATGCCAATGTGCTCTTTGTCGATATGGACGATGTACGTACAGCGGACGTTCACGATCTGCGTGGATTGTGGCCATTGGCCGAGTTCGTTTGATCGAACCTGATGGTTCAACCGACGTTCATCTGTTCTTTACGCGCAAGCAATGGCACCATGAACGCCACCACGACATCTTGCGCGTTTCACGCGAGGTACCTTGCACACCTCGGTGCGCCGGGCGGTGACTGGCGGGCGTCTGGCAGCGCTGAATTATAGTGATTATGAGGATATTTATGATACATTTAGTAAACAAAAGGTGTGCTACTCCGCCATCCCGGCCTATCAACAGGATGGCGCGAAGCACCCATCCAGGATTTTGTCCCCGCGCGGTAAATAAGTCCTTCAGGGAAACTATCCTGCTGGTGCGCCCAGGCGCACCAGCAGGATGCGATGAGGGCGGTGTACCCGGAGCGCCCCGGGCGCGAAGGGTACGCTTGGCCCTCATCGCCCGCTGCTGCCAAGGAGATGAATGTGGCCGATAAGACAACGCTCACTCAAGCCCAGATCGTTGCCCTCTTGCAGAGCGACGACGAATACTGGACTCAGATAGAATCCATCCGCACCCGCTGGGAACTGCCTGCGGGTGGGTTTCCGACCTGGACGCTGGAGACCTATTATGACGAATCTGCAGCCACACCGCTGGCCCAGTGGGAGGCCGAGTGGCAAGGCCGGCAGGTTGAGCAGCCGATCCTGGCAGTTGAGGCCGACATTGCCAGGGTGAATCGTCGCCGTGGATTCCCGCCCATCCTGGATCAATGGTTGCGCAACCATTTGCTGCACGGCGACCGCTGCGAGATGCCGTATACCCGGGTGACCGTCGCCCGCGACGACCCGGAAGGCGCTCGTGGCCTGGTGAATGGCGTTGGCGTCTTTATCGATCAAGGCAAGCTGACGCAGATCGATTGGACGGCGGCCGCGCCGCTTGCGGATGAACTCACGTGGGTCTGGCAAGGCGCGCGGCTGACCGCTTTCTCGCTCGACGTGGACGATCGATTTGAACCGCCAATGGCAGACATCGCGCCCAACCCGGAAGGGTGCGGCCTCTTCCTGTGCTCATTGCGCGGCAGCCAAACGTTTATGCACGACGGCATCATCCACTTTTTGAGATACCAGATCGGTTTCCCAAGCTGGCGATGCGCGCTCGAGACGTTTTCTCTTGCCGACCTCTGCTTCGTCCTGCATCCTGCCGGCGCCAATTCTTCCAGGCCGCATCCGGGACGGCCACTGCTATCTGAAGAGGAGCGGCAGCAGCGCCGGGAACAGGTCAATCAAGTCATCAAATTGCACGATGAGTATACGATCACATACGAGCAAGCATGTGCGCGGATCGGTGTGGCCTACTCTTCTTTCAGACGTTGGCGACAAGAATTGACCAATAATTGACCGAAAACATTTTTGGTCACTGCCTTGTGCTACAGTAACCATCAGCAACACCATTTCAGCCGAAAGGATGGGATAGACTGTGTCACAAGGCGATTTTTTATCGATTTCCGAGCGGCCTATGGACGAGGCCGAGGTTCGCCGCCGGCTGGCCGCCTGCTACCGATTGCTGCTGTCGCTGGGCGCAGACGTCAGCGCCAATGCGGCACCGGACAGCGACGTGGACGACGCAACTGTCGCGTCGTCCGTACAGGAGCGGTCGAACCGATGACCGCTCTGATTTCATCCAGGCCGGACGGCCCTGATCCTAGCGATCTGGGCCTCCCCGGCGAACATCAGGGTGGTTCTGAGATCGAGTTCGTCTCGCTTGACGACATCCTCGCCATCGACCGCAAGCGCCCTGCCGACCCATTCCGCGTGCAGCAGCTAGCCGAGAGCATTGCCGAGGTCGGGATGCTTCACCCACCAATGGTGCGGCCGCACCCGGACGGCCAGGGCTACATCCTGGTCGCCGGCCTGCACCGCCTGGCGGCGGCCCGCCGCCTGGGCTGGACGCACCTCCCGGTTACGGTCCGCGCGCTGGACGATCTGCGGGCGCGACTGGCCGAGATCGATGAAAACCTGATGCAGCACCGCCCAACCATCTTGCAGGAAAGCCTGTGGATGGCCGAACGGAAATCGGTCTATGAGGCGCTGCACCCGGAAACCAGGCACGGCGGCGACTGCGGCAACCAGCACACCGGTGGGCGGGCCAGGCAAACGGACAACTTGACGTTTTGTCTGGACACGGCCCGCCGCGCCGGGCAAAGCGAGCGCACCGTTCGCCGGCGCGTCTTCCTCGGCGAGCGGCTGGCGCCCCTGGCCGGCCGGCTGTTGGGAACGCCCATCGCTGACGACCAGGCGCAGCTTTGTCGGCTGGTTGGGATCGTCGACAGGTCGCCGGAATTGACCCAGGCCGTCGTCGATCGGATCGCCGGTGGGCAGGCGACCAAGGTGCAGGAGGCTCTGCGTCAGGCCCAACAAGTCAGGCAGCTGCACCTGGCCGACCAGTTCGCAGTCCAGGTACCTCGTCTCACTGACCGCTACCGGCTGCTATGCGTCGATCTGACCGCGCCGGACCGGGCGCAGTGGGAGGTCGAGCCGGCGAGCGTGGCCGCGATCATCACGGCCCGGCCTTTTTCGCACCGCGATGTGTCGTTGTATGGCGTCCTGGCGCAGCGGGCTGCCGTCTGGCTCAAGCCGGGCGGATCGCTGATTGTTCCCGTCAGGCAAACTGACCTGCCCCAGGCGATGCACCTGACGACCCCGCACCTGACCTACCACTGGACGCTGGCCTATCTGCTTTCCAGCGGACAATCTTCCACTCCACAGGTTGGCAGTGTCAACACCTCTTGGATGCCCGTCGTGTGGTTTGTCAAGGATACATATCAGGGCTACTGGGCGGGCGACGTGATCCAGGATGCAAGCGCCGGCAACACCACGGACACTGAGCGTGGGATGGGCCGTCTGGTTACGATGTTTAGCGATCCTGGCGATCTGATCCTGGACCCCGTTTGCCGGCACGGCGCGGTGGCCGTCGCCGCCATCTCCACGCATCGACGGTTCATCGGGTTGGATGCCAGCCTCGATCACATTGAGGACGTGGAACAGCAGTTGAGCCAGATCGTGTGGACTGAGCAGGTTGAGAGCGGGAGATAGAATTCACCAATCAAGATAAGCCTAGTATTTTTATCTTCAAAACCGAATAATGCTGGAACAGGTCAAAATTGACAGTTGACATCCTGGAAATGTGGGCGTATAATGTAATTGTACGGACAACTAGACTGAGGGTGATTTGATGGTAACACGGCCAGAGAAAGCCACGCTGACGATTCCTGTCGATCTGAGACGCAAGGCCAGAGCCAAGGCCATTTTAGAGGGAAAAAATCTCTCTCAAATCGTCCGCGAACTTTTGGAGCTGTGGGTAAAGGACGAAATCAAATTACCTCCGCCCGAACCCGAGGAGAATGACTACTGATCCAGGATCATCTGGCAATTCAAACTGCATAAATGAAGCGAGGTGTGTTGGTGTTACGAGCACCAACACACCTCTAACCAACCTGCTGAAAAGGCCAGCCAGGTAGGCTATACACCAGTATAGCATGCTTTATGTTTTGTTGCAATCAAAAGCGGCCTACTCGACCTGCCAGCAGGTACCCCCGAGTAGGCCGCTTTTTTTTGCCCGATTGATGTTACACCAGCGTCACTGCGGTGTCACACCACAGTGACACGAGTGAAACCGGAAAGGAGAAGCGATATGCAC
>JAFGEY010000099.1 GCA_016931365.1 Anaerolineae bacterium
GAGGCCGAGCTGGCCGTGGTGATCGGCAAGCCGGCGCGGCGCGTGTCCAGGCGGGAAGCGCTCGACTGTGTGGCCGGTTACACCTGTTGCAACGACGTCAGCGCGCGCGATCTGCAATTTGGCGACGGGCAGTGGGTGCGTGGCAAGTCGCTGGACACATTCTGCCCGCTCGGCCCGTGGCTGGTCACTGCCGACGAGATCCCCGATCCGCAAAAGCTGGCCATCAAGAGCACGCTCAACGGGCAAACGATGCAGAATTCGAACACGCTGGAGATGATTTTCGACGTGGCGACGCTGATCGAATTTGCCAGCCAGGCCTTCACTCTGCTCCCCGGCGACGTGATCGCCACTGGCACGCCCGACGGCGTCGGTGTGTTCCGCAAGCCGCCGCTGTTTATGAAGCATGGCGACACGATTACGATCGAGATTGAAAAGATCGGCCAGTTGACCAACACCTGCGTCGAGGAATAAAAGGGCTGACCATGGCCGTCGATACCTTTTTTGTGACCGGCGCGATGGGCTGCATCGGCGCGTGGACGCTGCGCCGCCTGGTGCGAGCTGGGGTGCGCGTCGTCGCCTTTGACTTGTCCGGCGATCCGCGTCGCCTGCGCCTGCTGATGGACGACGACGAACTGGCGCAAATCACCTTTGTCCGAGGCGACATCACTGACCTCGAACAGGTCAAATTGTTGATTGAGCGCTATGGCGTGACCCACGTGATCCACCTCGCCGCGCTGCAAGTGCCGGCCTGCAAGGCCGATCCCTCGCTCGGCGCGCGGGTTAATGTGGTCGGCGCGGCCAACGTCTTTGAGGCCGTGCGGCAATCTGAGACCCGTTCTGCGGGAAGGGTGCGCGGGCTGGCTTATGCCAGCTCGGTCGCCGCACTGGGGCCGACCTCGTTTTACGACCACTTTCCACTGCCCGACGATGCGCCGTTGCGCCCCGACACGCTGTATGGCGCGTTCAAGCTGGCTGACGAGCACCTGGCTCGCGTTTACTGGCAGGACTGGCAGGTCGGCAGCGTGGGGCTGCGTCCGTACATTGTCTACGGGGTGGGGCGCGATCAGGGCATGACCTCCGATCTACCTCAGGCGATCCTGGCAGCGGCGCGGGGCAAGCCGTATCACATCCGTTTCGGCGGACCGGTGGCGCTGCAATACGCCGACGATGTGGCGCAGATGTTCATCGGGGCGGCGCGGGCCGAATATTGTGGTGCGATGGCACTGAACATTCGCAATGACGTGATCGATGTGGGCGAGTTTGTTCGGCTGCTGAAAGTGATGGTGCCCGGCGCGCAGATCACCTATGAACCGGACTCGGCCTTGCCCTTCCCCGCCAATCTGGACGACCGCGGTCTGCGCGGGCTGCTGGGTGAGGTGCCGCATACGCCGCTGGAACAGGCGATTGGCGAAACGCTCGAGATGTTCAGGGCGTTGTCGGCAAAGGGGCAGATCGAATCCGTGTAGGCTGTCATATGAAACTATACCACATTGTTCCGCAAGAGATGAGAGGAACCATTCTATACCCTTTGAACCGGATGCAAGAGGTCTTTCCAGAGATTTACGAACAGGAGCGACAAAAATATGCCGGCCGCGAAGAGGTGGCGGCCACATACATCCCCGTTCTCAACTGTCACTGGGTCGATGTGGTCCAGATGTTTGCCGTGCCGACCCATGTGATCCAGAGACGCCAACAACTCAGGGGTGGGAAGCCACTCCGCTTTTTCGAGATCGAGAGTGACAGACTGGATCAATTTAGGCTCTGTGCTTGGCTCGACGACTTTGTGTTGTTTGGCCCGCATTTGCCCGTTGATCGGGTTTCGCCAGAGAGCGAGGCACTGTTTGAGCGGAGACTGAGAGAACAGGGTTCGGCGCGGCTTTTTATCTACCTGCCACACATTCTCTATCAGAGAGAGATTGATGTATCTGCGTGTCGGATCGTTGTTTAAAGATCGTATTGCATAATTAGAGATAAAATAAAACCATCAACAGGAGAAATCGTTGCCGTGAACGCATGCATCCCTCTCGAACAGGTCGCCATCCATCTTCATCCCGCCGATGATGTCGCCATCGCCAGGTTCGATCTCCAGTCCGGCATCAGCCTCGACTGCCACGGCGGCGGGCAGATCGAAACGCGGCAGGCCATCCCCGGAGGGCACAAGGTCGCCCTGTGCGCCGTCGACGCGGGCGGGCCGGTGCGCCGCTACGGGCAGGTCATCGGTTTTGCCACACAGCCCATCGCGCCCGGCGATCACGTCCACAGCCACAACCTGGGCATGGGCCAGGTTGAGCACGACTACGCCTTTGGCGTGGACGTGCAGCCGGTCGGCCTGGTGCCGGAAGGCCAGCGGCGCACCTTTATGGGCTACCACCGCCCGGATGGCCGCGTGGGCACGCGCAACACGATTGCCGTCATATCCAGCGTCAACTGCTCCGCCGACGCGGCCTGGAAAATCGCTCGCCACTTTACGCCGGAGCGCCTGAGCGCGTATCCTAATGTCGACGGCGTGATCGCGTTGGTGCATCAAAGCGGGTGCAGTTTTCGCCTGGGCGGCGACGATTATATGATGCTCCAGCGCACATTGGCCGGCATGGCGACCCATCCCAACGTCGGCGGGTATCTGTTCGTTGGCCTGGGCTGCGAGACCAACCAGATCGGCGACGTTGTCGCTGCCTACGGCCTCAAAGGGCTGCCGTCCGACCCGCCGGCCGGACTGGCGATCCAGGATGGGGGCGGCCTGCGCAAGACTGTCGCGGCGGGCATTGCCGCCGTCGAAGCGATGCTTCCGGTGGTCAACCGGGCACAGCGCGCGCCGCAGCCCATTTCCGGACTGACCCTGGCCCTGCACTGCGGGGGATCGGACGGTTGGTCGGGCGTGACGGCCAACCCGACGCTCGGCCTGATGTCGGATGAACTGGTGCGTCAGGGCGGCGCGGTGCTGCTCGGCGAGGTGCCCGAAATTTATGGCGCGGAGCAGTTGCTCACCCGGCGGGCGGTCAGCCGCGAGGTCGGCGAAAAGCTGTTGGCACAAATTCGCTGGTGGGAGGCGTACGCAGCGCGCATCGGCGCCGAGATCGACAACAATCCCAGCCCCGGCAACAAAAAGGGCGGCCTGACCACGATCTATGAAAAATCGCTCGGCGCAATTGCCAAAGGCGGCCACACGCCGCTGACCGGCGTCTACGAGTATGCCGAGCGGGTGACGGCGCGCGGCGTCGGGGTGATGAACACGCCCGGCAACGACTGGATCGGCCTCACCGGGCAGGTGGCGGGTGGCTGCAACTTGATCGTCTTTACCACCGGGCGCGGATCGGTGCTCGGCTTCAAGCCCGCGCCGGTGATCAAGGTCAGCACCAACACGCCCATATATGAGCGGATGGCGGACGATATGGACCTCAACGCGGGCCAAATCCTCGACGGCGTGCCGATGCAGCAAGTGGCCGACGATCTGCTCGACCTGGTTGTTGCCGTCGCCTCCGGGCAGCGTTCCAAGAGCGAGGCGCAGGATGTGGGCGAGCTGTCCTTTTGCCCGTGGAGTTTGGGAGGAGTGCTATAAGTATGTACAAAGCGATCCCCAAGTGGCGGGTAAGAAACCCGCCCTACCCCGAACCGGGTGCGAGTAGGGTGGCTTTCCAAAGCCGCCAAGTGCCACAATGAGAGAACTTGATGAGCCTCATTCGTTTCGAAAACGTATCGAAATATTACGACGATCTGCCTGTTTTGCGTGAGGTCTATTTTCACCTCGACGAAGGCGACCGCGTTGGGCTGATCGGCAAAAATGGCACCGGCAAGACCACGCTGCTCAAGTTGATCCTCGGCCAGGAAGCACCGACCGAAGGCGAGGTGGCCCTCGATCAAGGCCTTCAGATTGGCTACTTTAGCCAGTTTTCCACCCTCGACGGTGGGCGATCGATCTGGCAGACGCTCGACGATCTGTTTGCCGACCTTCACGCGATCGAAGAGGAACTGCTCGAGGTCGAGATCGCGCTGGAAGAGGGCCCCGACAAGGTCGAGATGGATCGCCTGCTGCACCGACAGGCGGCGCTGATCGAGACGATGAACCGTCGCGGCGGGTGGACCTATCAAAACGAGATCGACACCGCACTGACCCGGCTGGGCTTCAACGAAGTGTACCGCACCTGTCCCGTCGATCAGCTTTCCGGCGGCTGGCGCAACCGCGCCGCGCTGTCCAAGATTCTGCTGCAAGCGCCCGACGTACTGCTGATGGACGAGCCGACCAATTTCCTCGACATCGAAGGGCTGGACTGGCTGGAAGAGTATTTTGCCAAGCATCGCGGCGCGCTGATCGTCGTTTCCCACGACCGTCATTTCCTCGATCGGGTGGTCAACCGCGTGGTCGAGGTGGAAAACTATCACCTTCAAGAGTACAGCGGCGGCTTTGCCGACTATGTCCGGGAAAAGCCGTTTCGCCTCAAAACGTTGGAGCGGCAGTTCCAGCACGAAGAGGAACTGCTCACCTATGAGGCCGAGGCCATCGCCGACCGGCGCGAGGCGGCCAAAAATCCGAGCCAGGCGCTCAAGCGCAAGCTGGCGGGCATCAAAAAAGAGGTTCAGCCCCGTCCCGTCGACCGGATTGTGACCGACATTTACGAGGGGTTGCAGGTCAGCAACAAGCTTTGCCGGGTGGAGGCCATTGCCAAATCCTACGGCGACCAGGTGTTGTTTCGCGATCTGTATTTCGAGGTGCAGCGCGGCGATCGCATCGCCATCATCGGCCCGAATGGTTGCGGCAAGACGACGCTGCTGCGCGCGCTGACTCAAAGTGAGGAGCCCCTGGGGGCGGAACGCGCCTTCGATGCGGGGCGGGTGGCGTGGGCCAAATCCGCCGATCTCATCTATTACAACGAGGTCTTTGAAAATCTCGATCTAAACGATACGGTCACGCACGCGGTCAACGTCGTTGGCCTGGCCTACGCCGCGCCACGTAAAAAGGTCAATCGGTTTCTCGAATTGATGCGTTTTTCGGAGCTTGATTTGCAGCAGCGCATCGGCACCCTGTCGGGCGGGCAGCGGGCGCGGGTGGCGCTGGCGCAGTGCCTGCTCTCCGGCGCGTCGGTGATCGTGCTCGACGAGCCGACCAATCACCTCGATCTGACCAGCACGCAGGTCATGGAGCGCGCATTGATACATTTTCCTGGCGCCGTGGTGGTGGTCAGCCACGACCGCTTTTTCATCGACAAGGTGGCGACGCGGCTGTTGATCTTTGAAGGCCAGGGGCGCGTGCGCGAGGTCGCCGGCAACTGGACGCTGTGGCAGGCGAGTTTGGATAAGAAACTGGACATCGATTAGCACGGATAAACACAGATTTCTAAAGGAGAGGGCAATGTCAGAAGAACTGCCGGGAAAAATTGTGGTCTATGATCCGTCGATGGCGGCGCAGGTCGCTCAAATGTTCAACGATTTTGACTCATTGTGGCCGGGCGGGTTCACCGGCGGCATCCCCTTTGACGCGCAGCGCGTCCACGACTGGCTGGACAAAACCACGGCGCTCGCCGATCTGATCGCTATGGACGACGAGGGCGCGCCGGTCGGTTACTGCGGTCTCTACCCGCACTGGCGCGACGAGGGCGCATGTTACGTGACCATCCTCGGCGTGACGCCGCGCGTCAAGGGCGGCA
>JAFGEY010000012.1 GCA_016931365.1 Anaerolineae bacterium
AACCAGCCAGTACCAGTACCATTGGCCGGGTTCGACTCTGGCGTCGATATAGTCGTACGTGCTGCCGGAGCCGGTCGCCGGCACATAGGCGATCCACTCGGCGACCTCCCAACGCTCACTGCCGGCGCGGTAGAGGTCAAAGCCGACCGTGCCCAGTTCAGCGATCGTCGCCCAGCGGACGCGCACTGCGCCATCTTCGGCGACCGCGCGCAGGTAGAGCAGCGTGATCGGGGTGGGGATGCCATCATCTTCACCGCCGATATCTTGATCATCAACGTCATCGTTGGCCGGGTTTTCATAGAGGTCGATCGCACCGGTGACGGTGGCCACGTTGGTGGTGGTCACATTGATGTTGTGCGCAACGCGGAACACGGTGGTGATCACGAACGATTCGCCGGGCGGCAGATTGCGGTTAAATCCGTGCGGCGCAGGCCCGGTCAGGTCGTTCCAGGTGACGGCGCCGTCGTCCTCGTCCTGCTCCGGGTACGGCGTGGCGTCGGCGAAGCTCAGATAGTACGGGTCGTATTGATCGACCAGTGGCAGCACGCCGATCACGCTGGGGCCGACGTTGGTGATGATGATGGTAAAGGTGACATAGTTGGGCGCCACCAGATCGGTGTCGATGGCAACGACCTGCTTTTGTATCTCCACCGCCGGGTCAGCGATCAGGATAGGCACGTCGTCGGTGTCCGTGACGGTACCGCCCGGGTAGCTGCCCTCGGCAAGGGCCCCGTTGGTGTAAGTGCCGGTCAGACCCGGCGTGGCCGTAGCCGCAAACGAGACGGTGATGCTCGCGCCCGCCGCCAACGGCCCCAGGTTCGACCAAACCAGGGTGGGCGGAGCCACCACGTCAGGAGCAAGGGGAAGGCCCGTGCCGGCCACATAGTACGTATCAGGCGGCAGGGTATCGGTGAGCACCAATGGATCCAGCACGACATAGCCCGTGTTGGTGATGCGGATCGTGTAGGTAAAGGGCATGTGGCGCACCACTCGATCCGGCTGCACTGTTTTGACCATCTCCAGGCCGGGGATCATAGGTGCGGTTGGCTCGTCGTCGTCGTTGTTGCCGGGGTTGTCGTCGGGCGTGGCACTGGTGATCGTCACGC
Source organism: Anaerolineae bacterium (assembly GCA_016931365.1). The sequence continues at coordinate 1,107 of JAFGEY010000012.1, forward strand.
TGTTGGTGATAAGGCCGTTGACGCCCGCGTGCACTGTCACCGTCAAGACAATGCGGCCCGTGGCTCCTGCGCTCAGCGTGGGAGTATACCAGGTCAGCCGCCCTCCAGCGATGACCGGGCCGACCAGCGGAGGCGCTGCCTCCACCACCCCGCCCATGGCCACACTGAGCGGCAGCGTGTCGGTGATGTACACGTTCTGGGCGTTGGAGGGACCATAATTGGTGTATACCAGGGTATAGGTCAACACCGCGCCCGATGGTACCGGGTCGGGATTGTCCGCCTTGGCGATGGCCAGATCGGCCAGAGTGATCAGACCGGTTGGCTCGTCGTCGTTGTTGTTGCCAGGATCGGGATCGCTGGTCGTGCTGGTGATGGTCACGTGGTTGGTCAGCGTTCCGCTGGCCTGCACGTCCACGGTGACCGTCAAGACGATGCGGCCCCAGTCTCCTACCCTCAACGTCGGCGTGTACCAGGCCAGCGTAGCCGGCGGGCCGGGAGCGTAATCAGGTGGGACACTCCAGCCCGGCGGCTGGCTAACCACGCCACCCCAGGTGACGCTGAGCGGCAGCGTGTCGGTGATAATCACGTTCTGCGCGTCCGATGGCCCGGCATTGGTGTACACCAGCGTGTAGGTGAGCACCCCGCCGGCCGATGCCGGGTCGGGATCGTCCACCTTGACAATGACCAGGTCGGCTACGGGAGGAAGAAGCGGCGTGCTCTCGTCATCGTCGTCCCAGACACCGCTGTCGTCCGAAATGCGCGCCCAGTTCAGGATGGGGCCGGAGGTCAGCCCCGGATCCACCTGCACCACCAGTGTGACCACGCCGGTTTGCCAGGTGATGCCGCTGGTAGCCGTGAGCAGGGTGCCCAGGTGCCAGGTGATCACCCCAGTTGCACCGGACGGCGGCACGTCTATATGCATGCCGCCGGCGGCATGCACAAAGGTCGTACCAGCCGGCGTGGCGTCGGTGATGATGACGTTGGGAGCTGGGTCATCGCCGGCAGCGGTGTAGACCAGGGTATAGGTCAGCAGGCCGCCCGGAGCCACCGGGGCAGGCTGGCCGGTTTTGGTGAGGGTCAGGGCATGGCTGCTCAAAATCCGCACCGCTTCGTCGTCACAGCCGGCAAAGGCATTGACCGACGAGAAACAGGCCGTGTTGGTCAGAACCAAGCCGTTGGTCATGGGCAGGGACACCTGGGCCTGGAAGGTAACCGTGAGGGCCGCTCCGGGGAGCAAGCGCAGGCCTTGGGTGAACACCATGCTGCCGTCCACCGGCCCGAAGATGGGATCGAGGCCGCTGGCTGTGGCATAGGTGATGGTCACCGACTCCCAGGTGAGCGTCTGGGTGAGCACCCGCTCGGGGTCGCTTTCATAAATGGCCAGATTGTCGAAACGATAAGTGTCGTCTGGCTCCAGGCCAGCCGTGGCAATCAGGCTCACGGTGGCCATAGCGCCGCCGGTCAGCGGTACCTGGCGCAGGGTCCATCCCCCGTTGTATTGTTGCGGGAGGCCAGGCACACCATTGACGTCCACGCGATAAGTATCGTCTCCGTCATTTGTCTCGCCGTACACATAATAGCGCAGCACCGGAGCGCTGAACAGGCTCAAGTCGACCATCCGGCTCACGCCGGCGTCATCACTGTCGATGTTCGTCAATTCCAGATAAGCTGGAGCGCTGAGCGCGTTGGCGGCAACGGTCTGCACCTGCACTTCGCCAGCGGTGGGCAGGCCGGACAAATCATCGTTCACTTCGATCCAGTCTGTGGACCAGGCCAGAGAGCCGTCACTGCCGGCATAGTTGGTGGTCTGAGTCAGGGTCAGGTCCAGATCGTCAGCATAGGTGCCATGAAAGCTGGTCGTGCGCGTGACCGTCCGGGTGATCGTTTCAACCTGGGCGACCGGCCAGGTGATGTTCAAGGTGCCGGGGACGTATTGGATCCCTACAGGCAAGACATCGCTGAGGACGATGCCCAGGGCGATGCCGTTGCCCGTGTTGCTCAACACGATCGAATAGGTGATCCGCTCGCCGGGGCGGGCCACGCCCGTACTGACGCGCTTGTCCAGGGCCAGGGCCGGCCGCCCGATGTCCGTGTCAGTGTCTGGATCGAACGGATCCTGGGGGTCTTCCGAGATCACCAGGTCGGTTTCGTCAGAACTGACAACCGCCTCGTTGGTGATCTGGGTCACCGTGGCAGGGATGCTGGCGTTCAGGACGATGCGAAAGGTGATCGTGACCGTCTGGCCCGGGCCGATGGTGTCCCAGGCGATGCGGAACGCCTGGGCGTTGGACAGCGGCGTGCTTCCCCAGGTCAGGCTGTCTGCCGAGTATTCGACCGCGCGGGTGGGCGGTGGGGTAGCGATCTGCAAGCTCCCGGCCACAAAATCGGTATAGGTATGCGGTAAGGTGTCCGTCAGGACCACGTTGTTCATTGACCCCAGGCCATTGTTGTACAAAACGATGACATAGGTAATCGTGTCGCCGGGAGACACGTCGCCGGTCAGGTCTGCGTCAATGGCCAATTCGTCCACCTTGGAAAGGCGGGGCACCGGGACGGGAAGGATGGTGTATCCCAGGTCCAGCGAGGGAAAAGCATCGACAGATTGGCAAGGGTCTTGTCCCCAGGCCACGGCAATCTTGTCCTGCAAATTCAGGGTGTAGATCAGCGCGCCCATCAGGTCGTGGTCGCCGGGATCGCCGATGCGCAGGGACTGGCCGGCCTGTAGGGGAATGCCGAGGGCAGAAAGCGGCTCATCCCACGCGGCCACTCCCCAGGCATCGTTGTCGTCAGCATCGCCGTCGCCGTTCAGGTCAACGGGATCGGCCAGCCCATCCTGGTTCAAATCTACGTAAATGATCGTGTCGGTGACTGCCGTGACAAAAGCCACGTTGCTGTTGTCGGCGGGAGGGGTAGCGCCTGTGCCGGGCGCATAGCCCACAACAGCCTGCGAGCTGAGCTGAGATTCGGGGATGAGCGAGTAACCCCAGTCAAATACACGTCCAAAGGTGGCGCCATCTGCGGTGGTTGAATCTACCACCACGATCCCGCCAAAGGTCTGCGAGGAAAAGAGATGGGTACCTGCAAACCCGGTGGACAGATCGACCCACCCGGTCATGGTGATCACGCTGATGGTCTGGCCGGCGGGAATGGTTACGTCAGCCGTCATGGCTCCGCTCACGACCGTCACGGTGATCGCATTGCCGTGAGGGTTGTGAAGATAAATGTCCGTATCGGCATTTGCGCCGGAAGCAGTGCAGCTCGCCTCAAAGCCGGGCACAGGAGCCCAATAGGCAGTGTCCCACACGTTCACCGGCTGAAGTGTATAGCCGTTGGCCGAAACGCCATAGTCTCCGCAGGCTCCTGTCATCATCTGAACCTGGACAGAAGCCGTAGCGGTGATGGTATCGTAGCTGAGCGCGCCGCCGGTCACAGAGTAGACCTCGCCCGCATCCAATGTAGCCGTCAAAACCCCGTTATAATACACAGCCGTGTTATCTCGCCATGCCATCACTTCCAGGCCAGCATAGTCGTGGTCATCCGCGACAGGGCCATTAAAGTCCAGGTCTTGGCCGACGATAGCCACATAGTCGGTGCCCCAATCGGCCACTTCGGACACTTCCCAGGCCGCCGCCGAAATCACCCCATCATAGATGCCACCCACGATGGAGGGATAGGCCATGCGCACCAGGGAAACCTGTTCACCGAGGATGCTGATACGGTCGCGGCCATCGTAATAATAGTTGGGGCCGGGCGACGGGATCAGAGTAGGGTCGATGTCGCTCTGAAAGATCCGCGTACCTCCGGCGTCCACCATTCCCACCTCGGTCGTCGGGCCAGGATCCAAGGGATCGGCGTCATAACCGTCTTCCCAATGATCATAGTAGTAAATGGTGCCATCCGAACCGGCGGTGAGGAATACAAAAGAGATCAGGGGTTGTACAGCGTAGGGGGTTGAAAACGTAGCATGGCATGCCACCTTTTCTTCGAACAACACCCACAGATCGCGGTCGTCAAAGGGGACGAAATACTGGTGCAAGGTGGGGTCAATGATCCGCACGCCGGGAACGCCCGGCTCACCATCGTCCTGCTCGCCATCCCCATCCGCGTCCACAAAGACAACGCCGGCAATCGCCCCACCGTTCCGGTCGTATTCGGCGGTCAGGCGCACGCCGGACAAAAGCGCATAGGAGGTCGTGCGCATGCCCGGATTCAGCCAGAGGACCGGGACCTGCTCCCCGTCGGCCGGGCGCAGGTCGGGCGGAAGCGTGCTAGCATCCAGGGTGACCCGGTGAGTGCCATGGGGCAACCCTTCAAACTGGTAGCGGCCGGCATCGTCGGTGTCCGTTTCTGGGTCGGCGCTCGGGTTTGTCGAAGGCCGGACTCCCACCGCTTGGGGCAACTGGAAAGGGTCAAATCGAGGGGGCCACCTGTCCTGATCGCGGGCCAGCGCGAGCGGAATGGGTGTGCGCAAAGGGCGGGCAGAAGGCAGGATCGGCCCGTAGGAGGTCAGCGCGGGAAGCGGCGCGCGCGGAGCGGCGGGAGGCGGCGCGATCTCTTGAACGCGCACGATGCGCAGGTCAGACAGGCCCAACAATGACGGTTCGGGCAGTGCATCGACGACCGGCGACGATTCCGCGTAAACGGGCATTGCGGCAAATGGCACAATCGCCTGCACCAGCAGCGTCCAAATCAGAACTCGAAGCAGTTTGTTTTTAAGCCAAATCGCCATTGTCCCCCCAGTGATACGCGCAAGTGAATGATTCCTAATTTGGATTCACTCTAGCATTTTAGCATAGAAACCCAATCAAGACAAATGCACCCTGGGCGGTGAGAATTGTTGGCAAAAAATAGTGCCTTCCCGAAAGCGGTGAGCTAACGGGGAGGCACTATTCTGTATTTGATCCAGGCTGATAACCTGTGCAGGGATTGGCGTCTACTGGTCTCCCCGCGCGATGGTCAGCAACCGCCCGTCCGAGCGGCCAAAGACTTCGGGGAAATACATCTCGCTGGCGACGGTGGGAATGACCCGGTACTCGCCAGGCAACGTGGCGCGGAACGTGTAGGTGTATTCGTAGGTGCCTTTGGGCAGATAGTCGGCAAAAAGCACCACCTTTTCGTCGCGCATCTCGCTGCGGCTGTACCAGTTCCACCACCACCAGTACCAGTCATACCAGATTGGATTCTTACTCTGCCGGCGCAGCGACGGGTTCTGATCCAGCAGGCTGGTCGTAGCCAGCGTGGTGTCGATGGCCTCGCCGCCGGCCGGCAGCGGGTCTTCGACGACCACATAGTACAGGTCGTTGGGCGCGATGATGGTCAGTTTGACCCGCACCACGTCGCCGACCTTGATCTCTTGCACCTCCGGACACGGCTTTTCCCTGGTCGGCTCACAGGCCGCGTCGGTGTACTCGCGGTAGACGATGATCCCGCGGTTGACCGGATCGATCTCTTCAACGGGCAGGTAGACGCGCAAGTGCGCGGTATAGTAGAGCCGCCCTTCCCCCTCGCCGCGGCCGATTTGCAGGACATTGCCCTGGTCAGCCAAAAGATCCGCGATAGCGACTCTGATCTTGACACTCTCGCCGACGTTGCCGGCGTTCACCGTGCCTTCGGCCAGCGTCTCGCCGTTGAGGTTGGCGGCGTACTCGTAATTTCCTTGCAGCTCGCCGGTAACGGCCATCCAGTCGGTAAAGGCGATCAGCGCCCAGGCCGTCTCCTGCGTCGTCTCCCAGACGCCCTCCTTGCGCGCCACCATCAGCCAGCGCACCACGTTGGGAATCAGCTCGTTTTCGGGATCGAGGCGGGCCAGCGCGTCGAGGATCACTGCCGTGGAGCGGGTGTCGGTGTTCATCGCCCACCAGTCATAGTTTTGCTCTTCCCAGTGCGCGCCGGTGGCCGAGAGAATGACCGCGTTGTTCAGGTCGGAGAGCAGCGTGTCCACGCGGCCATCGCGCTCGCCGATCAGGTCGAGGGTCAGGGCCAGGAAAGCCTTGCCAAAGTGCGACAGTTTTTCGCGGTTGTCGAGCAGGCCACCGCTGTATTCACTGACCTGCCCGCTGCGCCCCGCTTCGGCCATCACGTAGAGGATAAAGGCTTGCAGGTTAGCTTCGCGGTAGGAGGCGATACGGCGCACGGGCGAAAGCTGACCGTTGAGATAGTTCAGGCCACGTTCGACCACGTTCTGATCGACCGCAAAGTCCGCTTTTTGCGCCTTGTCCAGCGCAAATATCACATAGGCGGTGATGTGCGGGTTGCTCTCGCGCGCCTCTTTCCACCAGCCCCAGCCGCCATCGTCGCGCTGCTGGAGATAGAGTTTGTCCAAACCCTCTTTGACCAGAGCCGGCAGTCTGGCTTCCAACTGGGCATCGACGATGCCCAGTTCTTGCAACGCGCGGTAGGTCAGCACGTTGGGCAGAAAGCGCGACACGGTCTGCTCGGTGCATTCGTACTCAAAGTGCTCCAGATAGTCGAGGCCATCGCGCATGCCGGCGGCCAGCGACGGATCGAGTTGGATCAGGACTTCGCCGCGACGGTCGTCATAGCGCGGCGGCAGGGCGATGATCTCGGTGCGTGCGCCGGAAGAAACCAACTGCCCGCCGGTGCCGACGATGTCGGGCGCGGTGTAGCGGAAGACCAGCAGCGTGCCGTCCGGGCCGGTGGTCAGGCGCGGGCGGGCCGCGTCGTTGTATTCACCCGACACCGCGCTAAAGATGACCTCGACGCTGGGCACGTCCTGCACGGTGACGCGCCAGGTGACTTGCGCCTCGCCGCGCGCGGGCACGATCACAGTCTGCGTTTCGGCGTCATGCAGGGTCAGGCCGGTACTGCTCAGGGCCACGTCGACGCTCAACTCGGCGTCGGTGTTGTTGCTGACCAACGCCGACAGGTAGGCCTCGTCCTCGACGACGAAAAAGCGCGGCGTGACCGGACGCACCAGCAGCGGCTTGGTCACCAGCAGGTCCACCGTCGCCTCACCGACGACCGTCTCGCCGGTCACACCAACGCCGCGAAAGACCCAGGTGGTCAGGTTGTCGGGCAGTTTGATCTCGACTTGACCACGCCCGTCGGCGCCGGTCACAAAGTCGGCCTGCCAGAAAGCAGTGTCGGCAAACTCTTCGCGCAGGTCGACGCCTGGCGGCGCGGCAGCCCCTTCGCCTTTCTCCATAGCCATGGCCGGGGATGGGGATGCCGTCGGAGCCAGAGCACGCTCAACCTCTTTTTCGACTACCTGCGTGACCTCGTCCCGCGCTCCTGCGGTCTTGCCGTCCGTGGCCAGGTGTTGATTGTACTGCTCCTCCTGCTCGATCAGCAGCCGGTTCAGCGAGATCGACAGGCCGCTGGCGGTGTTGACCTGCAACGCGCGCCGCCCGTAAAAGGCGTTGAGGATGGCGTCGGCCTGGCGCGGCAGCAGCGAGAGCACGGCCTTGTCAACCAGGTCGAGCGTAAAGGCAGCGGCGATCGGCTCGCCGGTATGATCGGTGGCGCGCACGTCAAAAGTGACCGTCTCGCCCGGCAGCGCCTGATCGACGTTGGGCACAAGCTCGACGTGCAGCGTCTGCGCCGCCGGCTCGACGGTCAAGGCAGTGTAGCCAACTTTGAAATTGGCGACCCGGTTGTCGGCATCCTTGCCTTTGACGATGACCGCCGAAACGTAGACGTTGGGCACGTGGCGGTCGGTGATCGGCAGGCGGTAGACGGTGCTGTTGTTGGTCAGCTTGATCACCTCTTGCTGCAAGACGCCGCCGCGCTCGACGGTGATCCAGGCCCAGTGTTCGCCCTGAAAGGGTGACGGGATCAGGATTTCCGCCGTTTCGCCGGGCTTGTAGACGCCCTTGTCGGCGATCAGGTCGATGCGATCTTCGTTGGTACGCCGCCACGAGATGTAATCCTTGCCGCTGACCCAGAGGAACATGCTGGCGCGGGCGACGGGCTTGGCACTGGATTCGGCGATGACATGATAGGAACCGCCCACGGGCGGGATAAAGGTGAACGTCGCTTCGCCATTCGCGCCGGTGGTGACGTCGGCCTCGGCAATGAACACGTCCTCGGTGGTCCACGTCCAACGGCCGCCGCCGGTCTCATTTTCGACAAAGACGTTCTTCCATTCACGTCGATAGACAGAGAGTTTTAACGCTTTGTTCGGCTGGCGCTCGGCCGCCCAGTTGACGGTGAGCAGATCGACGGTCATTTTCTTTTCTGCCTGGCCGACGTACTGCTGCGCGGCCAGCCCGATATAGATGTCGCTGCGGTGGGCGACGATCTCACCGCGGCCCGAAATGACCTGGCCGTCGTTGCCGCTGACGGTGGCCTCGACCACCAGCTTGAGGCTGTGGGTGATCGGTATGCTGTTGGCATTGAGCCATTCGGCGGGCAGCTCGATCAACAGGTTGCCCGCGGCGTCGGTGCGGCCGGAGCCGCTGAGCAGCACTTGAGGCGGCGGAGACGGGCGCCACCAGCACCAGCGGCAGACCCAGGGGTCGTCGCTGTCGGAAAACGTATAGCGGCCAAACTGCGGCGGGTCAAAGGTGTAGGTTTCGCCCAGCACGTTCCAACTGACCGGCACATCCTGCACCGGCCCGCCGAAAAAGTAGCGCACCTGCACCTCGGCCCGGTTGCTCTGGCCGAGCAGCACTTGTGCCTGCGCCGGTTCGACCGTGACCTCAAACTCGGGCGGGCGGTAAGCGGCAACCTGAAAGCTGTGCCCCCAGCCATACCCACCGGCCTGGACGTTGATGTAATACGATCCCAACGGCGCGCCTTCGGCAAGATCGATGCTGCCGCTAAAGGTGCCAAATTGGTCCAACGGCAGGTTTCGATCGAATACGACCCCGCGCGCCGTGTCGTGAATGGTCACGTACACAGTGCCGATGTCGGGCAGCCAGTATTCGACGTCCTCTTCGCCGCGCACCACGCCGCGAAAATGGACCGTCTGGCCGGCGCGATAGATCGGGCGGTCGGTGTCGATAAAAATGCGGTACGGCTGATAGCTCTCGCCGCCGCCAAAGCCGAACTCCCAGGACGAGATGCCTTGCGACCACTGGTTGCTGCCAACCGCAAAGGGCGATTCGCTGATCAGGATCACGTTATAGTAACGGTCCTGGCTGATTGGGAGATGGGTCAATCCATCGGCATCGGTGGTCGACGCGCGGCCAACGGACGTACCGTCATACCAGTCAAAGGCGTCCAGGTTCAAGCCGGAGAGGGGTTTGCCCGTGTCGAGGTCGGTGGCCCAGACCAGCAATTCATCCGGCGCCGACTTTACGGTCAGGTTGACCGTAGAGACGACGAGCAGATGACGCTGCCGCCAGTCGCGATCCTTGAGGTCGGATGAGTCCAGGTCGACCAGGTAAAAGCCGGGCTGGAGCGCGCCGCCGCCTTCGACGAGGTCGACGCGGGTGTACGTGCGCTCGTTCAGCGGCGACTCGACCGTCTCACGCCACTGGCGGAGACGGCTGGCCGGCTTGAAATCGTACCAGTCGCGCTGAAGGGCAAAGAACTCGTCCTTGCTCAGGCTGTACAGAGCAAAATCGAGCTTGCTGACGTTGATGTGGCTGACAAACAGCCGCGCCGGATCGTTTGCGTTAAGCGTGCTGACGTTGCCCGGCACGTGCAACTGCGCGGAGGGATCGAGTGGCGCGGTGCGGAATTTGACCGTCTTGCGCTGGCCGGTGGTGTTGCCGTAAGGGTCGGCGATGTCGGGGCCGATGTTCACCTCGTACTCGGTGGAGGGCTGCGCGCCGAAACCGAGCACAAAGGTATAATCCCATTCGTTAAAATAGGTGTAAACCTGCGTCGGTGAGATGGGCGGCGTCATTTGCAGGTTGGGCATCACCGTGTCGGGGTCGATCACGGTGTTAAAGACGATCTCAAAGGCAGTATAGGGATACGCGTTGCGCTCCAGGTTGGCCGGGCGTGTCTCGACAATGCGCGGCAGCGGCGCCGTGACAAAGCTCCACTCGTAGGGATCGCGCATGCCGACGGAGACAATGTCTTTGCGCGTGGCGCTGAGCGCGCTCAATACACCCGCTTCGACGCGGACGGTGTACGGCTTGTCGAATTCGAGCATCGCGAGAGGCGTAAAGATCAACGTCTCGCTGAGCACCTCAAACGCGCCCTCGACAGCAGCGCCCCACGTCCCGCCGACCAGGCTGAATGCTTTCTGCGCCGAGGCGGGATCGATCGGCTGGTTGAACTGGATGCGGATTTTGGTGTCGGGCGGCACGGCGCGGTTGCCATCGGTCTGCGGCGTGGTCCAGACGATCTTGGGCGGCTCGGTGGTGAACGACCAGGCGTAATCGAGGTCGAGCACGCCGCCGGTGGTGTCGGCCAACCCGGCAGCGATGCGCGCGTTGTATTGCGTGCCGCCGGCGAGGGGCTGATCGGGCGTAAAGAGGTACATCGAGGTGTTGAGCCACTCGCCCGCGCCCGAAATCGGCGGATCGAACACGACCGGATTGGGCAGCGATTCCATCTGTTTGAGCGAAGTCAGTGGGACGACCGGGCGGTTAAAGATGACGGTGACGATGCTGTCCGCCTCCACGTCGACGCTGTCCGGCGCGGGGATGACCTGCGCCACCTCCAGGTAGCCGACGGTCTGAAAGCGAAAGCGGTAGGCGCCGGCCAGGATCGCGCCCTCGGTGTCGCTCGCCTCCTGGCCCAGGTAGACGTGATAGCTCTCGCCGCGCTTGAGGTTGGCGGGCACGAAACGCACCGTGCGCGCGTCGGCCCACTCAAATTTGCCGTCGACGGCAGGGGAGACGACAAACGCCTTTTCGACCGCGGCCTTGTCCATCGCCCGGTCAAAGACCAGTTCGACCGAGCCGTCGAGGGGCAGTTCTTCGCCCGTCTGCGGGCTGTGCTGGACGACGATCGGCGAGACCATCCCGGCGGGCACGACCTGATCCGGCGGCAGCGGCGTCGGCGAGGGGCCGGGGGTGTTGGTGAGCACGGTGAGCGGCCTGGCCGGGGTGTTGGTCGGCGGCGGGGTCGGGGTGGGCGTCTTTTTACCTAGACAGGACGTAAAAAGAAGGCTAAATAGAGCGAATAAAGCAAAAAGGGCATACAGGGATCGCTTCATCGGTTTCCTCCTCGGTTTCGAGAACAAAGGATGAGTCCACTGAAAAAACTCAACGCAGAGGCGCTGAGACGCTGAGGCGCAGAGTTTTGACGTTGTTCGAGAAAACCTGTGATATTTTAGTGTTCTCTGCGTCTCTACACCGCCAACTGGAAGTTGGATGCGTCTCTGCGTTAAAATTGACTTCTTTCAGGGGAGTCAAAGGATGCGGTACATTCTAGACGATGGCAAGATGGGAAAGGTTCCCAAAGTGTCTTTCTAGAGCCAGTTTTCGACCTGCAAATTGTCCACATATCCAAAATGTCGATCAGATGAAAGCACCACAAGATCGCGCAGTCGAGCAACAGCGGCGATTTGCACATCAGTGCCGGGGAGCTGCACATTGTTCATCAGAGCACAAGCGTGGTTGGTATCAATCAAGTAGGCGGTCATTGTGCTCCTCAAGCTCCATCAGTCGCGAGCGCTCGATGTCCTTTAATATGTCGTCCAGCTCACCCGGCTCAAACTTCCAGGTTCCCGCGCATTCCAGGAAAGCATCGGGAGGTGGAAATACATCTGGCGAAGAGTGACGTGGATAATGTACCAGAAAATCGATAAAATCTAACGCCTCGGCCAGTTTTTCTCGGGATAGCCGATCCAGTTTTTCTATCGCAAATTGCTTGAGCTGAGCAAGGTCTTCCATCCTGATACCTCCCGCACATACATTTTGATGTCTTTATTATACCACACCTTGCGCACAGACCGGCAAATAAAAAACCCCGCGCGCTCGAGCGCGCGGGGCCTGGAATTGAAAAACTCTGGATCACTGACATTTCGTCGGCGCGTCGACACTGGCCGCCCGGCTGGCTGTTTGACCTCCCGACACGACCTTGACCGTGCCGACGGTCTTGCCCCCCTGGCCGGGCACCTGGATCACCGCCCAATGGGGCTCGGCTGCTTTAACCTGATACTCAACCTGGCGGCCCTCCCAAAAAATCTGATAGGCGCACCCGTCGCCGCCGGCAATTTCGACCTCAAAGTAAGCCGTCCAGCCACCCTGCGCGCACGCTGCGGCCGGCCAGATCTGGACGATTTGCAACCGTCCGGACGAAACGACGAGATCGGTTGGGCAAACCGGGCTGGGCGTTGGCGACGGCGTCAGCACTTTGGCTTCCGAGTCGACGATGGACAGGCTTTCCCAGTCCGCCGTATGCGTTACACGCGGCTCATAGACAAAGCCCTCAACGCCGCCCGCCGTGCGAACGTACAGCCAACGGCCGAACCGGCGTTCGTCGGCCCGCCCCAACACATCGACCATTTCCCCCGGATTCACGATGGCCCGTTCCTGGGTGCCGACCTGCGGCCCGGCGTAGACGGTCGACGCCTGGATGATTTTGGCCTGCGGCAGCGGCGTTTGTGTGGGCGTGGGGGTTTCGGTCGGCGTCGATGTCCTGGTAGGCGTTGGAACCGGCATCGCTGTCTCCGTGGGCGTGGGCAACTGCGTGGCCGTTGCAGTGGGCGCTGGTGTCGGCGTCGACGCCGGCGTTGCGGTCGGTTCAGGGATCGGGGTCGGCGTCGATGTCATTGTCGGGGTCATGGCCTGCCCCATCAACGGGATGGTTGACGCGCCCAGGTTGTCTTGCAGCCTGGCGGCGGTTGTCCGGGCGATGCTCACCGTGACGGTTGCCTCGATTTCGCGCGCGATCGCGGCCACTGCCTCGGTGGCCGTTGCCGCTGCTATCGCCATCGCCCGATCGTTGACCACACGGATCGTACCCCACACGGCAGCGAGGGCGAAAACGACGAGCATGACGGCGATCGCACCATATAAAAGCGGACGTCTGAGCCGGGCCAGTTTTTGCCGGGTTTCGGGGCGCCGCAACATTTGGACGCGCGCCCAAAACCTTTTGTAGGGCAAAAGCCACTTGGCGCGCTCCAGCCCGCTTGCCGCCTGAACTTGAATGTTTTGCGGATCGGCATAATGGGGCGCAAGCCGGACGATGTCCTGCCAGAGACGCAGCGCCTCGGCATAACGCCGGCGCGTCAGCGCGACCAGCGCCTGGGTGTACAAAGCGGCGCAATAGCTTTCTTGAGCGCGTTGCTCCAATTCGCGCGGGTCTTGATAGCCCGAGTCTTGCTCGCGGATGGCGGCCATCAGATCGAGACATTCCCGATATTCACGCCGGCGCAGGCACTCGATAGCCTGTTCGTAGAGCGAATCCAGCCCTTGACGAAATGTGCGCCGGGCAATGCCCTCTTGGGCCTGGGCCCGAACCTGCGCGGGATCGTCCAGATCGGAGCGCGCCTGCAACTCGTCCAACGCCCGGATGGCCGCCTCGAACCGATCTTCGCTCAACAGCCGCCGCGCTTTTTCGTACAAAGCTTCCAATGCCCGCGTGTGCAGTTGGACGATCTGCTCGAGCTTGTAATCACGATCGATTTGGGATATTTTGGACAACGTATCGATACAACCGGCATACTCGCCTGTCGCGTACAAGTCCTGGGCGGAGTGGTATAAACCCGAAAGACGTGCAATATAACGGACCATCGTCAGGCGCGCTTCGACATCGGCGTAATCCGCTGCGCTGTCGTGCAGTTCTTGCAGCGTCTGTTGTGCGCCATCCCAATCTTCGGCGCGGATCTGCCTGACACTGGCGTCGTACAAGTTTTTCAGATACTCTTGACGCTCAAGCACGCACCTGGCCTGCTGTCCAATGCAGTCCGGGTCTGCAAAGTCCGGATCGCGCGCGTGGATTTCATCCAGCGTGCTCAAGCACTCGCGGCAATCCCCCGCCTGGCATTGCGCTGAAGCATGCCGGTAAAGCTGGCTGGTCAGCGCAGCAAGGGCTTTTTCGCTCAAAGCGCCGACCGGGTAACCGGCGTCCAGTTGGGAGAGCACGTCCAGCTTGTCCAGGCACGCCACGTACTCTTGGCGCTCCAGAAAGTCCTGCGCATCCTCATACAGGTTGAGCAGTTGCACCTGTTTACGGACGCGCTCCATAAACAGGCGCGTTTCTTTATAATCGGGCGCATGGTCTTCCAACGCGATGAAACGTTCCAGTGCGACGCGCCAGTTTTTCTCGTCGAAAAATCGACAGGCCTCCTTATACAACTCTTCAGCCGTGATATAGGCCTGTGCGGCAGCGCGCAATGCCTGCGCAAATTCGGCCGCTGAACCGAAACGACGTTCCGGGGCTTTGCTCAACCCTTTGAGCAATACCTCCTCGACCTTTTCCGGAATTTCCGCATTGAATTGGCGAGGCGGCGTGCGAACCCCCTCGATGATCTGGCGAATGATCGGGCCGGTTGCCTTGCCGGGATAAGGGAGCTGGCCGACCAACATTTCATAGACCACCACCACCAACGAATATACGTCCGTGGCCGGCCCGATTTCCTTGTCGCTCTCCAGCTCTTCGAACTGTTCCGGCGACATATAGGGAATGGTCCCGCTCATGCCGCTTTGGGCATCCAGGGTTTTCATCGACAGGCCCGCGCCGGCAGAACGTTTGCTCGACGCCAGCCCAAAGTCCGTCAGGTAGGCATGCCAATCCTGATCGATGATGATGTTGCTCGGCTTGATATCTTGATGGACAACGCCGTTGTCGTGCGCGTGCTGCAAGGCCTGCGCGATTTCGGTTACAAGCTGCAAAGTCTGCTCGTCGAGTTGCAGACGACGCAGGCTGTTGGCCGTGGTGTCAAGCACAGATTCGAGCGTTCGGCTGGCGGGTTTGTAGTCCATCACAATATACGATTGTCCCGTCTCTCGCAACTCTCCGATGTTGATCACTCGCAGAATGTGCGGATGCTGCAACCTGGCCGTGATCCGGGCCTCCCGGAGCACGTCGCGTTTGGAGGCCGTCAGGTTCATCACCTTGACGGCAAAAGTCTGATCGAGCTGAACGTCCACGCATTTGTAAACCTCGGCAAAACTGCCAAATCCCAGGGGTTCGACCACCTGATAGCGATCATCGATCTGTTGACCGATCCGGAACAGATACGGGTGCGCTGAATCGGTCAGGGGCATACACTCGACGTCGATCGTCTCTGCCTGCACGTCGGGGGATCGAGGTTGGACCGGCTCGGAAAAGTAGATGGTCTGTAACGACTCGTCATCTTGTTCCCACTCTGGTTGTGGATGGGCTTCTTGAATCACCTGAGACCGAACTATACGCTTTACTGGAGGAATTGGATCGTCATGCTCAAACGGTTTCTCAGATTGGGATCCGGGGGAACCGTCCGGAGAATCGTCAGAAGAAAATAGATCGTCCAGGCGCGACTTGACCTCTTGACTCATTTTCCACCTGCTCCTAGCGGGTAATTCGAGCGACAACGCGAAATCCCAGGTAGGGCCGGCAAATTTCGGGCTTGTACCTGCCGCGCACAGAAACCCGCGCATCTTCGCGGCCATTTTGCCACGATCCGCCACGCACAACATAGACGATGCTATAAGCAAGGCTGTAGTGATTGGCGTGGGGGTAGGGTCTGTATAGACTGGAGGTCCATTCCCAGACGTTGCCGACCATATCGATCACATCATAGGGACTGCGATTGTACTTTTCATATCGATCGACCGAAGTGGTATCTCGAATCCCAGACTCGGCCGAATTGCAGTATTCCGCGTTCCAGATATTGCCCCATGGATAATGCCGCGGCTGCGCTGCAGTGCCACCGGCGGCTTTTTCCCATTCGAACTCGGTGGGCAGATCAATTTCACAATCGACGTGCTTGCTCAACCAGCGACAATAGTCTTGCGCATCCAGGTAACTGACGTTGACGACTGGATGATTCTCTTTGCCGGGGGGGATCCACCCGGCCTGCCAGTGCGCCGGCGCCGGATGGTTGGTTGCACGAACAAAAGTTTGATATTGGCCATTGGTGATCGGGCAGCGAGCGATCTGAAATTGCGCCACATATTCCTGGTGCCGTGGTTTCTCGTTGTCGGCGGCCATAGGGTCTCTGGCATCACTGCCTATCCAAAAGGGGCCCGCAGGAATCATGATCATTTTGGGATGTTGAACCCGTTCTTCGAGCTCCAATCCTGCCGATCTGACCACCTGAGGCGGGTAAACCGGATGGCCGGTCGGAATCTGCATCGCACTACGCAAGCTGGCCACCATCTGTTTTGTGTTGGAATACCGGTCTTCTGGCGCTTTGGCCAGTGCCTTGAGCAATACCAACCCCGCTTTCTGCGGCACCTGATCGCACACTGTGCTTGGATTCGGCGGCAAATCGCTCAAGTGAGCCATAAGCACGTTCGCCAGGTTGCCTTCAAAGGGCATACGTCCGGCCAGCATTCGGTAAGCGATCACACCCAACGCATAGATGTCCACCGCCGGGCCGATCGCGCGCTGTAGATTGAAATCGATCTGTTCCGGCGCCATATACCCCAACGTCCCAAGCGGGCCGGTAGTGAGCGCATCCGCGCTTTCCAACACTTTGACCAGGCCAAAGTCGGTAAGCACGCAGTGGAGGCTGTTGTTCTCCTGCCATTCGACCATGATATTTTTGGGGGTTACATCACGGTGAACCAGGTTCTGCTTGTGAGCATAATCCAGCGCATCCGCCATTTGTTCGAGAATGGTCAATTTTTGATCAATGGAAAGATTGGCGTCGCGATTAAACATTTCGGCCAACGAGATGCCAGGAAGGTACTCCATTGCCAGGTACAGCGAGCCGTCATGCAATTCGCCAATTTCGTATATGGTGACAATGTTCGGATGGCGCAAGGATGCCGCACAACGGGCTTCCCGATAAAATCGTTTGACGTTTACGTCGTTCTCCGCCCATTCATTGCGCAGCACCTTGATCGCCACCTGGCGATCCAGGACGGTGTCGTAAGCCCTGTATACGATGGCAAATCCACCTTGACCAATTTCTTGTTCGATTTGATATTTGCCAATCCGCTCGGGGATATTGGTGATGACTGGAGAGGAAGCATTGATTGGTGGTGATTGCTCCATATGGCTTAACATCAACAAGCACCTCACCGACGTCTGGACGTCAACGCGTGACATTTGCCGTTATCCGGCCTGTGAACGGAGCGCAAACAAAAAGGCCAATGCGAAAGGCTCAAAGACTTGCCCCCTCATTGGCCCTGTTGGGATCGTTGCGCGGCGACTCTTCTAGCTCACAACCTGGCTAGAAAATAGCCAAGTTCAGTATAACATACCTCTGTTTTTGTGTGCAAGTCAAAAACGAAACATTCGAGATGACAAAAGTTACAAGTCGTTTATTATCGGCATTCTGTGCATTAGAATTGATGATCACGTATAACGAGCTAGCCCCGCGTGCTCGAGCACGCGGGGCTACTCTTGAAAGACTATGCGGTTCAGCAGATCGGGTTGCCACACCTGCCGAAATGATGACCGAACTTGACGCCCACTCGTCCAACAGCGAAACGGATAGTCCTAATGAAATTCTACCGTCTGCCGCTCCCAATCATACGTGGCTGCCATCATGACCAGTTGCACCCCGGGTGGGCAGCCGTCCAGGTTTAGCGGCGCGCCGGACAGGGTTGTCCATTCCTGTTGGCTCGACGCCTCGTACAGATAGGCAATTCCCCTTATTTTCCCATCCGAGTTGTGGGAGATCAGCACCAGGAACTGCAAATTGGGGCGGTCGCGTAGCAGTTGATCATAAGCCAGCATCATCGTTTTGGCTAATGGGTCGCCGCCCTCGCGGAGTGCCTGTTGTTCAAGCACTTCGAGGTTGTTATCCTTGGCCAGTTGGTCGATCATCTGGCGATCCAACTGCGCGCCAGCAAGGATGCCGTAAAAGCCCACCGCCGGAAACTCGAGCGTGCTGCCCCGGATCGCTGCGCGCACCGCGATGTTGACCGCGCCTCCGATGAAAGCATTTTTTTTGGTCAGATATTTGAGCGCTGCATTTCCGTCAACGGTGATCGGCTGGCCATCGATGATCGGAGGCGTGGTGATGATCGCCGTGCTGGAGAATGGCTCACCGGCCAGGAATTTGACATAGGGGTCAAAAATCTGGCGCGGATCATAGGATGTCCCGGCATCTGCGCGCTCGTCGGGCGGCAGGGTGGGCACAGCGGCAACGACCGCCGGCTGAGGCTCAAAAGGCTCAACGGCCACAAACGTTGGGGCCGGTTCAGGGGTCGCCGTCGGAAGGGCGGGTTGGCCTGGGTCGATGGTCGGCGTGGGCTGTGGTAGCAGCGTGGGCTGCGGCAGAGGTGTGGGCTGCGGCGGTGGCAGCGAAGCCTGGCTCGCTGACTGTGTAAAGACCAGGATAGCCGACTTGGACGGCGGAGGCGCAGCAAGGACGGGCGACACATACTGATACTGTGTCTGAACGCGCACGTACACCAGGGTATCGGGCCGTAGCGGCAGGTCGGGGGGCGCGGCGTCGAGGCCGGCGTTCAGCTCGCGCAGCCGTTCTACAGAGCTTTCAAATTTGCTCGCCAACGTATTCAGAGTTTCGTTGGCTTCCGTAAAATAGATCAAAACGCGCTCGCTGATCCGCGCTGCCCGCACTTGAAACTCTTGCGGATCGATGGGCAAATAGCGATGAGCCAGAGCCGGGTCGGGTGAGCAGGTATCCGTCCCAACGCCGGCCAGGGGGATCAAAATGACCTGGCCTGCCTCCAGTTCATCCGAACGCAGGCCGTTGCAGCTTGAAATGAGCCGTGACAGGTTGTCCATAGCCGGATGATAATAGCCCAGGATCGGCGTCAGGCTGCTTTCGCTGATCAACTCGCTCAAGCTCAACGGATCGAGGCTTCTCAGGATCAGCGAGGCCGGACTGCCGTCCGGGTGGCGAATCGTGTTGACCTGATACCGATTCGCCCCGATCTTGGGGAGAATAGGGCGCAGGGTTGGGCTCGCTTCCTGGCTCGATTGCTGAGGTGCATCAGGTTGCCGGCGCCCCAGATAGGGTGTCATCGTCGGTTGGGCCTGCACGGTCTGCGTGGCCTGGATTTCCCACAACACAGGAGTCGGCCAAGCTGCCGGCCGGTTCGCCTGGCAACCCAAAAGGGCGAAAAATAAAGACAAGATGGGCAAAATTACATTCAGGCGCCGCATTTCGTTTACGAGTTCGCTCCCTTGACCCACTCGCCAAATGCCTTGCCAAAGGCCTCACCCTGCGCCAAATCGGCCTCCGACGGCGCGCCGACAAACTCGAACGGATCGCGCAGCTCCCACTTGAGCGCGTCGGCGATCTCTACAAAATCTTTTTGTGCGCCGCCGCTCCAACCATAGCTGCCAAAGCGGGTCGCCAATTTGCCGCGGATGCGCTTGTCGGCGGCTATGCTCAAGGCCTGCTTTATCAGCGGGAACAGCTTGCCCTCGTAGGTCGGCGCGCCGACCATCACCCCTCGGTTGACCCACAGCGAAGGAAGAATATAGCTGACGTGCGTGTGCGCCACGTCGAAAATATGCACCGGCACGCCCGCCTCGGCGATGCCCTGGGCGACGGCGTTCATCATCTTTTCGGTATTGCCGTACATCGAGCCATAGAGCAGGGTCACGCCCGGTTCGCCCGGTTGACCGGCGTATTCGGCCCACTGCACGTATTCGCTGATAATCGTCTCCGGGTGCGCGCGCCAGATCAGGCCGTGCGAGGGGGCCACCACCGACACCGGCACGTCGGCCAGTTTTTTGATCGCCCGCAGCACCGACGTGCTGAACAGGGCGACAATGTTCACGTAATAGCGCAGCGCCTGCTGCCTGTAAAATGGGTGGTCGGTACACTCGTCGTCAAAAACCGCTCCGCTCAACGCGCCGTAACTGCCAAACGCGTCACAGGAAAAGAGCACCTGCTCGCCCACGTCATAGGTCATCATCGTCTCCGGCCAGTGGACAAAGGGAGTAACGAAAAATTGGAGCGTGTGCGCGCCCAGGTTCAATGTCTCACCATCCTCGACCACGCGCACGTTTTCAGTGATATCATAGAATGATTGAAGCATCTCTTGAGTTTTTTGTGTGCCCAAGATGATCGCATTGGGTGCGACGCGGCGCAGCAAACGCAGCACACCAGAGTGATCCGGCTCCATATGGTTGACCACGATATAGTCGAGCTGCGCGATGTCGGTCACAGAATCGATCTGGTTAAAAAACTCGTCGCTCTTGAAGGCCTTGCTCAAGTCAATCAAGGCTTTCTTATCATCATTAACCAGATAAGCGTTATACGAGACGCCTTCCTGCGTGATCGGCCACAGGCCCTCAAACAGGTCGGTGGTGCGGTCGTTGACGCCGATCCAGTAAATATCCGGTTTCACGAGTATGGGTCGCATAGAATCCTCCGATAATGCGCGTTGCGCGCCGCGTGCTGCATATTGCGCATCCAGTCATTGACATTTAGCGTATCACATCAATTCTTTTTGCAGCGCGTTGATCTGTTCTGCCGTGAGTTTGACCAGCGGTCGATCCACTAGCGGGCCGGCCCCAAGCGCGGGCACCTGGGCTTCATAGGTGGGCTGGCCCTGCACCTGGTAGAAAATGCCCAGCGGGATACGCTCGCCCCACTCAAATGCCTTCTGCCAGGCCGCTGCCTTGTCACTCGTGTCATGGCCCTCGTCCTGCAATTTATAGACGCGCGGGTTATAAAAATCGTACGCGCTGGGGCGGTTAAAGGTTACGCAGGGCTGCAAAACATCGACCAGAGCATAGCCGTCGTGCTGGAGCGCCTGGCCGATCACCCAGACCAGGTGGCGCAAATCGCCGGGGTAGGCGCGGGCGACAAAGGTAGCGCCCATCGTGATCGCCAGCGCCAGCGGCGGCACCGGTCCGTCGATGGCCCCTTCAGGTGAGGTGGGCGTGCGCATGCCGCGGTCGCTGGTCGGCGAATACTGGCCTTTAGTCAGGCCGTAGACGCGATTGTTCTGCAAAATCTCCACCAGGCCGATGTTGCGCCGCGCGGCGTGGGCAAAATGTGACAGGCCCATCCCGTAGCCATCGCCGTCGCCATGCACGGTGAGGATCTTGAGGCCGTGGTTGGCCAGCCGCGCGCCGGTGGCGATGGCCGCCGGCCGCCCGTGGATGGTGTGCATCCCGTTGACCTTCATATAGCGGGGCAGTTTGCTGCCGCAGCCAATACCGCTGAAAATGACCACCTGGTGCGGCTCGAATCCCTGCTCGACCAGGGCCATCTTGAGCGCGTTCAAAATGCCGTAATTCCCGCAGCCGGGACACCAGGTCACGGCTGCGGGGCTGTTATAATCTGCACGTGTGACCATATTTCACCTCGGTAAATGGGACACAGATAAACACTGATCTCTACTGATTTTTATCGTTTGCGCGTAATTGCTCAGCCTGCGCCGGTCGAGTAGGTCAAACCCGCAGGGTTTGAGCCGTATCGAGACCAAGCAGGCTCGTTCCCGTGCTCGCGTGGCCTCGATACGGGTCTTTCGAACTCGCTCAAACTCGAAAAGTTTCGAGTTCGCACGCTCGCTTAATAGGGTGAGCAGTTACGTTTGCGCTTGTGAACGTTGTCGTAAATCACCCTGTGATGTCTGAATGCTTGTAGGCCATCCCTAACACAAATCTGTGTAAATCAGTGTTCTAATTCTTTTACAATTTCCTCCGGTGACAGCGGCCGTCCATCATACTTGAGGATGCGCCCATCCATCTCGATGCCCGTACAAGCGCGCAGCAGGGTGGCAAACTGAGCCGTGGCATTCACCTCGACGGCAATGCGCTTGTGCGCACCAACCAGCGCCGCTCGCGCCCTGTCGGCGGGCAGCGGCCACAGGTCGGTGAAATTGACCAAGTTGGCCCGTCCCGGCGATGCGGCATTGAGTCGATCCACCGCCTCGCGCAGCGGGCCGTAGGTCGAACCCCAGCCAACCAGGGTGATCTCGGCTTCAGCAGGGCCATAGCAGATCGGATCGCCCATTTCTGCCTCCATACCCGCCATTTTGCGCATGCGCTTGTCCATTTGCCGGATGCGAACGGCGGATTCTTCGGTGATGTGCCCGGCCTCGTCATGCTCGTCGCTGTCGGAGACATAGACAGCCCTGGGGTGGCCGGGCAGCGCGCGCGGCGAGACACCCGACGGCGTGTCCTTGAAGCGCTTGTATTCCTCATCCAGCGCGTCGAGTTGCTCTGGGGTGAGCAGTGCGCCCCGGTCGATTTCGACTGCATCCCAGTCGAACGCGCCCACGTCCAGCGTGCGTACCATCACCGCCAGGTAGTGGTCGCTGAGCACGATCACTGGAGTCTGAAATCTCTCAGCCAGATTAAAGGCCCGCCAGCCGGCGACGAAACAGTCTTCCACCGTGGCGGGCGCAAGCACGCAGCGCGGGAAATCGCCCTGCGAGGCATAGATCGTAAAGAGCAGGTCGCCCTGCTCGTTGCGCGTGGGCAGTCCCGTCGACGGACCGGGCCGCTGCGCGTTATAGATGACCACCGGCGTCTCGGTCATCCCGGCCAGGCCCAGCGCCTCGACCATCAAGGAAAAACCACCGCCAGAGGTGGGCACCAGCGCCCGCGCACCCATGTGCGCCGCGCCGATCGCCATACAGATGCCAGCGATCTCGTCTTCGGTATGCTTGATCGCCACCCCGTATTTGGCACTGTGGGCGGCCAGCCAGTGCAGCACCGGCGAGCCAGGGGTCATTGGATAGCTGGAGGCGAAACGGCAGCCGCCAGCCAGCGCGCCCAGCGAAAAAGCCTGCGTGCCGTTGACAGCCATCCGCGGCGGCGCGTCCGGGATCGCTTGCAGCCTGAAAGGAAATTCGGCGGCGTGCCGGGCGCCTTCTGCTTGCCCCCAGCGCGCCACATCGAGGTTGCCGTCGATCACCGCCTGGCCCTTGCGTCCGAAATTGTCGCGGATGACGCTGGCTATCCCGTCGAGATCGAGGCCGCTAATGCCCGCCGCAAAGCCCAAGGCCAGCGTGTTACGGGCCAGTTCGGTGCCGGCCCGGTCCTTGGCGATCTCGCTCATCGGCAAGCCGACGTACAGCACGTCGTCGCGCGACATCATATCGGCGGTGACCTTGAGTCGGGTATCATAAAGCACGGCTCCGCCGGGTGCGAGCGCATCCTGGTGGCGGGTGATCGTCTCTTCGGTCAATGCCAGCAGCAGGTGAATGTCGTCGGTATGAGCGTACAGCGGCGCATCGCTCACCCGGATCGAGTAGAAATTGTGCCCGCCGCGGATGCGCGAATAGTAATCGGGCAGGCCAAAAACGTACAGCCCGACGCGGGTGAGCGCCTGGCAAAACCCGGCTCCACTCGATTCAACGCCGTGTCCAGCTTCACCGCCAATGCGAATCGTCAAATCGTTTAGGGTTGCCCTTTGCACTTGTTCACCTCCTGCATAGAAACCAGGCTTTGGCAAGCGAGCTTGCTCGCAAAAACCTGGTTTCTTTTAGAAAGGCACGTTCAAATCGATCTGCCGGCCGTCGCGCCAGACGGTAACCGGCGCGACCGAGTTGTTGTGCAGCCCGGCCATAATGCGATGCACGTCCGCATCAGTCTGCACCAATTGGCCTGCCAGGCGGACGATCACGTCGCGCACGTGCAGGCCGGCATAGGCCGCCGAAGAACCGGGATTGACCCGCCCCACATACGCGCCTGCCGGAAACGTTGCGCCCTTTTGGACAGCGATTTGCTGCGCATCGGCTACGGCGACGCCAAGTTTGGGCGGCACGCGCATGCGCTGCTGGAGCAGTTGATCGATGACCGGACGGTTAAAGCCCAGGACGACCCGCCCGTCGATAGCGATCACCGGCACGCCCTGCTGCCCGGACAGACGCACCATCTCCATTGCCGCCTGCGGGTTCTGGCTGACGTCGATCTCGACAAAGGGCGCGCCGCGTTGCTGCAAATATTGTTTGGCCTGATGACAAAAACCGCAGGTGGGGGTAGTATAAATGACAGTGCTCATAAAAACCTCGTCGAACGTTGGGCGTCAAACGTCAAGCGTCAGTTTGAAAAGCATTCCTCGTCTTTTTAACCCTGACGTTTCACGTTTCACGCATCACGTTTCATCTTGAAATATCTTCCTGCCGTAACGTTTCGAGAAACGCCGCCGCGTCTTCCGGCTCGTTGAGCTGCCCGGCGTGGCTGACCACCAGCATAAACCCTTTACCGCCCAGATTTTGCACGATGTTGAGCGCGCCGTCGGGGCTGACAAAGACCTGGCACAGCTTACCGCCGTCGCGGATGCGCTTGAGCAGCGGCAGCCATTGATCGGGCGGCGGCTGCCCATCGCCGGGAATCCACTGGATGCCGCGCAGCCGCTCGATCGAGAGCAGCAGGTCAAGATGCGGAATTTCGCCCTTGCCGTCGAGGTGGTAAAAGCCGTGATCGAGGTGCGCGCAGCAGGCGGCCAGATCGGGCAGGACAAAGCGCTCAAACATGGCTGGCGAGATCATGAACGAAAAATCGCATTGCAGCATATAGGTCTTGCCCGGCGACCAAAGCGGCGTCCAACAGGAGGTGCCGCGACAGCGGGGCCGGATCAGCGCGTCCAGCTCGTCATAATAGCGCAACCACAGCGCGGTGATCTCGCCCACCAGCCGATCCACCTCATCCGGCACGTCGATCAGGTCATAAAGCAGCTTGGCAGTGTCGCGGTACGAGGCCAGAATGTCGAGGTTGCCGCCCAGGTCGGTGTGACCGACGGACACCATCCCATCCCAGCGCGCGACGGCTTCCTGGGTGATCTCTCGCACCCGCCGCCACCACGGGTTGCCGGCATCGTAGCGGGAGTGAATCTCGCTCAGCGGTCTTTCTTCGCCCGGCGTGAACCAGGTCGTCTCGGACGGCTCGACCACGCTGTGTACCTGCGCGCCGCTGAACCCGGCCATGATCCCCGGCCCAAAGTTGATCCACAGCCAGGGAAAGGCGTCGCCGTAAAAGCGAGTAGCGGCAAGCGCCGGCTCATACAGGTCGATCACCGCCTGCGCGGGCATATCCAGCGGATAATTGCTCATAAAGCCATAGCGAGACGGAAACTCGCTCGCGTCGTAGCCGTTGAACAGCACCAGCGGACGATCCAGTTCGCCAGTCCACCATGCTGTATAATCGCGCTCGATGCGTTCCCAATCTTGCGGTGTAAATTGAAGCGCTGGCATAGTAGAGATTCTCATCGCCCGGCCTTGATCTGCTGCCGCAGGGTCGCTGACTGAAATTCAAGCGGAAAATCGACCAGCAGTTTGTTGAGGTGATCGCTCAACTGACCGCGCAAAAAGGTGCGCAGCCGGTCGGAGGGAGCCAGGTGCTCGGTCAGGAAGGCAAAAACGGCATTGGTCTCGCCGTTTTCCATTTCGCTGGCCAACTGGTAGGCATCCTCCAGCGTCTCAATCGTGCTCAACGTTTGTTCGAGGGAAAAACTGAGAGTCTTTTGTGCATCCTTGAGTATCGTTGCATCCGCCGCCGCTGCAAGCTGATCCTCATCCAACCCGTCGGCCAACTGCTCCAGCCACTCGGCATGCATCGACTCTTGCCGGGCATACACGCGCCAGAACTCGGCCACCGGAGGATGCTCGGCAAACAGTTCAGTGAATCGAGTATACAACGCTTCGGCGCCCCGCTCGGCGGAAATAGCCAGTTCAAACAGATCGGCTACCGTATCCTGGTTTGGCATCGATACCTCCTTGACACTGTTCAGGCAAATGGTTCAAAGCGGTCGCGGTCGGCTTTACAAATGGGGCATTTCAAAGGCGGCTGTGGGCGGGCACAGAGATAGCCGCATACCTTGCAGCGCCACACCGGAATGCCGCCACGGGTAAACCCAACCAACACCTCGTCGTGCGTCTGTTCAGGCTCGCCGCGACGTTCCGGCACCGCTTGAGCCTGCTTTTCTCCGCGCGCAATCGCTTCGGACACATAGAGCGCGCAATAGCACGCGCCGAACTCGTCCAGGTCGGGGTCGCGATAGTCGCACGGACAGATGATGTCCAGGTCTTGCTCGCGGACGCCGTCGGCCAGACGGCAGGGGCAGGCCCAGTAGCCGTAGCGATTTTCGTTGGTCAGCAGCCCTTCCATCAGGTCGAGCACAAAGGGCACATCCGGGTTAAGGAAATAGCCGGCCGCTTCGCCTTCCTGCTTGAGGCGCAGGTACAGCGCCCAGGCCTCCGGCGACGCCCCCTCTGGCATCTGCGGCGCGCTCATAATCCTAACACCTCGCGCAGTTCATCCTCTTTGAATCCAGCAACCGCTCGCGCGCCATCGACGACGACGGTGGGAAAACTGCCTTTGGGATTCCAGCGGCGCACCGCCTCCATCACTTCGTCGCGCCTGGCACCCTTGAGTTCGTCCACATAGATATAATCGTACTCGACGTTATTGTCATCCAGAAAGGCTCTGGCCTTTTTGCACCACCCGCAGGTGCTCAGGGCATAGAGCATAACCTTTTTCAACGGGACGCTCCTTTCCAAAAGAACCTTCCCGAAAGCTGACCGCTTTCGGGAAGGGTGAATTTAGCCGACCGCGATCGGCTGACTGGTTTCCCACAAACCGTGGATGTTGCAGAACGAAACGGCTTGCAGGACGCCGTTTTTGTCGATGTTCAGCGTGGCGACAGCGCTGGGCGAGGTGAACACATTGCCTGCGCCGTGGCTGGTGAACTCGAAATGGCCGATCTGCAAGGGAGCGGCGCCGCCCTCCGGCAAAAAATAAAGGCTGATCCAGGCGATGTGATGTTCGAGCGTGTTGGGATGAGCAATTTCTTTGCCCAGACTGGCCTTGACCTCGAAAACCTCGCCGGCGACGACGGTCTCTGGCGCTTCGATGATCGGCGCATGTTTTTCTTTCTTCCAATCTGCGGACTTGAATGTTGCACTCAAAGCTGTCATTTTTCATACCTCCATTTGACAGAAAATAAACGATCCGGGACGAAACGTTTGTCCCGGCAAACAACGCTAGAACTTGACAAACTTTTCTCTCGGCGTCTTGGACACCGGGCATTTCTCCGGCGGCTCGCCGATCACGGTGTACCCGCACACCGGGCAGATGTACACCGGCAGCGCGTTGCGGTCCTCGCCTTGCTTGACCAGTGCCTGTGCATCCCTGTACATCACTTCGTGAATCTTTTCTGCTTCCAACGCATAGTGGATGCTCAGCATCGCGCCCTTTTCGCCCTGTAACTTGGCCACGGCGTCGAACGCGGGGTACATTTCCGTGTTCTCGTAATTTTCGCCGCCATAGGCTGCTTCCAGGTTGTGTACCGTGTCGCCAACTCCGTATAGCTGTTTGAAATGGTTGGTCGCATGCACCTCCTCGGCGTAGGCGACAGCGCGAAACAGGCGGGCGACCTCGGGGAAGCCTTCCTTTTCCGACTGATCGGCAAAAATCTTGTACTTTAGGTGTGCCTGGCTCTCGCCAGCAAACGCGGCCTCAAGATTGGTCTTAGTCATTGCGTGCATGTTGATCCTCCTCAAATCTTATATGTTTGATAAAATAAACATCATGACAACATTCGGAGATCAAGCCTGGACTGGAGTAGCGTATCCTGGTAAGCCGAGATGTCGGCGCCGCTTTCGATCAACTGCTGGGCAACGCGCGTGTCGCCCGTGTCGCCGATCAGAATGGCTCCGGTGACCCGGCCTTCGTGCAAGACCAGTTTTTTGAAAACCCCCTGCTCCCGGTCAGCCCAGTTGAGGACGGTAAAGCCCCCCTCGCCCAGCGCGCTCGAGTTACCCAGACAGGTCAGATCGATGCCGACCACCTTGAGTGTGGTCGAGGGAATGGTGCCGCTGTAGCGCTTGCTGCCCGGCTCGACCATATTGGCGGCAGCGACGTTGGCCTGCTCTATCGCCGCAGGGATGATGCCGTGAACGATCCCCTTGAACTCGGCGGCATCGCCAGCGGCCCAGATGTCCGGATCGCCGGTCTGGAGATACTCATTGACCACGATCCCGCGATTTACCTCCAGTTGCACGGCCTGGGCCAGTTCGGTGCGCGAGCGAATACCCGCCGACACGACGATCAGCTCGCCGTCAATGGTCCGCCCATCCTTGAGGCGTACGCCGGTCGCACTGTCCCCGCCCAGGATTTCGTCAGTGATCGCCGAGGTGATGATGCGCAGGCCCATGCGGGCCAGCAGCCCTTGCAGCACGTCAGCCCCGGCGGCGTCGAGCTGGCGCGGCAGCAAGTGAGGCATAAATTCGAGCACCGTCACCTGCCGGTCCGGCGAGAGGATCGAGCGCGCCGTTTCCAACCCCAGCAGTCCCCCGCCGATGATGATCGCATTCCTGACCTGCGCCGCGCGCGACTTGATCGCCTGCGCGTCCTTGAGCGTGCGCAGGCAGTAAACGCCCGCCTTGTCGCTGCCGGCCATCGGCGGCAGAAAAGGACGCCCGCCGGTTGCCAACAAAAGCCGGTCGTAACTCACTATACTGTTATCGGCCAGGGTCAGCCGGTGCGCAGCGCGGTCGATTTCAATGACGCGAACATCGAGGTGCAAGTGTATCCCTCGCGTCTCATACCACGTCCGGGGGCGAAAATAAAGCGCCTGTTCCTCGATCTCGCCTGCGATATACTGCCACAGCATCGGGCGGCGATAATACAGGTGTGGCTCAGCGCCAAAGATATGCACCCCGGCGGATGGATCAGCGCGCAAAATGGCTTGCGCAGCAGTGATACCGGCGATTCCATTCCCGACAATGACGTATTGGGACATCCGTCCTCTCCACGGATAACTGCGCTGGTTAGTTGTTCTGTGGGGTGTCTGGCAAGCTACAATCCGCGCAGTAACCCTGCACGACGATCTCATAGCTCAGGGGGGTAAATCCGTTGCTCGCTGATAGCAGCGCACCGAGGTCTTCCCAGTTGACGGACAGATCGTAAACCTCGTTGCAGTGCAGGCAGATCAGATGGGCGTGGCGCGCGCGGGCCACCTCATAATAGTGTTTGCCAAGGCCCAATTCCAACTCGCGCACCACTTTGACGGAGACCAGCTCGCGCAGCGTATTGTATACCGTCGCCAGCGACAGATCGGGCATCGTCTTGTGCACCTGCTCGTGGATTTTTTCGGCGGTCAGGTGGACACCCGGCCCAGCCAGCATGTGCAAAATAGCCCGCCGCTGCGGGGTCATCTTGTAGCCTTGTTGTTTGAATCGATCGATGAGGATAGTCAATTCGCTCACTAAAAATACTCCTGATTTAGATGTATTATAAACAAAGAGCGCATCTTTGTCAAAACGCCCAAGCGCCGGCGCCCGGCACCCCGAAGCTTGCCCAAATCGGCAAAAACGGGTACAATCCACTCACGATATTCCAAACCAATTCAGTGGGGACCAAGATGAAATTGATGCCCGACCTTTTGGCCGACCTGACCACCCAAGCGATCAAAAAAGCGCAGCACAAAGGCGACCTGCCCAAATTCGACATCCCAGAGGTGTCGGTGCAACCGCCGCGCCACGCCGACTTTGGCGACCTGTCTACCTCGGTGTGCATGCAGATGGCGCGGCTGGCCAGGATGGCGCCGGTCAAGATCGCCGAGATCGTGGTCAAGCGGTTTCCCGAAACCGACGTGATCGGCAAAATCGAGATTGCCCAGCCCGGCTTTCTCAACTTTTACCTCGCACAAGGGTGGCTGGCCGAACAGGTAAACCAGATCAACGCGGCGGGCCAGGCCTGGGGGCGAGTCGATTTGGGCCAGGGGCAGCGCGTGCAGGTGGAATACGGCAGCGCCAACCCCACCGGGCCGCTGCACGCCGGGTTTGGCCGCAACGTCGTGCTCGGCGACGGCATCGCCGGCGTGCTCG
>JAFGEY010000100.1 GCA_016931365.1 Anaerolineae bacterium
AATTTCTGATCGCAGGTCTGTTATACCAGCAATTTCGTTTTTTGTTAAGGTTCAGATACGGATCAAGTGAACTCTAAACTCAAGTTGAGATACAAGATGGCTGATTTTTGAATCAAGGGGAGGAATTTTGGATCCTTTTTGATCCAGTTTCGTTATACTTGAAAAAGCAGGTCGCAGCCTGTTGCGTTGCGCGATCTGGATTTGAGGGGATGCGTTGAATCAAGCGGCTATCGGGGACAGTGATTTGAGTGACGCAGACCTGGTCGAACGCGCACAGCAGGGCGAGATAAACGCCGTTGGCGAGCTGTACGACCGGCACTATGCGCGCATCTTTCGCTATCTGTGGTCGCGCGTAGGCAGCCGTCCTGTGGCCGAAGACCTTGCCGGGCAGGTGTTTTTGCAGATGGTTAAGGCTTTATCCACCTATCGATGGCAAAATGTGCCCTTTCAGGCCTGGTTGTATCGCATTGCCCACAACCTGATGGTCGACTATGTGCGCAAGCAGTCGCCGCTGCACAACGTGCCGTTGTACGAAGCGTCGGCGCAATAGACGATATCAAAATCGTGAGACTAAATTTGAGCGCCGCTCCAGCGGCGCTCTTTTTTTGGATTGGGCATTTGCCTGGAATGTGGTTTTGGGCGAAAATAGCATCAAATCTGTGTAAGGCAGGTGCGCATGTTGTTACCCGTCATTGAAACATGGAAGCAGTGGGGCGCGATATTCACCGACGTCGCCCAATGGACGCCGGCCGTGCGCGAGATCTGTCGGCGGGAAGGGATTGCCTTTGGGCACATTGAAGCCGGGTATCCGGGCACCAACGCCGTTTTTGTGCTCGATGGGCAGTGGGTGGTCAAGATTTATGCCCCTTTTTGCCACGCCGATTTTGACCTGGAACGCACGCTCTATCCGCTGTTGAGTGAAATGACCCACATCCCGTCGCCGCGCCTGCTGGCCGAGGGGGTGCTCGAAGATGCGATGTGCTGGCCGTATATCGTGATGGATTTCAGACCGGGCCAGCCGATTCGCGAGGTACGCGCGCAGATTTCACCCGAAAACCGAGTCGAGGTCGCTGCATCACTGGGCGCGATGACCCATGAACTGCACGGCATCCCGCTGGCGCGGGTGGCACGGGTGGAAAATCCAAGAAACGACTGGCCCGCTTTTCGTCGCCAGCGGTTGGCCAACTGTCTGACGGAGCTGGAGACCAAAGCCGGGCTGTCGGCGCTGGTGTTGGATGAAATGATCGCCTTTGTAGCGGTGCAAACCAGCACCGAGTCTGCGCCAGTGATGCTCGTCAACGGCGATCTGACCGAGGATCACGTTTTGTTGGAAGAGCAGGGTGGTCGATGGCGAGTGTCTGGCCTGCTTGACTTTGCCGATGCGCTGATCGCGCCGCGCGCCTACGAGTGGATCGCGCTGTGGTTTGGCGCATTGGATCAGCGGCCCGATGAATTTGCGGCCTTTATGCGTAGCTATGATCCGGTGATCGCACTGGATGATACTTTCTTTCAAGAAGCGCTGCTATTCACTTTTTTGCATCAATTTGGCGCCGGGATCATCGCCCACGTTTTGAAAAAGCAGGGACATCCGCCGCCACTGTCGTTGGCCGATCTGAAGCGGTTTTTGTGGCGGCAATAAATCAGGCCCGCGCTCTCAAGAGTGCGGGCCTGACGTTTGAGACGTTTGCGGCAGTTTACTCCAAAAACACACGCTTAACGGCGGAACATATAGATCAAACCATATTTGAGGATGACGTAAATCGCGCGCACGCCATCTTTCCAGCCGATCTTTTTGCCTTCTTCGTAGGTGCGCCCGTAATAGGAGATGCCCACCTCGTAAATGGGGCAGCCCAGGTACGCGACCTTGGCTGTCACTTCCGGCTCAAAGCCAAAGCGATTTTCTTTCAGTTTGATTTGATCGAGCACGTTCTTTTTAAAGACCTTGTAACAGACTTCCATATCGGTCAGGTTGAGGTCAGTGAACATATTCGATGCCAGGGTCAACACCTTGTTCATCAGCGAGTGCCAAAAATAAAGCACGCGGTGCGCCTCACTGCCGATGAAACGTGAGCCATAAACCACGTCGGCTTTGCCGTCGAGGATGGGGCGCAGCAGCTTGGGGTATTCGGCAGGGTCGTATTCCAGGTCGGCATCCTGCACCAGCACGATGTCGCCAGTGGCCCTTTCAAATCCGGTGCGCAGCGCCGCGCCTTTGCCCTGATTTACCTCGTGGTAAAAGACCTTGACCGCGTTGTGATCCTGATAGCGCGCCAGAAAATCGCGTGTGCCATCTCGGGAGCAGTCGTCGACAATGACCAGTTCGCGCTCGATGGCCAGGTCGACGGCCAGTACCTTGTTGACGATCGCCTCAATGGTGTCAATCTCATTATAACAGGGCATAACGACAGATAGTTTCATATCAATTCGACCTCGAGAGAATGGGATGGGCGAAAACGCGGCTAGCATATCACATAAGGGATGGATTGTCAATTTAGCTTGACAAAGGGGTCATTCGAGTGTATAATGTTACTTGTTGGCGCAGGCGTGACAGCCGCGCCTATTTTTGTGTGTAGGTTGGTTTCGGGCGCAAACACGTGTGTGTGAAGAAGTTCATAGGCGGTTGTGTCTGGAATGATGCCGTGAGTGCATCGGCGAGGACACAGCCGCCTATGCTTGTGAAAGGACATTGAACTGAATGGCACCGACTTGGGATTTGAACCGCATCCGCAATATCGGCATTATCGCTCACATCGATGCAGGCAAAACGACGACGACGGAGCGGATTTTGTATTATACCGGCAGCACACACCGGCTGGGCAATGTGGACGATGGTAACACCGTGACCGACTTTATGCCGCAGGAGCGAGAGCGCGGCATCACTATCCAGGCGGCGGCGATCACTTGCGCCTGGCGCGATTACCAGATCAATCTGATCGACACGCCGGGGCACATCGATTTTACTGCCGAAGTGCAGCGCTCGCTGCGCGTGCTTGACGGCGGCGTCGTCGTCCTAGATGGCGTGGCGGGCGTCGAACCGCAATCGGAGACGGTGTGGCGGCAGGCCGACCGTTTTGGTGTGCCGCGCATCTGCTTTGTGAACAAGATGGATCGCGTGGGAGCCGATTTCTGGCATGTGCTCGACACGATCCGCGAGCGATTGGGCGCGCATCCGGCGGCTGTGCAGATGCCGATGGGCACAGAGCGCGATTTTCACGGCGTTGTTGATCTGGTTGAGATGTGCGGCGTGTTTTTTGCTGATGACGACGGCAGCCAGCCTGAAATTGGCCCGATCCCGCCGGCGTTGCTTGACGAGGCGCAGCACCGCCGCGTGCAGTTGATCGAGGCGCTGGCCGACCTGGATGACGAGATTGCTATGCTGTACCTGGAAGGGGAGGCGATCTCGGCAGATCAGTTGCGCGCTTCGATTCGTAAAGCAACGCTAAATAACAAACTGATCCCGGTGCTGCTCGGTTCGTCGCTCAAGAACAAGGGTGTGCAGCGTCTGCTCGATGCGGTGCTCGATTACCTGCCTTCACCGTTGGATCGTGGTGCGGTGCAGGGCATCAACTCCAGTGAACACACAGACGTGATCTGCCCGGTCAATGTCGATGATCCGGCCGTGGCTTTGGTGTTCAAGATCACCACCGATCCCTATGTGGGGCGGTTGGCCTATCTCCGTGTCTATGCGGGCACCGTGCGCCGTGGCGAGACGGTGATCAATGCTCTGACCGGCGACAAGGAGCGCATCGGGCGGTTGGTGCGCATGCACGCCGACCATCGTGAAGAGGTTGAACAAGTGCGCGCGGGCGACATTGGCGCGGTGCTCGGTCTCAAGACGATCACTACCGGCGAAACCCTATCGATGCCAGAGCGCTCGGTGGTGCTGGAGCGCATCTCGTTTCCCGCGCCGGTTGTTGAGATGTCGATCGCGCCGGCAACCAAGGCCGATCAAGACAAGCTGGGTCTGGCCTTACATCGTCTGTCTGAAGAAGACCCCACGTTACGCGTGCGCTTTGACGCACAGACTAACGAGACTGTCATCGCCGGGATGGGCGAGCTGCACCTCGAAGTGGCCGTCGACCGACTCAAGCGCGAGTTCAAGGTTGTGGCCAATGTCGGCGCGCCGGAGGTGGCCTATTGTGAGACGATCACCCGCGCCGTGCGCAGTGAAGGCCGTCTGGTCAAGCAGACCGGTGGGCACGGGCAGTTTGCGCATGTGGTGATCGAGATGGAGCCGCTGGAGCCGGGTTCGGGGTTCGTGTTTGAGGATTCGCTGGTTGGTAGCAGCATCCCGCGCACCTATCTGCCGGCGATCAAGACGGGCATCGAGGACGCAATGAACAATGGCGTGCTCGGTGGGTATCCGGTGGTCGATGTCAAGGTCTCGGTGGTCGATGGCAAGCATCATGAAGTCGATTCGTCGGAAATTGCTTTCCGCCTGGCGGCATCGATGGCGTTCAAAGATGGCATGCGCAAGGCTACGCCGATAATGCTCGAGCCGATGATGAAGATAGAGATCGTCGCGCCGGATGAATATACGGGCGACATTATGTCCGAACTGAGTATGCGCCGCGCCAAAGTGCTGGGTATTGAACTGCGTGGCGGCACGACCCAGACCGTGCGCGCGCACGTGCCGCTGGCGACGATGTTTGGCTATGCGACCAGCCTGCGTTCGCGCACACAGGGACGCGGCACCTTTGTGATGGAATTTGACCATTATGCGCAGATCAGCAGCCAGGTGTTGGAAAAGCTGCTCAAACGCGCGGCATAATTCAGTAACAAAACCTCCCAAGTCTCAAGGCTTGGGAGGTTTTGTTTTTGCAATATCGAGTCCGATCTGGAAATAGGTTTCCGGTAGGGGCGCGTGCAACACTGCGTGTTGCCTGCTGCGCCCCTAACCGTTGGTTTAACAAGAGAGCCACTTCAAACAATCTCCCCGACTGGGCCATCACCAAACTCAATCATAAATGCCCGTTTTGTAAATCCGCACCTCGTACTCGCCGTCTGTCAGCGTCTTGAGCAGTTCAAAGTGCTCGAACAAGCGATCGTATTGTTCGATTTGTTTGCGATACATCTCTGGATCGCGGTAAAAGCGCATAAACATCCGTTGACTGAAGACCAGATACTCAAAGTCTCGATCCAGGTACCACTTGGGATCATGTTCGATCATCCGTCCCTGCCCTTCGACCCAAAAGCGCATCGGATCGACATAGGGCGCGTAAGATTCGACGGCGATCCGCGCTCCGCCAGGCAGATTTTCGAGGATCCATACCCGCGCCGTTTCGCGGCTGTCGGTGGCGGTCAATTCGAGATTGGCTTTGACCGTTTGGGCCAGCGGTAGCGCCAGAGCCGTCAGCCCAATGAGGCCGGTCGCGATCAGCCCACTGCTGCGCCAGGCTGGGTTTTCTTGCCTGACCATCAGCAGCGTCTGGGCAGCCAGGAGGATCAGCAAGCCGATCAAAAACCACAGGGCGGGCAGCCACGCGGTTCGGTTGATGATGGCGCTGTCCGGGTAATAGAGGTAAAAGTCGGTTTTGATCAGCCCGGCGGCGGGCAGGACGATGCTCAAGACGAGCAGCAGGGCGGTCACGCCGAGGGAGACAAACGAGTCTGCGCGGGGTGGGCGTTCCTGAAAGCGGGCCATCAGCCAGGAGGCGGCCAATATCGCCACAAAGGGCAAGACTGGAAGCAAAGTGCGGTCATTGCGGATCGTAAAGCAGTTGATGAACAGATAAAACGTGATCGGAAATGCGGCCAGCAGCAGCGTCTCTTTGGCGCGGCGTACGGTGATGCCACGCACAATTTCCAGCAGGGCCAGGATGACCAGCGGCCCTTCGATGCGCCACAGGTAGGCCAGACACCAGCTAAAAGTGTTGCCCTCCATCCCCAGGTGACCCTGCGCATAGTGCTTGCCCTCGTAAGTGACGCCTCTCTCAAAGGCGGCGAAATCGAGCAGCGCATAAGGCGTGATGGTGAAAAAAGCGACAGCGCTGGCAGTTAAAGCCAGGTAGAGTTTGGGCGCAAAGAGGGCGTTCATGTCATTCCCATAGCGCATCAGATGGGCGAGCAAAACGGCGACCAGCACCAACACGCCGTGATACTTGGTCGATGCTGCGGCGCCAACCGCCAGCCCGGCGACGAGATAGTGCTGCCAGCCGCCCTGGCGATAGATTTTGACTGCACCCCAAAAGGCCAGCATCACCCAAAAGACCTGCGGGATATCGGGGGTGATAAAGTGGCTGTGCATCGCGCCGGTTGGCGAAATTGCCGCGAACAGGGTCGCCAGCAGTGCGGTCCAGGTGTTGCCGGTGAGCGCGCGTGCGGCGAGGTAGACCAGCCACACCGTGATCAGGCCGAGCAGCAGCGTCACCATCCGCCCGACGATGAATGTGCCCGGCGTTTCAGTGATCCCGGAGGCCATCGCATTCATCTGCGGTGCGGTGATGTCCTCGGTGCTCTCAAACGCGCCGACCAGTTTGCCGATCCAGTAATAGGGCTGGTAGGCCAGGGCGTTGGCGTAGAACAAGAACGACGGGAAATTGAAAAAGTGCGGGTTCAGGTCGCCGCTCTGTATCATCGTAACCACCATGCGCACATAATTCGGCTCGTCGGGGTGATAGACGTAGGGCAGGCCAAAGTCGATGCCCCACAGGCGCACGATCAGCGCGAGGAGCAAAATGGCGGCGAGCAGGGCCTTTTGTGCGCGGGTCAGGGGGGCAAGTGGGAGTGGGTGGTTTTTCATATACTTTAGCGCGCGGCAATACGTTGATCGACAACCTGGGCCTGTTTGAGCGCCTGATCGCTCAAGGTGGGCGACTTGGCTGCGGTCAGCGCCATCTCGACCAGGACATTTTCGCGCAGAAACAGATAGTGGATGGTTTCGACGTTGCCACCCTCGGCGTCTTGCATCGTTAGCATCGTTCCCCA
>JAFGEY010000101.1 GCA_016931365.1 Anaerolineae bacterium
AATTTCTGATCGCAGGTCTGTTATACCAGCAATTTCGTTTTTTGTTAAGGTTCAGATACGGATCAAGTGAACTCTAAACTCAAGTTAGCATACAAGCCGAAGCCCTTGTGGGTTATGACCGTGCCCATCGTATGACGAGTTACTTGCGCAACTCCTCTATTTCTCACCGGTTATCCGTACCTGGCCTTCGTCGTGCGCGCCCATATCAAGTCAAAGAGCCTGCCAATTCCCTTCATCAGCGCACTCAGGCGCGTGGGGTAGTAGAAACCCGAGTCGAACCAGCCCTGATCCTTGTAATACACATAATCGCAAAAGCTGTCGTCAAGCTCCAGCCTTACTTTTGTCCGGCCCATCCTGAACATCATCAGCCCGAACAACGTCGGTGCCGGATAGGCCGGCTCGGTCAGCCGCGCATAGTAGCGCCTGGCGTGCGCCGCGAGAATCGCGTCGATCTTGCGTTGCTGCTTTTCCGTGATCGGCTCGATCGTCAGGACGCAACTGCCCTTCACGAGGTTAAAGCCCAGGGCGTTGCCGACGAAATCCATATAGCTGACGATCTTGTCGCCGCCATAGATGCCCTGCGCGACGATGCTGGTAAAGGCCTTGCCGAAAAAGCGCGGGCGGTGAAAGGCGAATCCCAGTCTGTCGAGGAACGCCTTCATCAGGGCGGAGACGTGGAACGAATAGTTCGGCGAGGCAAAAACAACCCCGTCGGAGGCCATCATTTTCTCGATGAGCGCGTCCCGGTCGTCCTTGAGCGGGCAGTGCTCTTCGCCTTTTGCAAAGCACACCTGGCAGCCTTTGCAGGTCTCGATCCGGTAGTCGCTCAGGCGGACGATTTCGACCTCGATGTCGCCCATCGCTTGCAGATGGCTCAAAAACTGCGCGACGGCGTCGTGTGTGTGGCCTTTGCGGGCGCTGCCAACGAATGCGGTGATTTTCTTCATATACTGCTCCCTATCCCAACTGAATCGGAACTGAATAGGGCTTGATCGCTCGGAAAGGTCCTTGCACAGGCAATGGTTTCCATTGCAAGCAATGATCTTGGAGGATAGGCCCTATCGCTACGAATGTCCCATCAGTGAACCGGGGTTTTCCCCAGAGTGGCCACGATGGTATCGGTCAGGTGCTTTACATCGCCTTCGGTCAGTTGATAAGCCGAAGTGTCATCGCGCGTCGGTTTGGGGTCCGGCGGCAAAAGGTCGGCAATATGCAAATCGATCAACGCGGCAGGTTCTTTGCCAAGCCTTTTCTCGAGTTCACCGGCAAGCTTGGGGTTGGGGCCGTCGGCGCCGCCGCTGATCGATATAAAAGCATACCCGGCAACCTTGTCTCTGAGCTGTTTGAAACAAGCGCGGAATGGGGTTGCGACCTGGCCCATCCACACCGGCCCGACAAAGAGCACCCAATCATGTGTTTCGATCTTGTCCAGCGGCACGGAAATCTTGGGTGTCCGGTTGAAAACCATGTCCAGCACTGTCGTGAGCATCGTGCGGGGCTTGGGTTCTATAATTCTGACCCGTTCAGCCCCAAGCGCGGCGGCCAAACTTGCCGCCAGACGCTCATTATTGCCCGTCAATGAATAGGAAACAATCACTTTTCTCATGCTTGAACCTCCTTGTTGAAATTTTGGGTGGATGATCCATCACTGGTGACCGAGATCAATTTCAGGTTGAGATCACGGATGCGCTCGAGCAAGCCGTGGAGCGCGGCCTGGTCGGGCAGCGCGCCGGAAAGCAGCGTCTCGTTCCCTTCCAGATGGGTCAACTTGAGGCCGGCAAACCAATCCGACCAGCGTTGATCCAGATGGCCCTTGATTTTGATCTCGTAATAGTCCGGCATCGCAGTCCTCCTGAATTCATATCTGACTACAGTATAACGCACGGCGAACGAGAGCGCATCTGCCAAAGGGTATATTGTGAGGTTTATTTGTGGGGTTTATTCTGCGCCTTCCGGGAAGCCGGGCAGCTTTGCAGAAGACAAAATGCCGACTCACGCTTGCGTCTGGATGCACATGCGACTGACGCGCTTGGCCATGGCGACGATGGTCAGAATGGGCGGGTTGCCCAGCGATTGGGGCAGCAGGGTGGCATCGGCGACATAGAGGTTGCCGGGAAGCCGCCGGTGATGAAACGACTCCGCCTCTTGCCCGGTCAGTGGCAGCATGCCGCCCGGATGCCCGGCATTGATGGTGCCCAAAAAGACGGGCTCTTGTTTTCCACTGAACCGGCACAGGATTTCGCGGCAAATCTCAACCCCATCGCCCAGCCGCTGCTTGTCCTCGTCAGTGAGAACTTTGCCGACGAATTTGTCCGAAATGGTCCCGCCCGGCGAATCGGCGAGTTTGATCATCATACCCAGAATATCACTGGCCGGGTATCGCCACTTTTTGTTGAAAGGGAAACTCAGGTAATCGAAATAGGGCGAGAGAATGAAGTGCGGCTGCTGCACGACGAACGGCATTTCGATTTCCTTGTGCTGCGCTGCGCCGCTATATACAACAGCCACACACAAAACGGGGTCCACAAACAGGCGCGGCTCGCACGAGATGCCCGAGTTTTGCAGGATCGCCGGCGTGCCGAATCCGCCGGCAGCCAGGACGACCAGATCGGCGGGGTAGAACCGGCGACGCAATCCTTTCCGCGCCGTCACGCCCGTCACGCGCCCGTTTTCGATGACCACCCGTTCCACCCGGCATTTGGGTATCACCCGCGCGCCGCGTTCGAGCGCAAGGCGCAGAAATTCGCGGCTGTCCCACTTGGCTCCGTGCAGGCAGCCCAAGACGCACCTGCCGCAGCCGACACACCTGTCATAGTCCCCCATTTTGGGTGTGGGCTGCGGATCGAGATCCATCTGGCGGCAAATCTCGAACAGCCGCCGCGTATGCTTGCGCCACCGCTTCTGGTGGGCGGTCGTGATCGGGATTTCCTGGTAAACCTCCGCGAACTCCGCATCCAGATCGATGCCCACGGCCCGCAAATCCCGATCCATGCGCAGCGCGTTGCCGGTGCAGATCGTCGTCGTGCCGCCGAGGCCGATCCCGTTGACCAAAACTATCTCGGGCGTCTTGCGAATCTGAATCGTCGGAAAGATCAGCGGCAGTTCTCGTTCATCAAAGAGCAGGCCGGCCTTTCGCATTGTCTCGACAGCCGGCAGCCCAAGTGTGAGAGGCCGGAACGCTCCGCCGGCTTCCAACACGGTCACGTCGAATTTGCCCTGTAGTTCCTTGGCCACGGTTGCCCCACCCGCGCCGCTCCCGACCACGATTGCACGTTTCATCCCCATCTGTCTCCTTGAAATAGCCACCGAGGCCACAGAGAAGAAATCTCTGTGTTATCTGTGGCTTGAATGTTAGCCCTCGCCGGTGGAGTTCCGCACAAAGACTCCCGGTGCACTCAGGTGCGCCCGGCATTGGGCCTGACCTTCGGTGATGCGCGTGGAAAATACGAGCTGCCCGCCATTGGAGAGACCGGCGAACATGCCTCTATCTGCGGCCGACATCACCCGGCAGACTTGACCAGAATAAAAGCGGCTGAAATAGCAGCGGCTGACGACGGCGTTGTCATCCGCATCGCCCTGGAACTCGATATCCAGCAGGCGATAGAGAATCCGGCCCAGGGCCATTGCGTCCGCCACCGAGCGGGGTCGAAACACCCACCGGCACGCCCGGCCCAGCCGGTACGCATTCCGGTAGAGCCGATCCTGAAGCGCGTCCAGATCATCGCCATTCTGAATCGCCGCAGCCACTCGATCTTGTGTAAACAGCGCGTACCGGCGCAGACATTCATCT
Organism: Anaerolineae bacterium; assembly: GCA_016931365.1. Next base: position 3,791 of record JAFGEY010000101.1, read on the forward strand.
GCCGAGAGCCTGGCGATGGACGGAACCGGAGCGCCGAGCGCCTGCGCCGTCGCGCGAAGCAACGCAGCCAAGACCTGCTTTCTGAAGCAAACGAGCAAACGCGCCTTCATGCGAAACACGGCTCGGTTCACCACATCACTCCCGCGAACGCATGCCATCCGGGACGGCCCGGCCAACGTGCAGGATGCCCTCCGGACGGGCTGCCCCGTCGTACAGCGCGTTGAGAACCCCGGAGAACTGCTGCGCCACCACCTGCCGCTTGAGTTTGAGGTTAGCCGTCAAATGCCCGCCCTCGACGGAAAGCGTTCCCGGCAGGATGGCCCATCGTTTCACCTGTTCCGGGTGAGACAGATGCGCGTTCGCCTCCAGGATGGCGTGGTCCATCGCCTCGAACGAGGTGTGGTTGCCGCCGTCATCTCTGGCCCACAGCAAGGCGGTGCAGTACGGCTTGCCTTCGCCCGCCACCATGGCTTCGGCGACGCCGGGGACCGCCTTGAGCAGTGTCTCGACCCGGGCCGGGTGAACGTACTTGCCGTAGGAAATCTTGATCAGCTCCTTCTTGCGCCCGGCGA
>JAFGEY010000102.1 GCA_016931365.1 Anaerolineae bacterium
AATTTCTGATCGCAGGTCTGTTATACCAGCAATTTCGTTTTTTGTTAAGGTTCAGATACGGATCAAGTGAACTCTAAACTCAAGATATTAGGCATATTCTAGCATACGATGGCCCATCTGTCAAAAATCGTACAGCGCCTTGATCGCCTCGCTGGCCGATTTGGGCTTGTCATCTTTGGCCATCGCGGCGTAAAAGGCTTCGTCGTACTTGCGCGTGCGCACGACGATCGGCATGGGCACGGCATGGCCCATCAACAGCACCTGCTCGCGCGTGTCGAGGCTTTCCAGTGCGCCGCGCAAAAAGGATCGCCCGGCGACGCCAGTGAGCACGCCCTCGATGTCGCGCTCTTCGGTCAGCTTGCCGGTGATGCGCGTGCCCAACTGCGACAGCACTTCGTCGTCGATGCTGCTGGGCCGCTGGTCGACAACCATCAGGGTGACGTGATACTTGCGCAACTCGCGAGCGATGACGCCGAAAATGGTCTGTTGGGAGACGGCGGGGTTCAAAAAACTGTGCGCCTCTTCGATGGTGATCATCAGCGGGCGCGGTTTGTCGGCCTTGTTTTGCGTTTGCTCGTAGCGCTCGACCTTTTCGCGGTACAACTGGCGCACGCGGCGAGTGATCAGGTTGGCGACGAGCATGTGATCGAGTGGTGAGTCGTAGCGACCAAAGTGGACGATGACATTTTGCCCGCCGTCGAGCGTCTGTACCATTTCGTCGATCAAGTTAAAGCTGCCTTGATCGACAATGTAATTTTTGCGCTTGAGGATCAGCATAGCCCGCTGCAGCGCGCCCATCGAGGCGGGATGCGCGCCGCTTTCAGCGCAGAAATTTTCCAATTCCAGCGGGGTTAGATTGACCAGTTTGGTCAGCCAGTCGCCCTTGAAGACGTCTTGCAGCAGGCCGATCGTCGCCTCGGCGGTGCCGCGCAGGTTCAACTCTTGCGCCATCAAGGTCACATCTTCAGCCTCGATCTGGTCGAGGCCGATCTGGATGATCCGATCCGGGCTGCGCCCGCCCTGCGACGGCGTGTCCTTGTCCAGCGAGTAAACCAGCACCCGGCTGCGCCCGAACAACTGGGTCAGCCCCTTGACGAAATGCCCGTCCTCACTCTCTTTGCCAAAGGCGTACTCGTTGTGCATGTCAAAGATCAGATTGACGGCGGTGCGGCTCTTGATTACCCCGCACAGCAGCAGGCGCACCAGAAAACTCTTGCCGGTGCCACTCTGCCCGAAAATGCCGTTGGAACGCTCGACCAGGCGATCCAGGTTGAGGCAGATGGGGATGTCCATCGTTAGCGGTGTGCCCATCGCAAAATACTGGTCGCCCTTGTGCTCGTCGCCAAAGACGGTGCGAAAGTCGCTTTCGTCGGCTTCGTTGAGCGTGGACAGGTGCATGGGGATGGTGCGCACCGGCTGCGGACCTTCCAGGGTGTCAATGAAATCATCCTCGGCGACCTGGGGCACCATCAGCATCGGCTTGATCTGCACCGTGGCATAGGTCAGCGAGCCGCGCAGCGCGCGCGCGACAAAGGGCGGCGCATCCAGCGGCGGGTCAGCGGAAACGCGCGCATCGGTGACGCGGAGCTGCATATCGCTGACCATGCTGAAATAGAGATTCTGCTCGCCCTCGACGATGCAGAAATCGCCGATGCGCATCTGCTCGGTCGAGACATCGGGATCGAGCCGGACGGTCAGCCCGGCGTTAAACGCGCCGTCGGTGACGACGCCAAGACGTTTGCGGGGCATAGGTCATCCTCGAGTTCTATAAAACTTGATAATAATGCGTGAAACATCAAAAGGATGCGGCGCACTCACAACCACTTATCCAGCGCCGGCAGCAGCGGGCCGGCGCGCAAAACACGAATGGGTGAGACGGTCAGATCGAGCACGGTGGAAGCCACCCCGCCGGGACAGATACCGCCGTCGAGCAACAGGTCGATGCGCCCTGCCAACTGAGCCAGCACCTCCTCTGCGTCGACCGCCGGCATCCGGCCGGACAGGTTGGCACTGGTCGCGGCCAGCGGCGCGCCCAACGCACCCAGCAAGGCTTGTGCAACGGGATGATCGGGCACGCGAACACCCACCGTGTCGCCGCCGGCGGTGATCTCGTCCGAAACCGTAGGTGTCCGCCGCAGTACCAGGGTCAACGCGCCGGGCCAAAACCGCGTGGCGAGTTCATAGGCCGCCTGAGGGATGTTTCGTGCCACCTGGGGCAAAAGGTTCGCATCCGAGATCAGCAGTGGGATCGCTTTGTCCGGCGGGCGGATTTTGGCCTCGTATAATTTGCTTACCGCCTCGGGCACAAAGGCGTGCGCGCCGACGCCGTACACCGTGTCGGTCGGAAAGGCGACGAGGCCGCCTTTTTGCAGAGTCTGCACGGCACAGGAAATATCGGCAGGTTGGGTCAGCGCACGAATCATTTTGACCATTAACGACTGTATCTCCCCGTCAGATTGCGCCCAGTATAACGTAAAAGCAGTAACGTGTCAATGAATTTGCTTCGACGCAAACAAAAAAGCACCTGTGGCTGCAGGTGCTTTTCGGGTCAAATTCGACTTGCTACAATTGGCCGAGTACAAGCCTGCTCAGCCATCATCTCATTCTCTTTTTGCTTCCTCAAGCGACGCCAGCTCTTTTTCAATGTGCTTTTGTCCCAAATGGGCAACTCCCGCATACAGACCGACCAAAACGGCCGGGCCGACCAGCGCAGGCAAAAGGGTACTCGTCCAGTTGTCGAGGGTGGGTAAACCATAGATCATTGAACAAATCGTAAACAGGCCAATCACAAACACAAAATAGATGATTAGCAGGGTTTTGGCTTTGAGCACCGGATAATAGCCACCCCAGTACAGCGAAGCACCGATATAGCTCACAATAGACAGGCCTAAAATGATACGCAAGTCGTTGAATTCGTGGTCGGGCTGATTGAGCACATACGCACGATAAACC
>JAFGEY010000103.1 GCA_016931365.1 Anaerolineae bacterium
TATCGGCCAGCGGTTTGGCCGCGACCGCCTCCTCGCCCGCTTCCAGCACCTCCCCACCTAACGTTTCCAGCGACCAACGCACCATCCCCTGCCATCCCTCAGTCAGGTCTGAAGTGACGTGCACGCCCATCGACACACCGTTGTCCTCCACTGAGAGCAGCAGCGGCGCATAGAACCGTTTCGCCGCATAATGCAATGCCTTCCAGCGCCCAAAATAGTCGATGCTCGCCCACGAGGCTACCGGCCAGCAGTCGTTGAGCTGCCAGATCAGCGTGCCGCTGACCCGCGCCATTGCCCGCCGCCAGTGCTCGACCCCGTAGCGAATGCCTTCAGCTTGCAAAATCAGGCTCAAGTAGACCAGTGAGGCAAAATCCTTGGGCATACGAAAGGTGTCGGTCATCTGAGCGATCATCAAGCCGTTGCCGCTGCCGCTGCGCTGGTGATGTTCCATAATATACGAGGTCATGTTCCGGTCTTTTTCTTCGGCATAAGTGGCGACTGTTCTGAGCGGCGGCAGCGATTGAAAGCCAAATTCACTCATAAAGCGCGGATACTGCCCGCGATAGGCGGTGAACGGACGCCGTCCGTGCCACACATCCCAGTAATGGGCGTCGCCGCGCAGTTGCGAGCCGGGATCGTCAAAAGGAATGTTCGACGACGGCGAGCTGGGCCAATAGGGCGTATCGGGATCGAACTCGTCGATCCAGGCCGGCAGCAGGCGGTGGAAAAAGCGGTCGTAGGCCTCTTTGAGGTCCTTGTGTTCCGGTCGATCCCAGCCCCAGCCGTACCAGCCCCACTCCATCTCGTTGTTGCCGCACCACAGCGCCAGGCTGGCGCGATGCCGCAGCCGCTTGATGTTCTCCTCGGCCTCGATCCGCGCGTTGTCGAGAAATGCCGCGTCGCCCATCGGATAGATGCTGCACGAATAGATGAAATCCTGCCACACCAAAACGCCGTAGCGGTCGCACAGGTCGTAAAAGCGCTCCTCCTCGTACAAGCCGCCGCCCCACACGCGCAGCATATTCTGGTTGGCCTCGGCAGCGCTCCAGATCAGGTGCTCCATAAATTGGTCGGTCAGCCGCGTGGGGAAGGAATCGGCAGGAATCCAGTTCGAACCTTTGGCAAAGACCGGCACGCCGTTGACCACAAAGGTAAACGACTCGCCCCATTGGTCCGGCTCGCGGCGCAGTTCCAGCGTGCGCAGGCCGAACTGGAAGCACTTTTGATCAACCGTGGTTCCGGCCGCTTGCAGCACCACTTGAACCTGATAAAGAGGCTGGTCTCCATAGCCGTTGGGCCACCACCACTTTGGATCAGAGATCGTCACTTCGAGCTTGCAGGTATCGCCGCAAGAAAGCGACATGGCGTTCTCAAAAACATCGCCGTTTGGCGCAGTAATGCGCAGCACGACGGCTAAACCGGCTTGATCCCAGCACTCAACGGTCACCTGAGCCGAGACCGTCACCTGACCATTTTGATGCTGCTGGCGCAGGTGCACATCGTCGATGCGCGCCGTGCTGCGTCCCTCCAGGCGGATATCCTTCCAGATGCCGATCGGCGGCAGCATCGGCCCCCAGTCCCAACCGAACTGACAGGGCGCTTTGCGCAGGTATGGCCCGCCGGGGATGGCCTGGCTCACACCGGGCATCGGGCGCGCGTCCATTTGGGGGATCACATATTTGACCGGCGAGGCAAAAGCGATCACAATCTCGTTTTCGCCTTCAACCAGATGTTCCTTGACCTCCCAGCGATACTGGCGGAACATGTTGTCGGTCTGACCAAGCACCCACCCGTTGACGCTGACCGTCGCCAGCGTATCCAGCCCATCGCAGACCAAAAACACGCGATCCTCGGCCAGCAGTTTAGACCCGACCACAGCCGTGCGCCGGTATTCCCAGTCGCTCTCGGCCACCCATTGCACGTACTTTTCGTTGTCACCGACAAAGGGATCGGGGATTCGGCCCGCCGCCATCAGGTCGGTATGGACACCACCGGGCACCACGGCGGGAAGCCAGGCCTCATCGCCCGCTTGACGAAACTGCCAGTTTCCACTCAAAGATTGAATGAACATGAAACTATCTCCTATTGTTTATTTAATGCGTCTTTCGTGAAACGTGAAACGTCAATCACGCCTCACGTTTGACGTTTGACGCCTGTCACAACTGGTTTATGAACCAATCCCTCACCAGCCCGGCCGTTTCCTGCATAAAGATCAGCGAGACGTGCGAGGCAGCGCGGACGATCCGAAACGACTTGGGTTGTTTGGCCGGCTCCAGAATGCACAGCCCGTGCTCGATAGGAGCGACATGGTCACGCCCGCCGTAGACGAAAAGCAGCGGCAGCGGCAGCGCATCGCCGATGTAATCCTCGGGATGAAGGGCATTGATCACCGCTTCCAGGCTCGGATCAAAATCGGAGAGCGGCGTCCAGGTCCGGTACAAACCGCGCGGGCTGCTGCGACGAAAGACGTTCAGCGTGGGCAGCGAGATGGCGCTGAGTGCCTCCGTCCACCACAGTTTTTGACTCAAGTGCAGCTCGCAGGGCACCTGGAGTAGCACGGCAGTCTTGACCTGCGCGCCGCCGGCCAGGGCGCGGATCGACAGCATCCCGCCCAGGCTGACCCCCAGCAGGCCGACGCGGTCGGGGTTCACGTCGGGCCGGCCGCGCAGATAAGCGAGTGCGGCGGGCACAGTACCCAACGCGCCGGGCAGTGAAAATCGATCCTGCCGCGCACCGTGTCCCGGCAGATCGACGGTGAGCACATTGAACCCGGCGCCGGCCAGGGCACGTAAAATGACCCACTTGTACGTCTGGCTATTGTCGCCGACGCCGTGCACCCAGCACACGGTCGCGCCGTTGGAATGCACAGACTTGAGAAACCATCCCGTCGCCGTGCCCAATTGGTCCGGAAAAGAAATCGGTTCTGCCGTCCACGGATCGTCTACAGCCGGACTGCCAGCCAGCGGCGGCTCCAACTGGGTTTTGCGCAGCCAACCCAGGCCGATCAGGATGGCCAGTGCCGGAAGCAAAGCGGGCAAAATGAACAGAAAAACGAGGAGCAGCGGGCTGAAGGCGATCAATATGATGCCGCAGAGTCCCAAGACGATAGTCAAAACGATCCCGGCGACGCGATTGCGCCCGGCCAGCGAAAGGCCGTCGAGCCGGCGCAGTACACATTGGCCCTGCAGCAGCCCCAACCAGCCAAAAACCACGCCGATCAGCGCGCCTAACCAACGCAATGGTTTCATATTGGTTTCACCCCCTGACGCCCTCGCCATTTCGCGGCAAAGGGGAATAATAAATCTATGTAGGGCAGGTTTTTAACCTGCCGCCCTGCTGATACAACCTCCGAGAAGGCAAATTTTACCACAAAATGCTATGGCTCCCTACTCGACTGAAAGATGAGCGGGAAATATGCCCGCCACTTGACGACGGAAAGATAAGCCTCGGCCGGCCGCCGCCCACCCCAACCATCGCTCACCCAGGCGCGCAGCGGCAAAATGTAATCGCCCACGCCGTCGAGAGCCACGCGGTAGCGCAGCGTCACCGTTTCACCGGCCGCCACCGGCCCACTCCACGAGAGCAGATTGCTAATCACCGTCCCCGTGCCGACGCCGCCGCTGTCCAGCGTGCCGGTGAACTGCCCGCGCGCCGCCAGCGCAGATGTGACCATCGCCGCTGCCGCCAACGTCCCCGCATTGTGCACCGTCAGCGTGCAAGAGAGCACCTGGTGCGGTCGGGCCGGGTCGGGCTGCGCCCACAGCGCAGAAAGAGCCAGATCGGGCGCGTTGACGCGCAAAAAGAAGGGCCGCTCAAACGTGATGCCGTGATCATCGTAGCCGATCCAGGCCGGAAAGGCGATCTGGGTGCCGTCGGGCAGGCCGTCGTCCACCCGCACCTGGAACTCTAGCTTTAGTCCCTCGCCTTGAGCGATGCTGCCCTGCCAGCTCAACAGGCGCGATATTGGATCGTAAGCCAGGCCCGGCGGCAGCGACGCCAGCACCAGCGACAGCCCAGTCGGCACCGTTGCTGAGAAATGCGCTGAAACGATGTCGGTCCAACCATCGTTGTACAAGCTTGCGGTCATCAGAATTTCATCGTCGCCATGGGCATTTCCCGGCGTGCCGCCCCACATCGACGTGCCCAACCAGCCCAGCCAGCCGACCGCGCGCGACATCACCGCCGACGCGGCGCCGGCGTCCAGCGTCTCAAAAGGGAAAGATAGAAACGCCGTGCGCCAGGTCGTGCTCTTGCGGGTGAGGGCAATGGGATCGCCGGTCTCCGCGCGCAAAAATACCTGCGCCGTCGGCAGCGGGATCAGTCCATCGCTCCAGTTGTGGTAGGGATAGGTCAGCGTAAACGGCCCCAATCCCCGGCCGATCGAGTGGCCCGGCTCGCCCACGGCTTGCGTGGGCGCCAGGTCTTCGATGTGATCGCGCACACCGAGGTAGGTTTCGGCCAGCGGCGTGCCGTGGCGATAGTACAAAAAATCCTGTGCTGAAAGCAACAGCCGCCCACCCCGGTCAAGGTAATGGCGCAGACGGGCGTCTTCCGCCGCGCTGATCGGCTCGTACCAGTCATACGCCGTGTACCAGACAACCACCGGATACATCGACAGAGTGTCGGTAGTGGGCACGGTCAAAGGCCAACCCTTTTTGATCTGATGATAATCATAGTCGATGCCCGATTGTTGCAGTGCATCGATGTAATGGCTCGACATGTCATAAAAGCGCGCGCCATCGACCAGCAAAACCGGCGCGGGGGTCTTGGTGGTCAGCGACACGGTCGCCGCCAGGCCTGGCGATACCGTCGAAAGGGCGTGCAGCGTGGCCGTGTCCGAGATGTGCCAGCCAATGCCCGGCGGGATGGTGGTCAAAATCTCTAGCGTCGTCGAGGCACAGGCTTGAAGTGAGAGCGTGCCCGGCGCGAGCAGCAGCGAGGGCCAGGTGTGGCCGTCTAGCCAGACGGTATATGTGTCGCCCCCGGCCTCGCCCAGGTTGCGCAGGCGCACGGTGTGGGTGAGCCACGCGCCCGGCGGCTGGATGCGCACCTGTCCATCGTCTTTCAGCTCAATCCCCGCACCCTGCGGCGGCGCAGCCAGCCAGTCGATGCTGCGCTGCAAGACAGCCCGCCGCACCGCATCGCTGTCGATGCCTTCCAGCCCAAAGCCGAACACCAGCGCCCGGTAGGGCAGACACGGCCCCACCTGAAGCCCGCCTCCGCCATCGCCTTCGTAAGCCAGGATCGAAGCGGCAAACTCGTCGTCTGCCGGGGCGATGACGTCGGGCGAAACTTGATTGTCGGCCCCCTCGCCGCCGGCAAGGGTGATGGTCAAACCGGCCCAGATGCCGCTGCCAGAGAGCACCGGGCTTGCGGCCGTGTCAGCAATGAAATCGGTCTTGAGATAGTTGTGCAGATAAGATGCCCAAATCATTCCGCTGCCACCGCCATCCCAAAAAGCGACATCCTGGCCGCTCAACAGCAGCCGTCCACCCGCAGACAAATAAGTGGTGATCGTCTTGCTCGCGCCGATCAGGCCGGGCGCATCCTGCGGCGCGCTCCAGATCACCAGATCATAAGCCGATAACTGACCGGCGGTAGGGATGTCCGAGCCCTCGCCACCCGTCTCGATAATGATCCGGGCATCGTACAGATACCCCAGGTCGTACAGAGCACGTTCGTAAAACTGCCGCTGGCTGCCGTTGTACCACGCGCCACTGTCGACGAGCAGGATCGTCGGTGCCGCTTCCAGGGCAAAATCGCGCACCAGCACGTCGCCACCGACGAGGGTCACGGTCGCGGTCACGGCGCGATAGCCCCAAGCCTCGACGCGTACCGTGCGCGTACCCTGCGGCAGAGCCAGCGCATAGCGCCCATCGAGCGGGTTGGTCGCCGCCCAAGTGGGCGCGCCCGGCACGCGCACTGTCGCCGAGAGCGGCTTGCCTGTGCCCACCTCGCTCACAGTGCCTTGCAACATGCCCGTCGGCAGCGCATCGAGGTCGATGTGGAGTGTCGTCGTCGTTGCCGTGACCACCTGCACGTTATATATAGTTGCGTCTTGATAGCCAAACGCGCGCGCTGTTACGTCAAACGCACCCGCACTCAAACCGATGTCGAATGTGCCATCTGCGTCTGTCAACGTCGAACCCCAAGCTCCACTGCCGTGCCCATCGGCCTCGACAGTCGCACCGGATACCGGCGCAAGGGTAGCCCGGTCGCGCGCCGTGCCGTCAAGCGTGCCAAAACTCCCCGCGCGCACCGCCGCCGCGTAGGCGTCGACGAGTCCCCAGCCGTACTCGTTGTTCGGATGGCCCTCGCCCAGCGGAAGGGCGGTCTGAGTGAGAATGGCTTCGATCTGGTCGACGGTCAAAGCAGGGTTAGCCTCCAGGAGCAGGGCCACGACGCCCGCCACCAGTGGCGCGGCCATCGACGTGCCGCTTTTGAGGCCCAGCCCGCCGCCGGGCAGCGCCGACAGAATATCGACACCCGGCGCCGACACTTCGGGCTTGATCTCATCCCACGGCGACGGCCCGCGCCCGGAAAACCAGGCGCTGAGATCGTCGCGGTCGGTCGCCCCGATGGCAATCGCCTCGGGCAGGCTGCCCGGTGAGGTCACAGAGCCATCTTCTGGTCCTTCATTTCCGGCGGCAAAGATGGGCACAATGCCCGCCGCACGCAACGCGCGAATGTCATTTTGAAAGACTAGGCTGGCGCTGTCGGCGCTGCCCCACGAGCCGTTGACCACGTCCGGAGCCAGCGCCGGGTCGCCGTTCGGCGCGAGCAGCCACTCGAATCCGGCATGCAGCCAACTATCATAGGCAAAGCCCTGGTTGTTAAAAACCTTGACCGCGATCCACTGCGTGCCGGGCGCGGCGCCAATACCGTCTTGGCCGAGCACGATGCCGGTGACGTGCGTGCCGTGCCCTAGCCCGTCGCCAGGATAGGTGTATCCCTCGTCGGTGGCGCAGTACCAGTTGCCGGCGTGTTCGGCCAGTGGCTTGCCCGTGTAGCCGCGATAACTCGAGGCCAACAAAGGGTGCTGCCAGTCGACACCGCTGTCCATAATGCCGACCACGACGCCGTCGCCGCTCAAGCCCAACGACTCCCAGGCCCGGTCGGCCTGTACGCGGCGAACGTTCCACTGCACGGGATCGAGTTGGAATACGTAGGGGCGCAGCGGGCAACGCTGCGCGTTGCACGCACCCCTACTAGATGAGTCCAGATAGCGCATGTGATCCTGGCGGATCATCGACACGTCCGGGCGGGCGGCCAGGGCCAGAAACGCCTCGCGCGTGCCCTGCACTGCAATCCCGTTGACGATCCACAGCGGTTGAAAAGAAGCGATCTGCCCCGTCTGCTGCGCTTCTTGCACGATCAGGAGCACGTCCTGCTGCGCCGCTTGTGCTTGTGATTGCAAGATATGCACTATGGCAGCGCCTCTAGCTGCCTTGTCCAGGCCATCGAGCGACAACGCGTCAAGCGATGACGAGTCGACCCCGCCAGCCGGGTGCAGCATCACGATGCCGCGCAGCAGGGCGCTCGCCGCCGACGGTTCATCTTGGACGGCCAGCAGTTGCTTGAGCAGAGCCGGCTCAAACTTGCGGCGCAGTTCGAGGGGGATGGCGCCGTCGGCAGGAGGCGTTGTGATCGGTTGGGGATCGACGCGGCTTAATGATCGCTCAAGCGCTAGAGCAGCGGGCGACTCGGACGCCGCCGGGATCGCCGCCGGGGGCGCGAGCAGCGCCCAGAGCAGGATGGATACAAGCAGCCAGGATTTGAATGCGCGATAGTTCATCGACCAGAGCCTTGTGTGAGTTGAAAATCATATACCCCCACCCGCCGCTTCGCGCCACCCTCTCCCGTGCAACGCGGAGCGTTGTATGTTGCCTACAGGGGAGGTGCGCCGGTATTTCCGGCGAAGGGTAAGGGCAATTTTCCAAGCGGCGAACCGACAATGGGGTGATTATAACAGAGTTCTATTTTAGGGGCAATGGCGCGAGGCAAGAGAATAACATCGTTCTCTCACCATTTGTGCGAGTTGGATAACCAGCACCACAATAACACCTACAACGAGTATCAAAATCATGTACCCCCCCCAACCATATCCAAAAAGCTGTCGAATTGTTTTCTGCCGGGACTCAGTAACTTTATTCTATGGTATTGAGCGCACGTCTCTCGACTACACTCAAGACAAGATAGCCAGCGATATCCAATCGACGTTTGATTTTTGCCGCCTAGATGGTGTATAATGGCCTCACTTTAGTTACAAGTCCTGTAGCGGAGAGCGGACAATGACAGCCACGACAAAAAAGCGACTTGCATTTGAATTCGATGTCCAAGAAGGATGGTCGGCCTTTGCCTTTTTGGCCATGATGTTGATCATCGTCACCGGGTCGATCAACGAAGCCGGTTACGATCCTGATCTGGATGGGCTGGTCCTGGTCACACTGGGCGCGCTGATCGGCGGGCTGATGCTGGCCAAAAGCCGCTTCCCGGGCATCCTGGCTCACCTGGTCAGCGCGATCTATGGCATCGCCTGGAATGCGTTCGTGATCAGCTATCGGCTGCCAGCGACGTTTACGCCCCGCGAAAAACTGCTTGAAATGGGCTTTCGCATCGCCGATTGGGTACGCGACACCGTGCTCGGCGGCGAATTGGGCACCGACCCGCTGATGTTCGCCGTCGTGATGAGCATTTTGGCCTGGATATTGACCTATCTGGCCGTGTGGACCTCGTTCCGCTCGCACATTCTGTGGGCCACGCTGCTGCCTTGCAGCATCACCCTGACCATCAATCTCTACTACGGCCCGGAACGCATCGGCTTTTTCATCGTACCATTTATGCTGCTCGCGCTGCTCTTTACCGCTCGCCTCACGCTGTATCTTTACGAACGCGACTGGCGTAAGCATCACGTTCGTTTCAGCACCGATATGGCCTACACCTTTTTGCGTTACGGGACAATCCTGGCCTTGATCTCGATCATCCTGGCCTGGGTCATCCCCACCGCCGCGACCAATGAAGATGTAGAGGTCTTTTTCTCGCGTTTCAGCGAACCGTGGGATCGTGTCAAGAGCGAATGGATTCGACTTTTTTCGACCCTCCAATCTGAGCGTACTGTGCCCACCTATGCCTCATTCGGCGGCACGCTGGTTCTCGGCGGGCCGGTGAACCTGGGCAATGCCACGTTGATGGATGTCCAGTCCTCCACCGGGCGTTACTGGCGCGCGGCGATCTATGACGTCTATGATGGCAGCGGTTGGACCTACTCGGGCACGCGGACGGCTTTTCCCGATGCCGGCATGCCGCCAGGTGAATCGATCCCCTATGAGGCCCGGCGCACAATCACCCAAACCTACACCCTCTACATGCCCGACACCACGCAGCTCTTTGCCTTGGGGCAGCCCGAAAAGTTTAGCATGCCCGCCCGCATCGACTATTACGCGGCTCCCTCAGAAAGGGAAACACCCATCGTAGAATCGATCGTGCTCGCGAACAGCCGCCACAAGCTCGGTGACGTCGAATCGTATATGGCGATCTCGACCATCCCTTCGGCCGACATCGAAGCGATGCGCACTGCGGGCAATGACTATCCCGAGTGGATCGACCGCTATCTGCAACTGCCCGACACTGTGCCGCAGCGCGTGTACGACCTGGCCCAAGAGATCACTGCCCCACATGATAATGCTTTTGACAAATCAGCGGCAATCGAGAGCTATCTGCGCGAGTACACATACAACCAATCCATCCCTATGCCACCGCTCGGCATCCAGGACCGGGTGGATTATTTCCTGTTTGAGAGCAAAGAAGGATACTGCAACTATTACGCCTCGTCGATGGTGGTGCTGGCTCGCGCGGTAGGCATCCCGGCGCGGATGGCCGCCGGATACACGCGCGGCGAATACGACAGTGACTCGGGCTCCTATCGCGTGCGCGAAAACAACTCGCACGCCTGGGTTGAGGTTTTTCTGCCCCGCTTTGGCTGGATCGAATTCGAGCCAACGGCCAGCGAGCCGATCATCGTCCGCCCGCGCACGTTCGACGGTGGTGCCAACGTGCCCCCCGGCGATCAATCCTATTGGGAAGACTATCTCAACAACATTCCTCAGGATCAGGATTATTACGGCAGCGACCTGGGTGCAGAAGCGTTTGCTGAGTATATGGCTCAACAGCGGCGCGAGCAGCGCATCCGCACGCTGACCCGCGTCGGCGGCATTGTCTTGATCGGCGCGCTGATCATCGTCGCCGCCTGGTGGTTGGGCCGCCGGCAAATGAACGAGGATCGCCCGGCGCAAACTTTTTATGAAAAGATGATCAAACGAGGGACATGGTGGGGATTGCCGATGCAGCCCGCGCAAACGCCTAACGAGTATGGATACACACTTGCCGCCGAACTGGGCGATGTCGACGCAACCCGGTTGGTCGAACGGATCACCATGGCCTATGTGGGCGAGCGTTTTGGCAAAAAGAACCCGGCCCGCTTCCAGCCCGACTTTGCTTGGCGCGACCTGCGCTCGATGCTCTTCCGCTGGGGCATTGGGTATCGCTGGCGCAAATTGTGGGAAAAGAAACAGTAAACCCAATAAAAACAGGGGCTGCGATTTTCGCAGCCCCTGTTTGCTTGGCTCTCAAATCTACTCAACCACCCGATCGTAATACCTGGGATCGAGCACGGCGATCACCGGCACTTCGCGGTAAAGCTCGTCCACGTCCAGCCCATAGCCAAAAACAAACTCGTCGGGGATGGAAAAGCCGAGGTAATCCACCTGAATGTCGGCCTCGCGCCGCTCCGGCTTGTCGAGCAGGCAGCACACCTTGAGTGATGCCGGACTGCGCGCCTCGAGCAGCCGCAAAATGTACTCCAGAGTATGTCCCGTGTCGATGATATCCTCTACAATCAGCACATCTTTGCCCTGGATGTCTGCGCTCAGGTCCATCAAGATGCGCACCACTCCGGTCGACTCGCGAACGCCCGTGCCATAGCTGGAAATAGCCATAAAATCGATCTTGTGCGGCACGGCGATCTGGCGCATCAGGTCGGTGAGAAACATCACTCCTCCCTTGAGCACGCAAACCAGCAGCAGGTCATTGCCGGCATAGTCGCGCGAAATCTCAACTCCTAGCTCGGCGATGCGCGCTTGCAAGGTTGGCTCGTCGATCAACACTTTGGATGCGTATTGCCGCCATTCCATCATCAGGCCCTCCTGAATTAATCTCCGGGCTTGCCCGGCACCTCGTGATGCATCCGGCATCGCGCCTCGTACACCTCGCTGGCCCCCACAAGAATGATCGGATCGTCATATGATGCCGGTTGTCCATTGATGAGCCGCTGGGTGCGGCTTGCGTCCTGGCCGCAGGCCATACAAATGGCGTGCAGCTTTTCCACGTCCTCGGCCAGGGCCAAGACCAACGGCATAGGGCCAAACGGCTCGCCGCGAAAATCGAGATCCAATCCAGCCAGCAGCACGCGCAGCCCCCTGTTTGCCAGTTCGCTGCACACGTTGGCGATTTGCCAGTCGAAAAACTGCACCTCATCAATGGCGACCACATCGGTTTCCGGCTCAATCAAACTGAGGATCGTTTGGGCATCTGGCACCGGCACGGCTTCGACAAACAGGCCATTGTGCGAAGTGATCTTTTGCACGCCGTAGCGATTGTCGATCGCCGGTTTGAACACCTGCACCTTTTGCCGGGCGATCTGCGCGCGACGCACGCGACGGATCAATTCTTCCGTTTTGCCGCTAAACATACTGCCGCAAACCACCTCGATACGACCGGAAACCTCTTGGCGATGCATACGTCCTCCCCCTGAACAAATCAGGGACAGACGATGTCTGTCCCTGTGCGATAAAACAACAAATTTGCATTCCCTGAGGGGTCTACTATTGAGCCTGACGCTCCTGGGCCTGGCGCAAGCGCCGGTAAAAGCGATCGACCTGACCTTCCGAGTCGACGATACGCTGCTCACCCGTAAAGAAAGGATGGCACTTGGAGCAGACGTCGGTGCTGATCTCGGGCCGGGTCGAGCCGGTTGTCCAGGTATTGCCACACGCACAATGCACAACCGCCTCTGGATAATATGTGGGATGAATGCCTTCCTTCATGTCTCTACTCCCTCTCCGAGTACACGCTCACCTGCCGGCGGCCATTTCCACCAGAGATGAACTCAAACTTGACATAGCCCTCGACAGTCGAAAACAGGGTATAATCCTTGCCCATCCCCACGTTTGTGCCTGGATGGAACCGAGTGCCGCATTGGCGGACGATGATATTGCCGGGGATGACGTATTCGCCACCGAATTTTTTGACGCCTCGACGCTTAGAGACGCTGTCGCGGCCGTTTTTTGCTGAACCGCTTCCCTTTTTGTGTGCCATTGTCTGCTCCCTTAACCTACGGTGATCTCGTCGATGTGCAGCCGGGTATACTGCTGTCGATGGCCCGAACGCCGACGATACTTTTTGCCCGTATATCTGAACATCCGGACCTTGGGACCGCCAACCTGCTCGGTCACTGTCGCCTTGACGACTGCGCCAGCCACCACCGGATTGCCAACTGTTACATTTTGATCATCTACAACCATCAATACTTGGGTCAATTCCAGGCTGTCGCCAATCGACTGAGGCAACAACTCGACATCAACAACCTGCCCGGCATTGACCTTGTATTGCTTTCCGCCCGTCTCTACGATTGCGTACACAGTGCATTCCTCCTATCCCGAATAAATCGGAACTAAATAGGGCCAGGCCGCTCGGAAAGATCCTTACACAGGCAATGGTTTCCATTGCAAACAAGAATCTTGGAGAATAGACCCTATGGTTCCCGTTGGCAAACAAAATCCCCCTATGGTTAAACAGCCTCCAAGGGGGAAGCCTTGTTGCCAGCAAAGGTGTATTATACTCAAACTGGTCGATTCTGTCAAATGCAGTTTGACCACAAGAGTATGATACACATGAAACCCGTGTCGTGCGCAGTTACCATTCGATCATGAATCCGCTAGGAGGCTGCTGAAAAAGTCCATTTTTAGCCACAGAGGGCGCAGAGATCTCGGAAAATTTTGCCATTCTTTGAAAATCCAAGATATTACACAGTGCTTTATATCTCTCGGATGTACTCATCCGCGTGTTCTCGGTGCTCTCTGTGGCAAATCGGGGTTTTTCAGTACGCTCCTAGGCTTCAACCATCTGCTGGCGCTTGCTCAACCACAACACGACCATCTTGTTGACTTCGGCCACCGCGGCCGGCACCAGCATCAGCGGGGCCACGGCCAGCCAGTCAGCAAAGTCAAGCGGCATGTTGTTGAAAACAGCCGTGTTCAGGCCAGGGATGTATACCGTTGCCAGCAAAACCAGCAGCGACCCGAGCACCGCCCATTGCATCACCTTGTTGCCGAACAATCCAATGCTGAACACCGAATAACGCTCGGAGCGCGCGGTGTAGGCGCGGAACAACTCGGACGCAGAAAGGGTGACAAAAGACATCGTCTGCGCGTGCCTGAGCGCTTCTTCGGCGGCGAGGCCGGACAAAGTCCAGTATCCAAAGCGATTCAAACCGATCAAAAAGGCCGCCAGCACCGATCCGGCGATGGCCAGGGTCTGCACAATCGTGCCACCGATCATCGCACCGTTGATGATCGGCTCATCGACACGGCGCGGCTTGAGGTTCATAATGTCGGGATCGCCTTTTTCCATCCCCAGCGCCAGCGCGGGCGCGCCGTCGGTCACCAAGTTCAGCACCAGCAGTTGCAGCGCGGTTAGCGGCAGAGGCAGGTTAAAGATCATTGCCACAAAGAGGATCATGATCTCGCCCATGTTACAAGAGAGCAAATAATAGACAAACTTGCGGATGTTGGAGAAAATAATCCGCCCCTCCTCCACCGCGGCGACGATCGACGCATAGTTGTCGTCGGTGAGCACCATATCGGCAGTCTCTTTGGAGACATCGGTGCCGGTGATGCCCATCGCCACACCGATGCTGGCGCGCTTGAGCGCCGGTGCATCGTTGACGCCATCGCCGGTCATCGCCACGATGTGGCCGCGCTGCTTGTGCGCGTCGACAATGCGCACCTTGTGCTCCGGCGAAACACGGGCATAGACCACCACGTCGTTGACCATTTCGATCAGTTGTTCGTCCGAAATCTGATCGAGTTCGCTGCCAGAGAGCACCATCTTGTCCACGTCATCATCTTTGCGGAGCAGTTCCAGTTCTTTGGCGATGGCAACGGCGGTGTCCTCATAATCGCCTGTGACCATGGCCGTTTTGATTCCGGCGTGCCGGGCGGTGGCAATGGCCGGGCGCACTTCAGCCCGCGCCGGGTCGATCATGCCGACGAGGCCGACAAAGACCATATTCTGCTCGATGTCCTCCGCCGTCGGATGTTCGGGTTTTTCATCCAACGGGCGATACGCCACCCCGAGCACGCGCAGGGCATTGGAGGCCAGCTCGCGGTTGACTTCTAGCGCGCGCGCTTGGCGCTCCGGCGTCATTGGGTAGACCTTTCCATCAACATAGATGCGGTCGCACAGTTCGATCATCATGTCCGGCGCGCCTTTGACATAAACCTCATAAGCGCCATCCGGCATCTGATGGATGGTCGACATCCGCTTGCGCTTTGAGTCGAACGGCACTTCATCTACGCGGGGATATTGCCTGGAAACCTCATCGCGCCACAAGCCGGCCTTGGCCGCCAGAACCACCAGCGCTCCTTCGGTCGGATCGCCGACCATTCGCCATTCGTCTTCGACGTCTGGATTGCGCTCTAGCTTGGCGTCGTTGCACAGAAGCGAGGCCCGGGTCAATTTGGCCAGGCCGGGATAGGTTTCCGCCGTCACCGGGCCGCCATCTTCGCTGAACACGCCCACGGGCGCGTATCCCTGCCCGGAAACCTGGATCAAGGTACTGTCGGCGTACACTGCGGTGACGGTCATCTGGTTCTGGGTCAGCGTGCCGGTCTTGTCGGAGCAGATGGCCGTCGCCGAACCGAGCGTCTCCACGGCGGGCAGGCGGCGGATCAGCGCATGGCGTTTGATCATCTGTTGCATACCCAGGGCCAGACAGATCGTGACCACCGCCGGCAGTCCTTCCGGCACGGCAGCAATGGCCAGGCTGACCGCGATCATGAACATATCGACCAGCGTCTCAAGCGAAGCTGAGAAATAAGCGCCAATGCCCGCCGAAAAGATCAGATTCAGATCGGTGTCGCGCACAATGCCGATCACACCAACGATGCCGCAGATAATCAGCGAGGCGATGCCCAGCCACTTGCCCAACTGCTCCAGCTTGATTTGCAGCGGCGTGGCGTCTTCTTCGGTCGTCTGGATCATTTCGGCAATTTTGCCAATCTCGGTTTTCATCCCCGTCGCGACGACGACGCCTTGCCCGCGCCCATAGGTGACAGTGGTGCTCATATAACCGCTGTTGCGCCGGTCGCCGGTGCCAGCATCTTGGGGCACGATCAGGTCGGCGTATTTTTCTACCGGCACCGATTCGCCGGTGAGCGACGCTTCCTCAATGCGCAGGTTGACGCTTTCGATCAGCCGCACGTCGGCGGGCACGTAATTGCCCGTCTCCAGCACCACCAGGTCGCCCGGTACCAGGGTCGACGCAGGCGCTATTTGCTGATGGCCGTCGCGGATCACGGTCGCGTTAGGGGCCGCCATCTTTTTCAAGGCCGCCAGCGCCTGTTCGGCGCGCCCCTCCTGTACCAGCCCCAGGATTGCGTTGAGGGCGACAATCGCCATAATGGCAAAAGCGTCGATAAATTCGGTGACTTCGCCCGAGTGCCTGAACTCGTTCCAACCAATGATCGCAGAAACGATCGCCGAGACGATCAAGATCAGGATCAAAAAGTCATTCAACTGCGCCCACAGACGGGCTAAAAAACCGGGCCGTGGGTGTTCGGCGAGTTCATTGGGGCCAAACTCGGCCTGCCGCTGCGCCACCTGTGCTGCCGACAGACCTTGTTGGAGATCGGTTTCCAGTCGGGCCGCTGCGTCAGGAATAGACACATTGTACCACTTGACATCCGTCGCCATAGATATGCTCCTCTTAACATTTTCCACGGGGCGATCATAAGCTAGATAAAGGTGATTTTACTATAGATTGGGAGAAAGGTAAAATGGACGTCTGGCTGTTGGAGGAGAATGATAAGTGGTCGTTATCGAGACAACCGCTCAACAAAAAAGCTGAGAGCTATGCACGCTAGGCCGGCAATGGTGGTCTTGATCCCTGAGACAAACATACTGCGCTTGGACACATTCCCCAAAAAGATACCCAGTCCAAAGAGCGCTAGCAGCGCCATTGTGATGGACGTATAGTAGGCATATTGGATCGAGGGCAGCAGTGGCGCAAAGAAAAAGGGGATGACGACCAGCAATGCTGCTGCAAAGGGTGACAAGCCATCGACTGCGGCGACGACCTTGACTGCCATACGCGAAGCTTTGCCGATTTTTGTATCCTGGAGATCGGTCAGCGTCACCTGTTCGAGTTCTTCAAGCGCATGTTCTCGTTCTGCCGATTCGGCGAGATAAGCGCCCCAGCCGCCTGAGATGCCGATTGAAAATGCAGTAGACAGCCCGGTGACAAGGATCACTTTGGCGTCGTCTACACCAACGAACATGCTTCCCATCACCACGCCGATCATGGTCAACACGCCGTCAAACGAGTTGTTTACAAAAGCCCGGCGCGCGATCAGCCCAGCCTCCGAAATCTCGTTGTACTCGCGCAATGTTTCAAGCCGTTTGCGCAGCGGATTCATTTATGTTTGCCTTTCTTGTTTCAGGGATGCAATCAAAAAGCCAGGAATAACGGCTTTGATCGCGCGACTGCTCGGCCATAGGAACCCTGCGTTGGCCGATGCGTTTCAGATGCGGCGCGCTGGCACGACATGCCAGCACGCCGCGTCTGCCGCTACTCGACCAACGCGGGCCGGACAGTTACCTCGTCTCTACATCATCTGCCGTGGGTCTTGTGGCGTGTTTGCATCGTCGATGATGATCTTGCCGGCCACCACTTCGTCGATCGAATGGATCGCCGCGCCGGCATCGGCGATTATCTGGCTGACCTGTTCAAAATTGACGTCGCCGCCTTCGATGGTAATCTTGGCGTTTTCCACCTTGCGATCCATCTCGTAAATGCTGATGTTGACCGCCTCCACACCCGGCAGTTCGCTCAAGCTTTGCGAAAGCAGAATGATCGAAGGATCATGCGGCTTGAGCGTATCCAGGACCAGGCGTCGTATTTTCCCCATAGTTTACAGCTTCTCCTTTTTTCAACCATAAATATAAACAAAAAACAACAGAAACTAACGATCCGAAGCGCCAGGCTCCAAATCGTTAGTTCTGTTGTTGGGCTAGAATATGAAATTGCAATGATATTCAGTTAAATCAGGGTCAGGGTCTAGATCGTTCATAAACTCAAGTGTGCGGATTTATATCTAGATCGTACTATACAGGCAATCACCGGATTTGTCAAATCCGCCGGATTTGACAAATCCTTATTTTTCAATCGGATTCGACAGCAAGGCGACCATCAGCTTGATCGAGTTCAGCACATCCGCATAGCTGACTGTCTCCGACGGTGAGTGCACGTAACGGGTGGGGATCGACAGACATCCCGACGGCACGCCTGCCTGCGTGGTCTGGATCGCACGCGCATCGGTGCTGCCGCCAAGCAGCACTTCGAGCTGGTATGGAATCCCGTTTTTCTCCGCCGTGGCGATCATCCACTCCTTGACCCACGGCGTAGCCAGCATGCCGCCATCCTTGACCTTGATCGCCGGGCCTTTGCCCAATTCGACGGCCATCTTGACCGCCGGTTCGGGCGTGTCCGGCGAGAGCGTCACATCGACGGCCAGGCCCAAATCCGGCATAATACCATAGGCGCTGGTTGTCGCCCCGCGCAGGCCCACTTCTTCTTGCGCGCTGAACACAAAATAAAGATCGTGTGGCGACCCTGCGTCGTGTGACGACGACAACTCGCGCAGCGCGCCGATCAACACCGCGCAGGCGACGCGGTCGTCCATCGCTTTTGAAGTAAGATTCTTGCCAATCTCCACCATCGGCTGCAAAAAGCAGGCCACGTCGCCAACCTTGACCGGGCAGTCTTCGCGGCTGGTCGCGCCCACATCGACAAACAGCCTGTCCATCGGCGGAACTTTGTTCGGATCGTCCATCTTGTCCACGCCGATCACGCCCACCGTGCCGTTGACAAATCGCACGCGCCCCATCACCTCATACAGCGTGCGCACGCCGCCGATGGGATTGATTCGCAAAAAGCCCTTCTCGTCGACGTACGAGACGATCACGCCGATCTCGTCCATGTGCGCCGAGAGCATAATTCTTTTACCGGCAACGCCTTCGGCAGTGCTGGCCTTCTTCAGCGCAATCAGGTTGCCCAACGCGTCGACGCGCACCTCATCGACCAGGCCGGCGATTTCCTCTTTGATAATGGCGCGTACTTGATCCTCATAGCCCGACGGGCCAAACGCTTCAACCAGTTTCTTGATTGTATCTTTCATCTTGTCCTCCTTGACTGCAATTCCGCAAATTATCTTTTCTTTGTGCCGTTATCATTTTACAAATGGCTTAACCTGGACTAGTTATTTTCCCGAAATTGCCATTCACGCTCGGCAACGACGTCGGGGGTAAGCCGCTGCAACGTGGCTGCCATCAGTTTGACGGTGTTTTCAAAATCAGTTTTGCTCAACAACGACACCGGCGAGTGGATATAGCGGCTAGGCACCGACACCGGCACGGTCGGCACACCGGTCTGCGCCAGGTGAATCGCGCCCGCGTCGGTGCCGCCTTTGCCAGGCTGCTTGAACTGGTAGGGAATGCCCTCCGCCTGGGCGGTGTCGATCACCAGCTTGACCAGACGCGGGTCGGCGATCACCGACTGATCCATCACACTGATCGCCGGGCCTTTGCCCACCTCGGTAGTCGGGCTGATGTCGCGATCCTTGGGGCTGTCGTCGCAGATGGTGCCTTCGAGCACAAAGGCTGCGTTGGGCATCACGCTAAACCCAGCCACGCGCGCGCCGCGCAGGCCCACTTCTTCCATTGTCGTAAAAACAGGATAAAAATCGAACGGGTAAGGCCCTTGTTCGATCAATTCAATCAACACGGCGCACCCGGCGCGGTCGTCAAAGGACTTGCCCTTGACCACGCTGCCCAGGTCCTCAAAGGTGGTATCAAACACGGCGTAATCGCCCTGTTTGACCAGCTTTTCGGCCTCGGCCTTGCTGCTCACACCGATGTCGATCGCCATCTGGTCGTGCGGTATCACCTGTCCGCGCTCCTGCGGTGTGGTCAGGTGCACCGGCTTGATGCAGATTAAGCCGGGGAGTTTGTCCTTGCCTATGCGCACCGTCTTGGCCGGCAGCACGCGGTCGTCGATCCCGCCGATCTTTTTGAAATGGATCAGTCCGTTCTCGTCGGCGTGCGAGATGATCAGCCCCACTTCGTCCATATGTGCGGCGACCATCACCTTGAACCCGGCGTTGGCGGTGCCTTTTTGCACAGCGATCACATTGCCCAGGTGATCGACCTTGAACTCGTCCACCCGATCCTTGATCGCCTCGACCACCACCCGGCGCACTGCTTCTTCGCCGCCTGAGGGCCCAAATGCGTTTGATAGTGCTTCCAATCGTTTCCAGTTCATTGGGCTTCTCCTTCCGGCATTTTCCAGGCCATGTCATCGATAAAAGCCTCGTCCAGCCCGGCGATGAAATAGGCCAGCAAGCGTCCGGTGCGCGCCACATCCTTGATCGACAGCGTCTCGATCGGCGTGTGCATGCTCCTGAGCGGGATGCTCAACAATCCGGTGGGGATGCCTTCGCGCGTCACCTGGATCGCGCCTGCGTCGGTGCCGGTCTGTCCGCGTTCCGAGACATCGGTCTGGAAAGGAATTTCATGCTCGATCGCGGTCGATTTCAGCCCCTCAAAAACAGCCGGATGCATGTTTGGCCCCATGCACAACGACGGGCCTTTGTTGAGATCGATGGCAATGCCTTCAGGCACGCCGGGTTGGCGGCCAAACCCCACATCGATGGCAATGCCCACGTCGGGCACGATGCCATAGGCGCTGGTGATCGCCCCACGCAGGCCAACTTCTTCCTGCACTGTCGCCACAGCGTAAACATCCCACTCGTGCCGCAGCCCTTGCAGCAGGTCGAGGCATTCGGCAATGCAGGTCACCGCTGCGCGATCGTCGAACGCCTTGCCGCATACCAGGCCGTTCTGCAACTCAGTGAACGGCCGGCGGATAGTGATCAGATCGCCGGGGCGGACGACCTTTTGGAGTTCGTCCTGGGTCAAACCGACATCGATGAACAATTGATCCATCGGCATCGGCTTGCTGCGATCTTCTTCGTTGAGCACGTGCGGCGGGCGGCAGCCGATGATGCCGGGCAGGTCTTTGCGCCCATTCACGGTGGAACCGTGGACGGTCACTTCCTGGCCCATCAGCGTGCGTACGTCAAATCCACCCACCTGGGTGAAGCGCAAAAAGCCCTTGTCGAGCACAGTGACGATCAGGCCAATCTCATCCATGTGCCCGGCAAGCATGATTCGACGGCGCGGTTCCGGGCCAGTGCCGCGCTTGAGGGCAATGACGTTGCCCATCGCATCGACACGCACCTCGTCGGCCAGAGCGGCAAACTTGGCCTGCACGATCCGGCGCACCTCATCCTCATAGCCGGAGACGCCGCTGGCTTCCGAGAGCGATTTCAAAAAGGGAACAAGCTCCACGA